>CAYGKC010000005.1:23789-42057 GCA_964350585.1 uncultured Gammaproteobacteria bacterium
TCAGCGCTTGTTAATGGCGGTAAATTAATGCAACCATATATTGTGAGCCAAATTATAAAGGATGGAAAAGCCGTTAAAACAATTTTGCCGAAGATTGTAAGGCAGGTAATTACGCCTAAAACTTCTTCATTAATTTCAGCAATGATGGTAAGTGTCATTGAAAACAAAACGAATAATGCAAAAATTCCCGGCTACAGGATAGGAGGAAAAACTGGTACAGCCCAGATTCCTAAAAAAGGCGGAGGTTATCAAGACAATAGCATAATCAATGGATCATTTATCGGTTTTGGACCGTATTCTGATCCTAAATTTGTTATATTTGTGAGTATAATGGAACCAGAATACGGAAAGACTGGAGAAGCTGTTGCCGCACCTGTTTTTTCAGCGGTAGGGAAATTTATTTTACAGTATTATAATGTTCCTTATGATAATCCAAGTGACCCATTGCTTAAAAAGTAATTGACTTTTAAGTGAACATTTGAAATAGTACTTATGAAGGTAAACCGTTATAAGCGGATTTTTAATAGGACATTAAAGAAGGAGGACGGCCAATGTATGAATGCATTGAAGGTTTGATGGTTAAAAAAGTAACCGTTGAAATCAACGTAGAAGGGATGAGTATATTTGTTATTTCCTCAGACGGTGTTTGGTATTCCGCCAAGGGAAATACAGTTTTTGATTGCATTAAAGAAATTATGGAAACAATTTGGCTTGAATTTGAATTTATTGAAGCAAAATCAAAGATCAGATTTGTTTCACAGCAATTTATCCATCCAAACCATCGGTTTGTCATTGAGGGGCCTTGCGGTATGGGAGATGCGACTTCAAATTCCGAAGCTGTTGCTGCAATTTTGGCTTTAGCCAGAGCTTACCTGCCAAGGTGTTCCAGAGGCGTGGCTTAGCAATTTTCTCAATATTATCTCGGCAACGATTGTTGCCGTTTTTTTTATTCATATTTTTTTTACTTGCAAAAAGTACAAAAAAAACATAAAATTAGTAAAACATATGCTAAAAATTTATAATTCATTAACTAAAATAGAAGAAGAAATAAAGCCTATAAAAAAAGGTCATATTGGGATGTATACTTGCGGCCCCACTGTTTACAACTTTGATCACATTGGCCATGGTTGGAACTATTTTAACAGCGATATTTTAAGGCGGGTTTTGGAGTACCAAAAAATAAAGGTGAAGCACGTTTTAAATATTACTGATGTTGGACATTTGACTTCAGATGCTGACACAGGCGAAGATAAATTGGAAAAAGCTGCAAAACTATCCGGTAAAAGCGCCTGGGAAATCGCCGATTACTTTACAAAAATATACTTTGAAAATAGAAAGAAGCTGAATTTTCTCGAGCCGACAGTTGTTGTTAAAGCGACTGATCATATAAAGGAAATGATTAAGCTTGTTCAAACACTCTTGAAAAAACATTATGCCTATGAAATTTCCGATGGCATTTATTTTGACACTTCAAAATTCAAAGAATATGGCAAGTTATCCGGCAATACTTTAGAAAAATTAAAAGAAGGCGCCAGGATTGAAATTAATTCAGAAAAAAAGAATGCCACTGATTTTGCTCTTTGGAAATTTTCAGCGGAAGGCGAAAAAAGGCAGATGGAATGGGATGCTTTTGGTAAAAAGGGTTTTCCCGGCTGGCACATTGAATGTAGTGCTATGTCTATAAAATACCTCGGCAAGACTTTTGATATCCACACCGGCGGAGAAGATAATATTTTTCCGCACCACGAATGCGAAATAGCCCAGAGCGAATCGGCCAATAATGCCAAGTTTGTAAATTATTGGTTTCATACCAGATTTTTGCTGGTGGAAGGCGAAAAAATGAGCAAGTCAAAAAACAATTTTTTTACAATTTCTGACTTGGAGGAAAGGGGATTTAACGCGCTTGATTTGAGATATTTATTTTTGACATCACATTATAGAAGCCAGATTAATTTTACTTGGCAAGGTCTTCAATCAGCCAAAATTGCCAGAGGCAAATTAAATGATTTTATTACAAGCATTAAAAATATTGGAAAGGTAAATAAAGATTCTAAGGAGAAATTTTTGAAATATATAAATGATGACTTGGCAATGCCGAAAGTTATTGCGTTGGTTTGGGAGATTATAAAAAGCGATTTAAGTGATGAAGATAAAAAAGCGACAATTTTTGATTTTGATAAGGTTTTGGGATTAAGTTTGGGAAAAGTTAAAGAAGAAGAAATTCCAAAAGAGGCGATTAATTTGGCAGAAGAAAGGTTAAAAGCCAGAGCAGAAAAAGATTTTAAGAAATCAGATGAGTTGCGGGATCAAATTGATAAACTGGGATATATTATTGAAGATACAAAAGAAGGATATAAGCTGAAGAAAAAATAGTAAAAAGAGTCACCAAACGTTTGGTGACTCGGGTTTAAGCTTAAAAGTAGCAAATGTACTGCGTTAACAAAATTGTTAAAGCGCATAAGCCAACAGCATCCGGTATTAGCATATACGGATTTTTTATTACTTTGGCATGCCATATTCTACATATGAGCATTGCCATTGGGAGAATGATCATTAGAATCGTTATACCGCATCCTTTATCATTGTAGTTTTTCCATACCTGGCTTCCCATTCCAATTGTAACCATGGCTATTCCCATCCACATGGCAATAGTACCGGAAATTTTTTTCTGGTCCAATTTATTTACCCTTTCGCAGTAAAAGAACTAATATATTATTATACTATATTTTATTAAATGTCAACTTATTTAAATAAATAACCGGAAAGCTTTGGGCAATCCGGTTTAAACTTTTTATTCTTTAAGGTCTGTTTGAAAGCAGTTGTGAAGCTGCAATGCCGTCCGAGCAAATTCGAGATTTGAGAAATGATGGACGGTCATCTTCAAGCCACTGTTCGACGGCCAAAAGTTCAATGCCCTCTGCGCTTTCGGGACCATCAAGCGATACTTCAAAGCCCATTCGCTCATAAAGCAGTGAAATATCGAGAGCAAGCTGTTGCGCCTTTTCCAAACTTGTTTTGCCAAAATTAGCAATAATGCCAGATACTTTGACAAGACTCACTCCTGAATGCTTAACTATTGCATTTGTCCTTTGTTTTACCGGCCCCCATTTGTAGAAGCCTTCGGTCGTATTCCAAAGGAAAAATTTTCCATCCTTTTCCAACAACGTAAAAATAGAAGTACAGACAGGTCGTTTACTCATGGAATCTCCTCCTTAATCCAGTTGCAAACCTAAATAATACGTATACATAGTATATTTTACTTATTTTAAATATTTTGTCAAAGTTGAAAATTAAGCATAAAACTGATATAATTTTTTGATATGAAAAATTTTTGGCAAAAAATAAAACCGTCGGCTGGCGGACCGATACTTGCACTTGCGCCAATGGCCGGAATTACTGATTCAGCTTTTCGACAGATGTGTCTTAAATATGGCGCAGATGTTGTTTATACGGAAATGGTTTCTGCTGACGGTTTATTTTATGACTCCAAAAAAACTTTGGAATTTTTAAAGTTTGCAAAAAAAGAACATCCGGTAGTAGTTCAATTATTTGGCAAATATCCACAAAGATTCACTAAAGCCTCACAAATTTGCGAAAGTGCTGGGTTTGACGGCATTGATATAAATTTTGGCTGTCCTGCGAAAAAAGTGGCAGGCCACGGCGGAGGCGTTATGCTGATGCGTGATCTTCCAAAGTCCAGGGAAATTATAGAAGCCGTTTTGACTGGCACAAAATTACCGGTTTCAATAAAGCTTAGAACTTCCATAAAAAAAACAGCAGGATCAAAAGAAAACATAACGGCTCTTGATTTTATTAATTACGTTAAAGATTTGCCAATTTCTGCGGTTATGATCCATGGCAGATCATATGAACAACTATTTAGCGGAGAAATAGATTATGAGATGATAAAAAAATGCGTCAAAGAACTCAAGAAGCAAAATCTAAAAATAGTTGTTCTTGGAAACGGAGGAATTAATACACCTGAAGACGCAAAAATAATGATTGAAAAAGCAAAAGTTGATGGCGTTGGTGTTGCCAGAGGAATTTACGGAAAGCCTTGGATATTTGAGCAGATAAAGGATTATTTAACAAAAGGCAGTTACAAAAATTTTAGCAATAAAAAAATAATTAAAGTTGCGGTTGAACATGCAAAGGCCGTTTCACGTTCAAAAGGGGATTATGGCTTGGTGGAATTGCGCAAACATTTGCTTTGGTACGTTAGCGGATGGCATAATGCAAAAGTTTTAAGGTCAAAATTGGTAAAAATAAAATCTGTTTCAGAAGTTGAATTAGCGTTGACATCGGATTAGGATTGTTGTATGAATATATAACGGTTGTTAAACACTGGAAGGAGACAGTTATGAATGCACTTTTGGAATTGAACTTGGGAATAAAACCTGAAAAGGTTGGCAAGGTGCGCTATGTGTATGGCGCTGGCGACAATATGATTATTGTCGCTACGGACAAGATTTCGGCTTTTGACCATGTCATGGCCGAAGGTATTCCTGGCAAAGGAACAATTTTGACTTCAATGTCAGCTTTTTGGTTTAGGGCCTTAGGGAACATTATTCCCAACCACATGATCTCGACTAATGTAAGTGATTTTCCCGCCGAGTGGCAGCAGTTTCGAAGTCTCCTGGAGGGGCGCTCCATGCTTGTTAAGAGGGCAAAACCCCTTACAGTGGAGTGTATTGTCAGGGGCTGGTTGGAAGGAAGCGGGTTGAAGGAGTACAGAAATACCGGGGAAATTTGCGGGATCAAACTGCCTTGCGGCTTAGTCCAGGCAAGTCGTTTGCCTGAGCCGATTTTTACGCCCTCCACGAAGGCGGAAACCGGCCATGACGAAAACATTACTTTCGCGCAAATGGAGGAATTGTGCGGAAAGAATTTGTCGGCAAGAGTTCGAGATGCATCATTGGCGCTCTATAAAAAGGGTGCTGAGTATGCAGAAAAGCGAGGCATTATTATTGCCGACAGCAAGTTTGAATTTGGCGTTAGCACTGATGGCAATCTTATGCTTATTGATGAAGTGCTTACTCCCGACAGTTCGAGATTCTGGCCGATGCTAGGATATAAGGAGGGTCAAGCGCAGAGAAGTTACGACAAACAGTTCGTTCGTGATTATCTGGAACAAATCGGCTGGGATAAGGAATCAACGCCACCGAATCTTCCCAACCACGTAATCTCCGCGACCAAAGACAAGTATTTTGAGGCTTACGGATATCTGGTCGTCGATGTGATGAAGGACTAAATTTTATCGTCACTTTGGCTAGCAAGCTGAAGTGACGATTTTTTAATTAAATAAAAAAGTGGATAAGTTTGTTTGACAAAGTATTTCTAAAACCGTACATTAAAAACAAGTGGACAATTAAATAATTTATATATAGCCTCCGATGGATTTGTCGAAGGTTTTAATAATTAATAAATATAAAGAATGAAACGTTTGATATCTATGGTTTGCTTCCCTTTTGGAAGTAAATTATATAGAAAAAGATTTTTTTTATTAGCCGCGGTGGCTTTTATTGCCAGCGGTTTTTTTGTTGTCGCAAATGGTGCTTCAGCGGCAACAATTTTTAGTGACGGATTTGAAGTGCAAAATAACTTTTCGCTATGGTCAAATAGCGACGACAATTGGTCATATGATAATGAAAATGCTAATAACGGTAGTGCATATTTAGCTGAGGTAAAAGGAAATACTTATACCAATGATGATGTTTTACAGAAAAATATTTCAACTGTTAATTTTAGGGGTGTAAAACTGAATTACTTTTATAGAATAGACAGTTTGGAGGCCAATGATCATATTTATGTTGAATATTCAATAGATGGTGGAAACAATTGGAGTCAATTGGCAGACTACACTAATAGAGAAATAATTAACCAATGGATTGAAGTCTCACATGTTTTGCCTGAGGCTGCAAACAATAATCCAAATTTTAGGTTTCGTTTCAAGGCACATATAAATTCAAACAATGATTCTTTTTATTTGGATGATGTATCAGTTACAGCTATGCCAATAGCAAGCGCGATAAATTCTTCTGTAACAGTAAGCGGAAATTATGTTCCTACGCAAGGTGGTATTGCAACAATCCTTGTTACGGTTAAAGATAGTGCTGGCAATCCAATTGCAGGCATTCCTGCATTAGATGTTGTAGTTTCTGCTACCGGAGCAAATACAATTACTGGTCCAAGCGCTTCAACTAATGCATTGGGCCAGACAAGCGCAACTGTCCAATCAACAGAAGTAGGCATAAAGACGATATCTGTTGTTGTTAATGGAGTTACGTTGAATACTCATCCAGAAGTCACTTTTTATACAAGTGATCCAAGAAAAGCTACAGTTGTTGCAAGTAACGCAACTCCTGAGGCTTCACTTTTAGGCTCTCAGGTGGAGTTAATAATTACTATTACAGATGCTCATGGAAATTTGGTACCAAATGGGGTTGAAGTTAGTTTAGTTGGTACGCCTTCTGTGCCTGGGGATTTATTGATAACTGGCACCGGAAAAACATTAAATGGAAATGTCACACGACTTCTTAGTTATAATAGAAAGGGAAGTGTTTCTTTGGTTGTAAATGCTTATACCGGAGATTTAAACGCTACTGGCGATATTGTAATAAATTTTATTGATACAACTAAGCCGGAAATAGATTTTCACGAAGATATTTCGGTTGAAGCAACATCACATGATGGCGCAGTAGTTGAATATGTAACACCTTTGGCAACTGATAACATTGACGGTGCTGTTTCTGTCTCATGTACGCCAGCTTCCAGCTCAACTTTTGCTTTTGGTGATAATACAGTTACTTGCACAGCAACGGATAGTTCAGGCAATACTCAAACTTCCAGTTTTAATATTGAAATAACTGATAGAACATCACCAAAAATAACTGCTCCTGATGATATTACAAAAGAAGCAACTGGTCCATTAACTCCGGTTGACCTTGGAACTCCGGTTGTTTCTGATATTTCTGATGCAAATCCGGCTGAAACAAACGATGCTCCAACAGATGGTTTTCCAGTTGGGACAACAACAGTAACTTGGACAGTTACTGATCACGGCGGAAATTCTGCAACTGCAATTCAGACAGTTGTGATTATAGATACAACAAAACCAATAATTGATTCTCATGCAGATATTTTAAATATTGAAGCTTCTACAGATCCAACTTTAGGAGCTGGAGTCGGATTTGTCGCGCCGATGTCGCACGATTCAGTCGATGGCGATTTGCCCTCGATCTGTGTGCCGGCTGATGGTTCAACTTTTTATTTGGGTACAACCACTGTAACTTGTACAAAAACAGACTCTAGTGGAAATATTGCAGATGAAGTTACTTTTGTTGTAACAGTTATTGATACAACAAGCCCTGTTTTCAGTGCTACTTCTCCCGCTATGGATGACATTATTAAAGCTGATTTTACTGTCAGCTATGCTTTGAGCGAAGCTTTAGAGAGTGGCTCGATTGTATTTAATAGCCCGGAAGGGTTGGTTTACACTTTAAGTGGCAGTGAATTAGCTATTGGCTCGCACACGATTTTATCTGCTTCTTTGGCTAATGCCGGTATTGTTTTAAGCGACGGCATTCACACTATCACTTTTAACGGCACAGATATGTCAGGTAATGAGGGAACATATACAAATACCAATATTACTTATGATGCAACTGCTCCAACAGCGCTTAATGTTGATTCAGAATATGCTGATGGCGCTTACACGGTTGGAACTATAATTCCAATAGATGTTGAGTTTGATGAAACTGTGTTGGTAACCGGTGAGCCTCTACTACGAATGGGAGTCGGTGAAGACAGATTTGCAGTATATGTCGGGGCTTCTGATCCGGATGGCTCTGGTTCCGAGCCTTTGGAAACATTATCAAATATTGTTCAGCTCACCGATACTTCTGCAAATGAATCAGATGTTGATATTGCTGAGAGAAACGGCACAATTCATAGAGTATATGTCAGAAGCGGAAGTGTTTATTACAGCAATTCGGTCGGAGTGGCTGAAGAGTTGGTTGGCGCAGGTTCTTCGCCATCAATTGCAGTCGGTTCAAACGGCGTCGCTCAAGTCACTTATGTTGCTGGTGGAAATGTAGTCTTTGCTACAAGAGCTGATTGGACAGCAGTTACAGTTGTTTCTGCCGGAAGCTCCCCTGATATTGATGTTGATGGTGATAATAAGGCTCACATTGCTTTTTCCATGGATTCAGATGGTGGAAATCATGATGATATAGTATATACAAATAATATTGGCGAATCTTTTATGGCTCCGGTGAATATTATGGATAGTAGTTATAGAAGCTATCATACAAACCCAGTATTAAAAGTTGATGGTAATGGAAAATATCATGTTTTGGGTAATTTTCATGAAATATATTGTGGATATGAATGTTATAATACTTATAGCGTAGTCTATAAAACTAACGCCGGCGAAGGCTTCAGCTCATCTGGTGCCAAAGGCACATTAAATAAAAATTCTTTGACACTTAATTCTAATAACGAGCCAAGAATTGCATATAACGCAGGTGGAATTAAATACGTTGATCCTTCAACTCCAACTTGGTCAGTAGTAAATCTTGGAGCTGGTTCATCTCCTTCAATCGCCACCAACGGCTCAAAGGTTGGAATCACTTACAATGACGGCGGAGTAAAATTCGTCCAAAACGATGGTGATGGTTTTACTACTCCAGAGTTAATTGATGCAAATGGCAATAATCAGGGATTGGTTATGGGTGAATATTCTTATGCATATTACTTAAAAGCTGGAGATATCGGCCAAGATATATTTTTTGCAACCAATAAGCCAGAATCTACAGGAACTGGCACAAAATTAACTTTTAATTATACTGTCCAGGTAAATGATGTTTCTGCCGATTTGGATTATTCAGCTTCTGATGCTTTGAAACCAAACGGCGGAACAATCAAGGATTTAGCCGGCAATGATGCAAATTTGAATTTGCCAACTCCAGGCGCAACAAATTCTTTGGGAGCTAATAAAGCCATTGTTATTGACGCGGTTGCTCCAATGATTGAAGAACATGCCGAGGTTGTCGCAGAAGCTACTTCAATTGATGGCGCAATTGTAGAATATGAGAATCCATTAGCTAACGATATTTTTGACGGCCCTGTCGCTGTTACTTGCAGTCCATCATCTACATCTCAATTTGCATTGGGTAATACCGAAGTTACATGCACAGCCACGGATTCATTAGGAAATACTTCAGAATCAACTTTCAATGTAAAAGTTCAGGATACAATAGCTCCAGAAATCACAGCTCCGGCTGATATTGATGATTTTGTAGCCAATGGTTTTGATTCAACCGTAGAGCTCGGTTGGGCAACATCGACCGACGCAGTTGATGCAGATCCAGAAATTACAAATGATGCTCCCGACGGTTTCCCGGTAGGCACTACTGTAGTCACTTGGACAGCTTGCGATTTTTCTAGAAATTGTTCTTCAGCCACTCAGAATGTAACTGTAGTCCCAGCTGAGATTGAAAAAGTCACAGTTTCAGCAACTTCACCAATAACAACAGCTGAGACAAGTGATGTTACAGTACATGGCAAAGATCATTGGGATCACATAACCACAAATCAAAGCGGCACAGTTGTAGCTTTGAGCGCAGATAACGGGGGAGCTTTGGGAGCAACTATTTTAACCCTAGAAAATGGTCAAGCTACAACCGAACTAACAAAAACCACTCCTGGCTTTGTAAATATCACAGCTACAAGCGGAATTTTGACTCCGGGCAATAAGACAGTTGAATTTACCCAGGCAGATATCGAAGCTCCTTATGTTGTTTCCATGTCTCCTGAAAATAATGCCACGGGCGTCGCAATTACAGCTCCATTATTCCTAACATTTTCAGAACCATTAGATACTGACACTGTAAACGCTGATAATGTTCAGTTGATGAAAGTCGGAGTTGTAAGTGAGGGTGAAGGCGAAGAGATAACAGCATTAGCTACGGATACACAAGTTGCCGGCATGGTTTTGGCAGAAGGAAATCAAAAAGTATATTTTATGCCCGAAGCTGATTTAGATTACGCAACAGAGTATTATTTTGTAGTTACAACCGGTATTAAAGACAGAGCCGGCAATAATTTAACTGAAGTGATTGGTAATGAAAATTCCGGCTTTACAACTGCTGAGAATATTGCTGATGTGACTGCTCCATATGTTGTCAGTTTTTCACCTGACGAGCAAGATGGCGTAGCTCTTAATGTTAGACCTTATGTGGATTTTTCAGAAGCAATGATGGCTACGACTTTGACAACAGATAACATCGAATTAAGAAGCGGATCAGGAGAAGGATCTATTGTTGTGCCTGTTTCAATCAGTATTGAAAATGGCGGAACTCGCGCAGTAATTAATCCTGTTGTTAATTTGGATTTATCAACTTCGTACTACATTTTTGTCTCGGGTGATGTTGCTGATGAAGCTGGAAATTTAATGGAAAATAGTGATTCAAGCTATGGCTTTATGACAGTTGATGACAGCACTGTTTTGGAAGTCACATCAATAACCGCACTTGAGGCATTTGCAGAAGCAAACGGACAGTGGGAAGATGGCTGGAAGTGGAACTTTTATGTCACTGTTCCAAATGATGAGCTTTCACTCAGAATGAAATTTGCTGATCTCGTAAGCGGAAGCAATGTCATTTCTGCCGGTGGAAATATTAGATTCTATTCTGAGCAGTCTGAAAATGAAGGTCCAATTGTAGTTGAAGAAGCAAATGAGTATTCTTCGGCGATGTATCTAACTGGGGATTTAAATGATGATCAGCTTGGCAGACAAATTATAATTACTGTTGAAGTCAGAGTTCCGACCGGAACGCCAGGTGGCTCATATTCAACCAGTTATGGAATAGAAACTAACGATATGGAATACTAAAAATATGAAAAATTTTAAAATTTTAACTATAGCATCCCTGGGAGTTATGCTCCTTGGGATGGCAGTGGGGACAAACGCCTCAGAAGTTACTGGCAATTTAAATACCGGAATTGAATCGGGAATAAACGGAACAGTTATTACAGCTCCTGTGGCCAGTCCTTCTGCAGGAACTTATACTTCGGCTCAGGATGTGATTTTAACGGCTAGCGGGGCATCTTCCATTAAATACACATTTGATGGCAGTATGCCTACTTGTAGCGCCTCTGGCAACTCATTGAGTTATGGAGTGGCTATTCCGATAACAACATCCAAAACAATTAAAGCGGTTTCTTGCTATGCCAACAATAATCAATCATCAGTAGCAACATTTGCTTATATTATAAATATTTCAACTACAACACCGCCGATCCCTCCAACCCCACCAACGCCTCCCACTCCTCCAGCCCCTGGAGGCGGAGGCGGAGGAACTCCTCCAGCAGAAACAACTTATTCAATCGGTGATATTAATAAAAGCGGAGCAGTTGATAAATATGATTTTTCATTGATGATGGCTAATTGGGGAGAAACTGGAGATAATATTGCTGATTTAAACGGTGATAAAAAGGTTGATAAATATGATTTTGCCTTATTAATGTCTCAGTGGAGCGTAAATTAATAATTTCAAAGTATGAAAAAAACAAAAATAGCAGTAATTTTTTCAGCATTCATCTTATTTGCGGTATTTGGTTTTGTTGCTAACGTTAATGCTTCAGGCACTTCGCTTTATGTCTCACCAGCAAGCCTAACCAAAAATGTTGGCGACAGTTTCAATGTTACCGTTGGTGTGAGTGCTTCTGTTGAAAAAGTTTTCGCCGCAGAAGGTACGCTGAATTTTAATGGCTTAGAATGCAAAAGCATTACGGTTGCTAGCGGTTTAATCGCACAACTTACACCTTCATGTGATAATCCTCATTTTTTGGTTGGAATACCATCTGGCACGACAGCTGGAAAAACATTGATTACAATTAATGTCAAAGCGGAGAAGGCTGGAAATGCAAGCGTAACAATTGGCGGAGTTGATGTTATTGGTGAAGGCAAATCCTTATCAACTGCATCTTCTGGCGGAAGTTATGTAATAAAATCGACAACAGTTATTGAAGCGGAAGTAAAAGCTGTTCCAAGCCCGGAAGCAGAAACGGTTAAAACTCCCGTAACTGCTGAGATTAAATCTGAAGGACAAACGACCACACAAGAGACAGAGACATCAGCGGAAGAAGTTTTACCTCCAACTTCAACAGTATCTGTAGATGAAGTAACGGTAAATGATCAAGATACCGGAAGAGTTATGGGTAATTTTGAGGAGAAAGATAATAATTGGTATAATTCATATATTCTTTGGATTATTGTAATAATTTTAATAGTTATTATTATTGTTATTTTAATGAAAAGAAAAAAATAATAATAGTTAACTGATATAATAAAAATCGCCTTAACCGGCGATTTTTTAATTAAATAAAAAAACCGCTATAAGCTTTAAGTTATAGGCGGACGGTAAAACATTATTTTAGAGCCATTTTTTCTTTTTGAAAAACAAATACATTAAAAAGGCGAGGCCAAGCATAAAGGCAACAATAATCCAGAAGCCTTGACCTGAATCTTTAAGTGGCATTCCTCCGCTAATATTCATGCCGAAAAGGGAGGCAATAAGGGTAAGAGGAAATATCACAACTGAAAAAAGCGTTAGTGTTCTCATGATATCGCTCAACTTAAATGAAACAAGATTGGTATTCGTTTCTTCAAGGGCATCAAGCATTTCTTTCTGGTTGCTTAAAATATCCCAGATGTCTTTGGTATTTTCAATTAGATTATTAAAGTATGAATGGAAATATTCTATATTTAAAAAAGATATTTTTTCACTTGACAGCTTCATAATAGCCGAACCATGTGCTTGCATAATCTTTCTGAAATTTAAAATATTTCTTTTTACTTCAAGTATTTCATTAATCATTCTCCTTTCATAGCCGGTAAAAATAGTATCTTCGATTTTTTTGATATCTTTGCTTATATTATCAAGAATTGGATAGCAATGTTGTTGAAGGCGTGAAATTATCTCATACAGCAAAAGCCCGCTTTGGCCCGAAAAGTATTGATTGCGATAAAAGGAGTCTTTGTTGCATAAATCGAAAAATTCCGTGATGAGCGGAAGGCTGTTTCTATGGATTGTGACAATATAATCCCAGCCAATGAAAAAATCAATTTCTTCTGACTCGACTGTTTTTGTTTTTTTATTGTAATAAGGGAATTGAAGGATTAAAAAACAATAGCCATTTCTAATATTGAATTTTGGCCTTTGGGCAAATTTCTGAGCTTTTGAATCATTAAGATCCAAATCATGAAATTTGTACTTTCTTTTGAGATATTGAATTTCTTTTGTACCAGCATTGATGATATTTGTCCACATCATCTGTCCGTCGCTGGAAGTTGTTGAGATATTTTTTTGCATGGGAATATAAAACAATTTTATTATAGCATAAAAAAAGAAATCATTGTATAATATAGAAGAAGATAAAACTTATGTCTATAGATAAAAAGCCGGCACTAAACAGAGAAAAGGTATTTGAAAAGTTACCCCAGCCAAAAACCGAAATTATTAATCAGGAGCAGTTTGACGTTGAAAGAAAAGGAGGAATGGTCGTAACAGAATCCTACGAGGCAAGCAAAATTCCCGGACAAGAGCTTCCGGCCGGTTTTGGCGTTAGCTTTTCTACGCCACCGGAAGATACTTTTAAAAAAGTGGAAAATATTTTACAAGAAGACCTTGAAAATGTTTATGTAAAAATGCTTCCGAACGATCAAAGGAAATTTAAGGAAAAAGGCGAGGAAACAGCCAGAACTATTGTTGAACTTCTAAAAAAACCTACAGTAAAAATAAAGAAAATTTTTCAGCTTATCCTGAACTGGCTTAGGATTATACCTGGAGTTAATAAATTTTATTTGCAACAGATCGCAAAAATTAAAGCAGACAGTATTATTGAAACGATTAAAGATAAAAAAATAAAATAATGGGCTTAGATTTTTTAAATGAATCCGAATCCGTCGATTTTTTCAATTTTGAAACAATCTTTTTTATTTTTTGGATAATTGTATCTGTTTTGGCGGTAGTAGTTGTTATTGTGATATTTTTGTTAGTGTTGAAGAAAATTTTACGGGGCAATAAATTGCATCCGTCTATTTTTGATAAGAAAATATTCAAACTTTCGGTTCCTCAAATTGATCTAGATAAAGAAGATGATAAGCCAAAGAAGCAAATGAAGGAAATGATTGCTTCAGTGGAGAATTTTTATGCTTCTATTGCCGGTTTGCCGGCACAGAAAGGTTTCAAGTCTTGGCTATTTGGCAGATACGATAATTGGACATTTGAAATATTAGTCGGAGAGGACGAATTGATAACTTTTTATATGGCTATTCCGCTGTATTTGGAACAGTACATAAAACAGCATTTGTTATCACAGTATCCTCATTGTCAGCTTGAAGAGGTGGCTGATTATAATATCTTTAACACTCAAGGACATGTTGCGGCAGGTTATTTAAGGTTGGCTAAAGACTATATGTTTCCCATATTGACTTATAAAATGGTAGAAAATGATCCAATGCTTGGAATTTTAAGCAATTTATCAAAGCTTGGTCCAGGTCAAACAGTAGCAATTCAGTTTACTTTAAGATCAGCCAGACCTAAATGGAGAAAAAAGGGGATAAAGATCGCTTCGACAATGCAACAAGGAAAAACACTGAAGCAAGCGCAAGCATCTAATTCATTATTATCGAATACACTAGGCAAGCCTCAAGACTGGATGGCAACAACCAAACCGGCCACTAAAGAACCTCATAGGCTTTCACCCCTTGAAGAACAAATGGTAAAAGCCATAGAAGAAAAGGCTTCAAAACCCGGATTGGATGTCAATATCAGAATAATATCTTTTGCTCCTCAGGAAATACAGGCCAAAGAAATTCTTAGGTATGTTGCCAATTCCTTTACCCAATATTCAAACTATCATTATGGAAATAATTTTAAGGCAGTATTAAAAGGCTCAGGACATAAGATTATCTCGGATTTTATTTACAGGAGATTTGAAGAAGACATTTCATTTGTTCTGAATTCAGAAGAAATGGTTTCGCTTTGGCATTTGCCTTTTCCCAATACTGACGTGCCCAAAATCAAATGGCTAATGGCCAAAAAATTACCTCCTCCGGTAAATATGCCGAAAGAAGGTATATTCTTGGGAGAAAATTTTTATCGTGGCAAAAAAACTGTAGCCAAAATTAAAGACGCCGACAGAAGAAGGCATACTTATATTATTGGAATGACCGGTGTCGGTAAAAGCTACCTTATGGCTGAGTTGGCGATTCAGGATATTATGGCGGGAAAAGGAGTTTGTGTTGTTGATCCTCATGGCGAATTAATCGAAGACATTTTGCCTTTCATTCCAAAAAACAGGCTCGAAGACGTAATAATTTTTGATCCTTCCGATGGAGAAAGACCTATAGGCCTAAATATGCTTGAAGCATCCAGCTCCTATGAAATGGATATGGCGGCTCAAGAGATGATCACTATTTTCTATAAACTGTTGCCTGATCCGGCTATGGCAGGTCCTATGTTTGAACACTATATGAGAAACGCTCTCTTGGCGCTTATGGCAGATCAAGAAGACCCTGGCACTTTAGTTGAATTGGCAAGAATATTTACTGACGACGCTTACAGAAAAAAGAAGCTTGAACACGTAAAAGATATTTTAGTTAAAGACTTTTGGGAAAGGGAATATGCCGCATCTCAGAAAGGTAGCACGGCTGCAGATATGCTTTCATACGTTATTTCCAAGACTGGAAGATTTGTTGAAAATGAAATAATGAGAAATATTATCGGACAGGCTAAATCGGGAATAAACTTCAGAGAAGTCATGGATAAGCAGAAAATTCTTTTGATTAATCTCGCTAAAGGTAAAATAGGGGAGACAAACAGTAATTTGCTTGGACTTATTGCGGTTTCTAAATTACAGATGGCGGCACTTGGCAGATCGGACATGGCCGAAGACCAAAGAAAAGATTTCTATTTATATATTGATGAGTTCCAGAATTTTATTACTGACAGTATTTCGATTATTTTGTCTGAAGCTAGAAAATATAAGCTGAACCTAATAATGGCGCATCAATTTGTTGCTCAGTTAGTGCAGAACAATGATACAAGGGTGCGTGATGCAATTTTTGGTAATGTGGGAAATCTTGCTTCTTACAGGGTTGGTGTTGATGATGCTGAGGTTATCGCAAAACAGCTTGGTCCCAAAGTTAATGAATATGATGTTATGAATGTTGAAAAATACACTATTTATCTTAGGATGCTTATTGATAATCAAGCGACTGACGCTTTCAATGTAGCTGTTTATAATTTTAAAGAAATTTATCAATCAAATCCAAACATAGTTTCTCCGCTTAAAGAATTGTCTCGATTAAAACATGGCAGAGACAAAGAAATTGTTGTTAGGGAAATAATCGAAAGATCAAAGATCGGTCAATTAGGGAAGCCGGAGAAAAGTTTGCTTGAAAGCTTGTAATTAAAAATAAATTTGTGTATATTTAAGGAAGTGTTGATTGTATATTATGCGGAAGGAGTGGAAGATGATAATTACAATAGTTTTTCCAATGGAGGTGACGGATTTCTCCGGCAATGGCAAATTCGAATATGAAACCATTGAGCCGGGGGATTACAGAGTTGTTGAAAGTCCCGGCCCTTATCCCCAACTGGATAGCCGTTGGTGGGTTTTCCCCGGAACTAGCAAGGGGGCAAGCATAGACGTTTGGAAACGCCATCAAACTTTGTCCAGGTCAAGGCATCCCAAAAAGCTTTTAAGGGAATTAAAGGCTGCGAGATGATTTTATTTTCTATTTCCAAATGCTCGGCTCAAGCACAACCGAGCATTTTTTATTTGTTTAAAATTAGATATTTTCAATGCTTCAGACAGTCTGAAGCATTGAAGTAAAGCCAGTTAAAATATCAAAATATCCAATTTGTTTTAAATTAAACTTATTATTTCTAAATTTTTGACTTATGGCGTTGATGCTTGTAAAATTATCATAGTAAATACATAAAAATTATGTCAGTATTATATAGAAAATACCGTCCGCAATCATTTTCAGAAATGATCGGCCAAAATCATATTAAAATAACCTTGCAAAACCAAATTGCCTCGGGAACTTTGGGGCACGCTTATTTGTTTTGCGGACCAAGAGGTTTGGGTAAAACGACGGCGGCAAGAATATTGGCAAAATCAATTAATTGTGAAAATCGCAAAGAGGGAGAAAGCGAACCGTGCAATAAGTGCAGTTCGTGCCTTGATATTATCGAAGCAAGGTCAATTGATATAATCGAAATAGATGCCGCTTCCCATACCGGAGTTGATAACGTTAGAGAAAATATAATTGAAAACTCAAGATTTACCCCACATAAAAGCAAGTTTAAAGTATTCATCATTGACGAAGTACATATGCTTTCAAATGCTGCGTTTAATGCCTTGCTTAAAACCTTGGAAGAACCGCCAGCCCATGTCCTTTTTATTTTATGCACAACTGAAATTCATAAATTGCCTCAAACCATAATTTCGCGTTGTCAAAGATTTGACTTTAAAAAAGTGTCATCCCAGCAGATGCTAGATCTTTTGGCAAAAGTGGTAGAAAGCGAAAAGAAGAAAATTGAAGAAGAAGTGTTGAAAAGCGTTGTAATTCATAGCGAAGGTTGCGTAAGAGACGCCCAAAGCTTATTGGGAAAAATTTTATCACTCGGGGATGATATTACTATGGAACAAGCTGAAATTATTTTGCCCAGGGCAAATTATTCAATTGTGATTGAATTCTTTAATTATTTGGTTGAGGGTAATTCAACTGCGGCAGTCGAGCTGGTAAATAAATTAGTGGAAGAAGGCGTGGATTTGCAAATATTTTCTGAAAATATAATTGAGACTTTGCGAAAAGCAATATTGCTGAAAGTAAATAATAATTTATCTGATTTTGGAATTGAACTTGATGAGGAAATGCATAAATCCCTGCAATTTTTGGCCGACAAAATGAGCATGGAAAGACTAATTATGGCAATTGAGTTATTTACCCAGGCAGCAAGTGATCTAAAAAGCGCCTTTATTTATCAGTTGCCTTTGGAGCTGGCATCAATTAAATTCACTAAAAGCATTTGCGCTTATGAAAGCACGGATAAAGATATTAGCGTTTTAAAAAGTGATTCAATAAAAAAGCCCGAAACGGTCAAAGAGCCGGTTCCGGTTGTCCAAAAAAAAACTTTAATTGAAGAAAAAATAGTTGAAAAAAAGCTCGAGGATGAGGAAATTGCAGAGC
>CAYGKC010000005.1:42067-48271 GCA_964350585.1 uncultured Gammaproteobacteria bacterium
CTTCTGAGAAGGTTGAAATAGATTCAAAATCCGTTACAGATATAAAAAAAATAAAAGAAAATTGGGAAAAGGTTTCTGAAGTTCTTTTTGAAAAAAATTTCACCCTAGCTTCATTATTAAAAATAAGCAAGCCGATTAAGTGCAAAGAAAATGTGCTTGAGGTTGCAGTAAAAAGTACATTTTATAAAGAGCGTCTTGAAGCAAGCGTTAATAAAAAGTTAATTGAAGATGCAATAACGCAAATAGTATTGGCAAGTGTGTCAATAAAAGGAATTGTTTGTGAAGATTTAGTCATTGAGGGAGCAAAAGATTGCGGTGTTCGACCTGTTTTTGGATCTGAAGCCAAAAATTATGCGCCAAAGGAAGATGTGGCAATTCCAAGTTTTAAATCTCCTGATGTTGTTTCGGAAGTTCTTAGTATGTTTTAATATTAAATTAATGTATTATTGTTATGGTCACCCTTACTAATAAATATTGAAAGGGGGTGAAAACATGCCAAGAAAAAAAACAACAAAAAAATCAACTCGCAAAGCTCCAGCTAAAAAAAATCCTGAGAAGAAGGCCGGAGGTAGAAAAAAAACCACTCAACGAGCCGGCTCAGAAAAAAAAGCCGGACGTAAGAAAACTTCGCAAAAAGGCGGTGCCAGAAAAACTGCCAGTGGCGGAAGAAAGAAAGCTACCAAAAAACAGGGTGGAAGTAAAAAAGCTGCGAGGTAAGAAAGAATCATAATTATTATTATAATAGTTGCATAAAAAAAGCCGCTTATCGCGGTTTTTTTGCTTGATTTTTTTAAGCTTTTGTGTTAAATTATAAAATATTTAAAATATTGCGGTGATCGCCTGCCTGCGCAGGCAGGCCTGTCTGCGGAAGCGGATCTAATGGTATAAAATATTGCGGGATCGTCTAATGGGTCGAATGAAATGAGACGGGTGGAAGTGAGCGAAACGATAGTGAAGCGAGACGTCGACAGATGCGACCCTGGGAGCATTTGGCGCCACCCTGGAATGGGCCTTAGGCCCGCACGCAAGGAATTAGTAACAATTAAAAGTTTAGAAAGATAAAATTATCAAATATTGCGGGATCGTCTAATGGTAGGACACAGCTCTCTGAAAGCTGGTATCATGGTTCGAGTCCATGTCCCGCAGCAGATGTTTATAATCAAATCCTAAGCCAATTTACTGGGAATGGATAGGGCTTATATTAGTAGCTTGGAAGCTGGCAAAAGAAATTTTACTATTATTAAACATAGAGAAAATTATAGAGAATAATTTAATATGTCTACGCCAGAAAAAAAATTAACAAATGGACATGCCGAGAATAAATCAGAGGAATATTCTGGTAACCCAGAAACCAAACAGATTGATGAAGAAAATATTAGGCCAGTTGAGACTACTGATTTTGTAGCTCAGGAATTTATTTTAAATTATCGAGGGCCGAGATCAGAGCGGGAATTAGAATTGGCAATAGATAAAATTAGAGGAAACCAGTCAGACGATACTGAGACCACTACTGAATTGGATCAATTAATAGGGATTCAACAACTCAAGAACAAATTTGAGCAGTTTAAGGAATTAGCTGAATTATCAACGTCGGAAAAACGGTTTTTGATTGATTTTTGGCAGAATCAAGTATTAGGCAAAGAAGCTGATTTACCGATTGATATTGATACTGCTAATAATGCAACGATGAGGCGTTGGTTGCAAGAAACTCAAATGAAACGAGCCGGCGAAGTCTTTGGTCAATTAATTGATCAGCCTTTAGATCGGCAAGCGCTGCCAGAAGAAAGAAGAGTAAATGAAATTTTGCGGAGAGAGTTTCAAGGGTTAGACCAAGAATTACAAATCATCGGAGTACGAATTAAACAAGAGCAAAATACTGCGGATAAGGTGCAATTACAATTGGCCTATCTTAAAAAATGTCGTGATCTATTTAAACGATTTAAAAGTAATTTCGTCACCAATTTTAATGACTTGCCTTTAGAAAGTAACCAGCCTAATTATATTGAGCAAAACCAGGAATTTCTTTGTAGCGGTGCCACCTTGTTAGGCTTTGCTGCCCTTGAGAGGGATAATGTTAGTCAGGAATACTATCGCGGAGCGCCACCAGGCCATTCTGTCGATATAGTAAGACTGGCGGATGGCCAGTGGTGCTATGCTGATTTTGCCAATGGTATTGTGGAAATAATTAAACCGACTGGACAAACTGATAGCTCAGGTATTCCACTAGAGAGGGATGGTAATCTGCCGATTTTAGAGTTCAATAATGAGGCAATCGTCTATCAAAAGGTGCCAATAATGAAAAAAGAAGATTTGCCGTCGCTAGACTTGATTAGGAGCTCGTTAAGTGATCGGGATATGACGGAAAAAGGGCGAGAACAGTTAGGAAGAAAAAAAATGGAATTGCAATCGCGCTTGGGTTTCGAGTTTTTTGGCTATGTTTATGATAATGAAATAATGAAAAAAGAAAAAAATAGACTAGACAGTGGCATCTCTAGTGCTATTCCCGAGCTGTTAAAGGATTATGCGTCTAATGAATCTAGGGAAGCGATTAGCCAAGCAATTATTCAACAAGGAGAAAAGGTTAAGGCGCGTCAAAAAGAGATTAGTGATTATATTTTCGGGGGAACCGAAGTTGATTTAAACGAAATCGGTATTACAGGGATTCTCGCTGAGTGCTTTAAATCCTGTCGTGATAATTTGAATCCTGCAAAAATCAACGATGAATCATGGAAAAATAAGGTGAGCGATCAAGATTTTCGCAGTGCGGTTGTTAAGGGATTAATGGCGGCAATTATTGCCCAGATATCATAAATTGCTTCATCAAAGAAAAATTACTGGCGAAAAAAATTTAATAATGGAAAAAAATTTTGAAAAATTTGCTGTAGACTTTGCAAAACGTGCAGGATGTATAATGCGCGAAAATTTTAATTTTGGCATGAAAAAAGAGTGGAAGTCTGATAATACTCCCGTTACAGAAACGGATTGTAGAATTAACTCTCTCTTAATTAAAGAAATTAAAAGTAATTTTCCAGATCATAATATTAAGGCGGAAGAAGAAAGTAGTTTGTCTGGAGAAGCTGAATATGTTTGGGTTTGCGATCCCTTAGATGGAACAATTCCTTTTTCTCATGGTTTGCCAATTTCCACATTTTGCTTGGCCTTAACAAAAAATGGAGAGAGTATCTTGGGCGTTGTCTATGATCCATTTCAGGACAGATTATTTTCTGCAAAAAAGGGCAAAGGAGCTTACATGAATGGAAAAATAATACATGTTTCTAAAATTAATCAACTCAAAGGTTCTGCTGGCGAATACGAAATGTTTGAGACTGCAAAATTTAATCTAAATAAATTACAGGAAAAATTAACAATCGAAGGAGTTAAGCTTATGCGATTGTGCTCTGTAAATTATCCATCAATGTTGGTGGCGGCGGGTGAACTGGCTTTTACAATTTTTCCACACGTCACTCCCCATGACGGAGCTGCAGTTAAAATAATTGTAGAAGAAGCCGGTGGAAAAGTTACTGACATTTTTGGAAGTGAACAAAAATATGATTCTCAGATTAATGGTTTTATAGCTTCAAATGGTGCACTTCACGAAAAATTAGTAAATTTGTCAAAAGAATTTGTGACCGATAATATATATGGGAAGAGATAAAAACACTGCCTGTACTTACTATGTACTGTCGCATTTGGCGCATGAAGAAAAAATTCTTTGATTCTAACTTTAAATAAATTTAATAAATTAGCTCACGCTTTAGCAGGCGTGGAATTTTTGAGATAAATCTATGTCCGCATATAAGTCCAATAAAATTGAACAAAAAAATGATTATCTTGATTTAAGCGGAAATTTTTCTGCAAACGAGCAAATCAATGAGCAGAGTGCAGAATATTTAGCTAATCTGGAAGGATATTTTGGTAATCAAGCAGAGCAAATTAACAATGCCATAGTTGAAGCAACAAAGAAGATTTTGGCACACGCTGAAACTCAAGCCGATAGAGAACATTTGATCGGATTAATTAAGGAAAGTTCAAGCTATTGGACAGAAGCTGAACTACAAAAGCAAAAGAATGAATTTGTACATGGAACCGGCTCCAATGCGTTATTCGGAATTTTAAGACAAGGAAAAATAGTCAGAAGAGGCGATGAATTTGGAGGAGCGGATATAGTTATGGGCCATGAGATAGCTAAAACTAAAACTGGCGAACGCGAACCATATATTTCAGTTTCAGAAAATCAGCCAATGGGATTTTCCTTATCTTATTTTTACGCCAAGGGCTTTGGTCGGCGAGAGACACAAAATCTTGCCATTGATGCCGATGAAATTAACGGTTCAAATAGTGTTTTAGAAAGTTGGGACGCTACACCAATAGAAGAACGTCAGCGGCTGCAAAATGAATATGGCTATACTCGCGAAAGGCTAGCGGCAGTAAGCGAACGACAGCATTATTTTAGACAGGAAATTGAAAGAGAAAAACTATTTATTTATCAACATATTTTGGATACTTTGAATTCTAATCAGGTAATTAATGTTCCAGATGGGATTGATAATAGCGGTGAGATTGAGCAGTTAATTGGTAAGTCACCAAATATTGATGTATTAAATGTAATTTATGCCAATATTATTTCTAATAAGAAAAAGTGGCCGGGGAGCGATAATAGTCATTATATTAAAAAATATCAAAAGTTATTAGATCGAACACAGAATCAGCTAAAAAGATTTGAGGAGTTATCGCCAGAAGAACAGCAAAGAAAGACTCATCAATATTCTGTTATATTAACGTTAGATAAGAGTAGAATTACTGCCAGGGCTGAAAAAACAAAAAAAGATGAAAACGGCAGGGAGCGACCAATACACCCGTCAGAGCAAGAAACGAGGATTTATGGTGATATTGATATTGAGGCAGTTACTGCTATACAAGTGCCAGAAGCAAATATCGATGAAGTTAAAAAACAAATTGAAGCGGTTACGGATTTAGAATTAAAAAATAAGTTAAATAAAATTAGAATTATTCCTTTGGAGTTATATGAAGTTGAAAGAGTTGTTAAAAAATGTAGTCGATCAAATTAACGCAATAGAATAATGAGGTAATTTATGAACTCAACACTAATAAAGCATTTTACGGCATCGGCTGTAATAGTAAAAGGAGATAAAGTCCTTTTAGTCTATCATAAGAAGCTTAATGTTTGGCTTTATCCTGGTGGACATATTGAGGAAAACGAAACACCAGATCAGGCAGTAATTCGAGAAGTACTAGAAGAAACTGGATTGCCAGTGGAGATTATTGGCGAGAAAGACAATAGTCTCGCTGATGTAGTTGCCGATGTATCAGTTTTGCATCAGCCATATGCAATATTATGTGAATTAGTGGGAGATCACTATCATAATGATATTGTTTATTTGTGCAAAATCACTGACGATAACGCGCAAATGAAACATGACACAAACGAATCTGATGATATACGTTATTTCGCGCTGAAAGAGTTAGATGGAATAAGTCTTTTTCCTAATTTCAAAGCTCTTTTAAAGAAGGTGCTAAACACTGAGTTTAGAAGTTAGTAAGAATTTCCACTTTGGATTTAAATAAAATTGAGATAATTAGCTATTATGAAGAATTAGAAGGTGGTTAGTTTAGCTGATAAAATTTATCCATGAAAGAAATATTAGAAAAAATTGAGTTTCTTTTTCAGCGTTATTCTATGGAACGTCGGGCTAATACGCAACCGTATCTTTTAGGCGTTGTTAAAGATAAAATCAATGATTACTCCTATGCTCCGGAAGATAACTTAATTCGAGAAACACTTATCGAACATGTCGGTTCAACTCCGATTATTGCCACAGCCCTCTATCCTTATATTAACGATTCAGAAGTAAATTTGGGAGAGGCGCTTACTATGCTTGCGATCCATGATATCGGCGAGTTAATTGTTGGCGACGAAATAATATTTACAAAAGAAGCTAGCAGTCAAAGCGCAGAAAATGAGGCCGCAATCAAACTCTTAAATCCAATTTATCATTCTCTTTATGAAACAGCAGAAAATCTGACTAATAAATCTGCGCAGTTTGCAAAGTCGATTGATAAAATCACTCCTGATATTATTGATTACCTCACTCCTGCGGATATAACTATTAAGCGCTATAAGTATTTTGTTGGAATTGAGGCAGACCAAATTATCGATACGATTGTAAAAGCAAAACGCCCATA
>CAYGKC010000006.1:0-1580 GCA_964350585.1 uncultured Gammaproteobacteria bacterium
CTACCAAAATAAAATTAATAAAAAATTTTTTACCACATTCATCAAAAATTCTTCTTGGTGGAGCTTTGGCAAATACCGTTTTGCATACGCTCGGAGTATCGGTAGGTAAATCGTTAATAGAAGCTGATATGGTTGATGAAGTTGGTAAATTCAGGTTAACTGATAATAAAATAGTAGTTCCTGTTGATGGATACATGGCTAGAAATTATCAAAGTAAAAAAGGAAGACTTGATGCTATGGCTGATGTTAAAAAAGATGAAGTTGTTTTGGACATTGGCACGGAAACAGTTAAGCTTTACGCCAACATATTAAAGAAGGCAAAAACAATTGTTTGGAATGGTCCGATGGGATTAATTGAAACACCAGCTTTCGCAAAGGGAACCAAGGAACTGATTAAAATTATTGTAAATTCAAAAGCAAGAACAATTGTCGGTGGAGGAGAGACAGTTGAAATGATAAGAAAAATGGGATTGGATGATAAATTTACCTTTATTTCAACCGGAGGTGGTGCAATGTTGGAATTTTTAGAAGGGAAAAAGTTACCCGGTTTAAAGAAATTGATTAAATAGTAAAGGTTTAACTACAAAAATGAATATGAACGTAGAATTTGAGACTCATAACAATAGTTCAGGTGAAAGTTTTAATGCTGAGGAAGATGCGTTAACTTTGGAACGCGAACTTTATAATTTACAAGAAAATATTAAAAAGGCAAAAGTGGATTATGCGGACGGTTCAAAAGAGTTGGCTGATTTGATGTCGCAAGAAAATAAGTTGTTAAAAGTTATAGCCGTTAAAGCCAGAGAAATGATAAAAAATGAGGACGCAATGATTAATAAAATAGCTAAAGAATTCGATAAGGTTACAGATGTTGCACCACAAGGAGAAAAGCGTGAAGAATTTATTATTCAAGGCATAACAAAAACTGTTGATTACATAAAAAAAAGAGTTTACGAGTATGCTACTCAAAGTAAAATTCTTGGTGAAAAAGAATTACTGGATGTTTTAGCTAAAATGGATGGTTGTGTTACTGCAAACCGCGAAGAATTTGTGAATAAGGTATCAAATGTTCTTCAGCCTATAGTTGAGGCAAGGGATAAAAATCCAGAATCGAGAAAGTCTGCAGAAATAGCGGAGAGAAATAGTTTTTTAAATGGTAGCATTGTTGATGGAACTAGAACTGAAAACTTTATTCCCATTGAAGGTACTGACAATATTTTGTCATATGGTATTGGACGGGATAGTATACATCTTCATTTGGGTCCTATTAGAACACTTACTCCAGGCGAAAAAATGAGGTTTGTTAAAGAAACAGTACCTAATGCTTTCAAAAAAATTGCTCAAATTTTGGAGTTGGATAAAAATAAGGAGATAAAGTTTGTTAGCGCTACTTCATTCATTGTAGCTGCTAAGCCAGAGTTATTCCAAAAGTATGGTTTTAGCGTAAAAGCTATGGATATTGATTCAAGGAATAAACATTGGGAGAAAGAAACAAAACCGATTCTGACAGCGGTTATTAGCAGAGATGAATTTCAAAGAATTATGAAAAAAGTAAATTTTAAATAATTATAAAAAAATAAATT
>CAYGKC010000006.1:1680-8061 GCA_964350585.1 uncultured Gammaproteobacteria bacterium
AACTTTTATGAATCAGGTGCAGGATATCCGATTCCTGTGTATGATACTGCTTTTAACGATATGGCTAGACTGGAAAAGTCCATGGGAGCTTCTCCTGATATTCAAGCGGGAAGCGACGAAGTTGTAGTCAGTGTTAGTATAAGCTATGAAATTAAATAATATTAAATAGTCTATATGAGAAAGTTATTTTTGGTTTCCGTATTGCTTCTCGTGTCAATTTTGTTCGGTGCAGATGCCTTTGCATCAACATATAAAAATGGAGATTTTATTAGATCTTCTAACGGTAAAATTTTTTTAATTAAAGAGCAGAAAAAATTGTACATTAGTTCTGTTGCTGAATTAAAATCATATGGAAAAATAAGGCTGTTTAATGTCAGTAACGATGTTATTAACAGTTATTCTGATTTTTTAGTAGAGGCTAATCGAAAATTTTTTAAGGCGCCGGATAATAAAATTTTTTTGATTGAAAATAATAAAAAAAGGCATATTAAATCTATTGATGAATTAAAGTCTTTTGGCCGCACCTTAATCGTAAATGCAAGTTATGATCGAATTAACAGCTATCCTGATGCGCAGACAAGAGAATTTATTGTATGTCCTAGCGGGTTCCATTACGATAGTGGCTATTGCGCCAGTGACAAAATGTCGTGTACAAATATTTACGGTTCAGGATTTAGGAATTGGGTTAATGGAAATTGGAGCTCTTGTCAAATGACTTCTTGCGCCAGCGGTTATAGATTATCAAACTATTATTGCCATTTTCAATCATGTGCACAAGGAGATCACTGGGAAAATAACGGTTGTGTCAATAATAAACGGTCATGCAGTATTTATAACGGCGCTGGTTATCAATATTGGAACGGCAGTGAATGGGGATTATGCACTCTTTCCTCCTGTAATGCAGGATACAGATCAGAAAATAATTACTGTGTTTTAAGTGCAAACAATACATCCCCAGCTTCAACTCTTACGTTAGTTCCAGATTACCAGTTAATAGGCTTAAGTCCTAAAGAAACATATTTAAAAATTTTGCCGGGTTTTTATCAAGTAAAGACGTCTGAGGATATGCTTTTATATTCTCGTACTTATGGAAGCCAAGCACTTTTACTTGTTCTTGAAGAGCAACAGCAGGAATTTGGAACTGAAGGCAAGCAATTTATTGAAATGATGCTTGCCATTGCATTAGCAATGTTTCCACCGTTTGAAACAATAAAAAACTCAAATGCTAGTGAGCTAGTTAGCGGAACTGAAGCAACACTAGAATATACAATTGATGAATCTACATCTTTGTATGTAAGTTTAAGTTTGGAAAACGGAATATGGAAGTTAAACAGTCAGCAGTTAGATTCCTCTATGGAATATTAATTTAAAATAATCTAATAATTATGGCAAAAATAAAGACAGTTAAAGCGAGGGAAATTTTGGACTCAAGGGGAAATCCAACGGTTGAAGTAGAAGTTATTCTTGATAACGGCCGAAAAGGCTGGGCGGGAGTTCCATCGGGAGCATCAACCGGATCCAGAGAAGCTTTGGAATTAAGAGACGGTGATAAAAAAAGATATGGAGGAAAAGGAGTTTTAAAAGCTGTAAATAATGTTAACACCTTTATTGCTCCGAAATTAAAAGGAATGAATCCTTGTGATCAGAAAAAGATTGATAGTTTAATGATTAAAATTGACGGTACTGAAAATAAATCAAAGCTTGGGGCCAATGCCATTTTGGGAGTTTCGATGGCCGTGGCAAGAGCTGGCGCTATTTCGCAAAACAAATCCCTTTATACTTATTTAAATAAGAAATTTTTTAAGGAGAAGAAATTATCATTTCCTATTCCGATGATGAATATTATGAATGGCGGTGCGCATGCCGGCTGGTCAATTGATATCCAGGAATTTATGGTTACACCTCAGAAAAAAAATGTTAAAGAAGCTGTTAGATGCGGAGCAGAAATTTTTCATGCCTTGAAAAAATTACTTTCCAAACAGGGCCATCCGGTTACAGTAGGTGATGAAGGAGGTTATGCTCCTAAGCTAGCCGGCAATGAACAGGCAATGGGACTAATAATTCAAGCAATTACTGAAGCAGGCTATAAGCCTGGCAAAGATGTTAAAATTGCCATTGACGCCGCTTCTTCGGAGTTTTTTGCTGAAGGAGTTTATGATATGAAAGCAGACAAAAAGAAAAGAAGCTCATCCGAGATGATTGAAATGTTTTCAAAATGGATTCAAAACTATCCGATTGAATCATTGGAAGACGGATTGGCTGAAGGTGATTGGGATGGCTGGGCTGATTTAACAAAATCGTTAGGCAAAAAAGTTTCATTGGTAGGGGATGATTTATTTGTTACCAATCCTAAAATTCTAAAAGAAGGTATTGAGAAAAAAGTTGGCAATGCGATTTTGATTAAATTGAATCAAATAGGAACTGTTACTGAAACGGTTGAGGCTATGAAGCTTGCGCAGAAAAATAAATATAAATTAGCTGTATCACATCGAAGTGGGGAAACTTGCGATGATTTTATTGCAGATTTGGCAGTGGCTTCAGGCGCCGAATATATTAAGACAGGCTCTCTTTCAAGAATGGATAGGGTTGCAAAATATAATCGTTTAATGGAAATTTGGGACGAAGTAAAAAAATAGGTTTTTGTTCTAAAATAAATAGTCTCATCTCCGAATTGAGATGAGACCGTAGTAAAGGTGTTGTAACTATCTGCTGGCAATCACTTCACCATCATCGCTTACCGCAGCACAGCAAAAACCTTTTTCAATGTGGTCATCAGTAAAAACCAGCAAGAAATCTTTTTCCTCTTCACTTCTACCTATTCTATCGTAGGTTTCAAAGGGAAGGGTGATTGAATGGTACTCTTGACCGCTCAGTTGTATGGTCTTTACTTCATCGTCTTGGAAAATGGTATATCCACGGTGTAGATATCGGTAGCTTGTACAAAGGGTATTGGGAGAGATTCTCTTGGTTATGTGAATACGAGCAATCTTCTCCGTTAGATACTTCCTACCCGCATCTCTGATGCAACACATTATTTCGTAACAAATACCTGGATGTCCTGTTGACATTGGTTTCTCCTTTTTTTGGAACAATAATATTATAAGTAATTGAATTTTAATTGTCAATACGTTTAGCAAACGATGAATCCTTATGAAATCAAGAAATTATAAAAAAGTAATCCTTCTTATACTCGACGGATGGGGAATAGGTAAGAGTGATGCTGGTAACCCCATCTATTTGGCAAAAACGCCATTCATGGATTCTTTGTATAAGAAATTTCCCGATACGAAGCTATGCGCTTCAGGCAAATGCGTTGGAGTGCCGCCAAATCAGGTTGGTAATTCAGAAGCGGGGCATATTAATTTGGGAGCGGGGCGTATTGTTGACCAAGATAGTGTAAAAATTTCAAAACAAATTAATACTGGAGAGTTTTTTAAAAACTCTGCTTTTTTGTCTGCAATTAAACATACTTCGTCTAATAAAAGCTCGATTCATATTATGGGTATGCTTTCAGATGGTCAAAGCCCCCATAGCGATCCTGATCACCTAATCGCAATTTTGACGCTATTTAGAAATAAATTGAAAAATAAAAAGAAAAATATTTACTTGCATCTTTTTACCGATGGCAGAGATTCTCCTCCAAGATCTTCTCTTAAATCAGTTGAGGCTTTAGAAAGGTTTTTAATGCCTAATGAAAAAATCTCTACGGTTATTGGTCGTTTTTATGCAATGAATAGAAAGAAGTCATGGGATAGGACGTTATTGGCTTATGATGCGATGACAAACGGCCTAAAAGCGCATAAGGCTAAAAGTCCACAGGAAGGAATAACAAGGGCTTATAATGCTGATATTACTGACGAATTTATAGAACCTATTGTTTTATATCAGAAAGGAAAGATGTTAAGTCGAATTGAAGATGGCGATGCAGTAATTTTTTTTAATTTGCGTTCTGACAGGGCAAGGCAGATGTCAAAGCCATTCGTCCAAAAAGAATTTGAAAAATTAAATCCCGGAGCTCCAAAAAGGAAAAAGACTCTGCATAATCTTATGTTTGTTGCTATGACAGATTTTGGACCGGACTTGGATAGCATACTAACCGTTTATCCTTCCGAAGACGTAAAAGGAACTTTGCCGATGCTTTTAAAAAATAAAAAACAAATCTATATTGCTGAAAGTGAAAAATACGCTCATGTAACTTTCTTTTTTAATGGCGGTTATGCCGATCCTGTCGGCGGTGAGGTGAGGGTAAATATTCCTTCACCGAATGTAGATTCCTATGATAAAAATCCTGCCATGTCAACCTCTAAGATATGTTCAAAGGTAATTGGGAGTATGAAAAAATTTGATTTCATCTGTGCTAATTTCGCCTGTCCCGATATGATAGGCCATACAGGAAATATTCAAGCTGGTATAAAAGCAGCTCAGGCAGTTGATAAATATGTAAAAAAAGTTTATAAGGCAGTTGTTAAAAATGATGCAGTTCTAATTATAACTTCAGATCATGGAAATTTAGATTCTATGTTAAATTTAGAAACAAATGAAATAATAACTGAACATACTCTAAATCCGGTTCCTTTTATTATTTGTGGAAAAGGGATTGCCAAATCGACTAAATTATTGCCTAATGAAGTTATTAGTTGTGTGGCACCTACAGTATTAAAATTACTTGGATTAAAAAATGGAAGTTTAATGACAAAGAAATCTCTAATTTAAGATAAAAAATAGTTAAGGCTGCTTGCTAAAAGCTGGTTAATTTTGTATTATAATATAACAATTTAATAATTTATGCCTGAAAATAATCCAATTAATGTTCCTAAGCCAGTAATACTTGTTATTCTTGACGGATGGGGAATAGCTCCACCCTCAAGAAGCAATGCTATAACATTGGCAAAAACTCCAACTATTAATTATCTGATCAAAACATATCCGGCAATGACTTTGCAGGCTTCTGGCGAATCAGTTGGTTTGTCATGGGGCGAAATTGGCAATAGCGAAGTGGGGCATTTAAATTTAGGCTCAGGAAAATTAATCTATCAAAATCTTCCCAAAATTGATAAATCCATAACGGATGGATCATTTTTTGAAAATGAAAAATTTTTAGCTGTTTGTGAACATGTGCGCAAGAATAGATCTTCGCTTCATCTTATGGGTTTAGTATCATCTGGCGGAGTTCATAGTTCCATTGAGCACTTGTATGCTCTCTTAGAGCTTTGTTTAAAAGAAAAAGTTAAAAATGTATTTATTCATGCTTTTCTTGACGGTAGAGATATGCCTTATAATTCGGGAATTGATTTTATTAACAAAATTCAACAGAAAATTAATGAATTAAAAATTGGAAAAATAGCAACCATTTCTGGACGATTTTATGCTATGGATAGAGATAATCATTGGGAGAGGTTGCAATTGACATATGGTGCCATGGTTAATGGAGTATCTGCTGAAAAATTTGAAAATCCCGTAGAAGCCGTACAGGCCTCATACGATAAAAAAATTTATGACGAAGAATTTGTACCGGTGGTAATTACTGAAGGCGGAAATCCTGTAGCACAATTAAACGATAACGATGGCATGATCTTTTTTAATTTCCGATCTGATAGGGCAAGAGAAATAACGAAGGCTTTCATTCTCCCGGGATTTGAAAAGTTCCCAACTAAAGAACTAAAGAATTTCGTTTTTATTGCCATGACTGAATATGAAAAGGATTTGCCTGTAGAGGTTGCTTTTCCGCATGAAAATATAAAGGAGCCTTTGGCAAAAGTTATTTCCGACGCCGGTTTGGCACAATTACACATAGCGGAAACTGAAAAATATGCTCATGTTACATTCTTTTTTAATGGTGGGATCGAAGAGCAGTTTCCTGGAGAAGAAAGAATTCTTATCCCATCTCCAAGAATTTCATCTTATGCTGAAAAACCTGAAATGTCTGCTAAAGAAATTGCTAAAAAAACTACTGAGGCGATTATGTCAAACAAATACGATTTTATTATTTTAAATTTTGCCAACGGTGACATGGTCGGACATACCGGTGATCTTAAGGCTACAATAAAAGCCTGCCAAATAGTCGATGACTGTGTAAAACAAATTACTGAAACTGCTTTGGGAAAAGGCGGAGTGGTTCTAATTACTGCCGATCACGGTAATGCTGAAGAGTTAATAAATATGCAATCAGGAGATATGGATAAGGAGCATAGCACTTATCCTGTGCCATTTATAATAGTTGGTAAAGAATGGGAAGGAAAAACAGGCGGTTTTATGGAAGTACCAAACTCCGATTTGAGTTTAGTTCAGCCTTCCGGTTTGCTTTCTGATGTGGCTCCTACAATTATTAAAATTTTAAATTTAGATACTCCCGAAGAAATGACTGGAAAGAGCTTAATATAA
>CAYGKC010000006.1:8161-40540 GCA_964350585.1 uncultured Gammaproteobacteria bacterium
ACTGGAAAGAGCTTAATATAATATGGCACAAAAAAATAAAAATAAATTAGAAATGGTTCCCGCAGCTTTAGTTTGGCTGACTTTTTTAATTATCGGAGTTGTTTCTGTTTTTAATTCGCTTTGGGCTATTTATTTTATAATAATTTTTTCAGTCTATTGGATAGTTCGATTATTTTATATGATGTACTGGTTGGTTCAATCTTGGATTATGTACAGAGTCAGTCAAAGAAAAAATTGGTTTGAAAAACTTAAACAACTGCCCAAAAATTACTCTGATTATTATCATGTTATTACTTACCCTACTTACAAAGAGCCTTATGAAGTTATTGCCAGGTCTTTTGATAAATTACTCCAAACTGATTATCCCAAGGATAAAATTATTGTAGCTCTTGGTGGTGAGGATAGAGATAGGGCAAACTTTGAGAAAATTGCAGAAAAAATCAAAGCAAATTACGGTGACAAATTTTTTAAATTATTAATAACCGTACATGAATATAAACCGGATGAACTTGCGGGCAAGGGAGCAAATGTCCATTACATGGAGCAAAATTTAAAGAAGGTAATTGATGATCTAAGTATTCCTTATGAAAATATTATTGTTTCTTGTTTTGACATAGAAACCTTGCCTCATCCGCAATATTTTTCTTACCTTACTTATAAATATTTAACCCATCCAAACCCAACTCATGCCAGCTATCAGCCGTTGATTTTGTATAATAACAATATCTGGGAGTCAAATCCTATTATAAGGGTGGTAGCCTGCGCTACTACTTTTTGGCTTTTAACTGATATGTCCAGGCCTGACAGGTTATTGACTTTTTCTTCTCATAGCATGAGTTTTAAGATGCTTGTTGATGTTGGTTTTCATGATAAAACTATAGTAACTGAAGATTCTAGAATTTGTTTGCAAGCAATGGTAACTTATGACGGAGATTATGAAGTTGTACCTATGTTTATAACTCTTTCGATGGATACTGTGCACGTGGGTAACTTTATTAAGAGTGTTAAGAACCAATATAAGCAAATGAGAAGATGGGCATGGGGCGTAGAACATTTTCCTTGGATGTGGGATAATTTTTTTGGCAAGAAAAAGAATTTGCGCATTCCTTTGAAAAAACGCATAAGGTATTTATGGAATCAAACAGAAGGAATGTATTCATGGGCAACAGCTCCCTTACTTATTCTAATTATGGGAAGATTGCCACTGTGGTTGGCATCTGATTCTGTAAAAGCGACTGCTTTCTTTCAAAATGCTCCAAAGACTTTAGAGACGTTGATGTTAATTGGCATGGTTGGGCTTGTGTTAAATACAATAATGTATGCAGTTATGCTTCCGCCAAAACCTAAGGAAAAGAATTTTTTAAATTATATAATTATGGTAGCGCAATGGATTGTATTCCCGTTTACAATGATAATATTTGGATCCATACCGGCCATTGATGCTCAAACAAGGTTGCTTTTAGGAGGCAAATGGAAATTGGGATTTTGGGTAACTGAAAAAAAGGTATTAAAAACTCAGACTTAATATATGAATTCACCGAAAGTAACAATTCAAATAATAACTTGGAATAGTTTGAGATATATTTCAGGCTGTCTAAACTCTATTTTTCAGCAAACGTATCGGGATTTTCAGATTTTGGTAATTGATAGCGGTTCACAAGACGGAACATTGGAATTTTTGAGGAATAACTATCCTGATGTTGCGGTTTTCCAAAATCATAAGAATTTAGGGTTTGCCAAATCAAATAATCAAGGTTTTAAACTTTTAAATTCTCCATTTGTATTGCTTTGCAATGCTGATATTATATTGGAAAGCGATTGGTTGGAAAAAGCTATGAACATTGCCGATTCTCCAAAATACTCCGATTACGGCTCATTTGGGGGGAAATTATTAAAAATGAAATTAAAGGATAATGATATAAACGAAATAGACAAGTTAAATTTAATTGATTCCTGCGGACTTAAAATTTTGCCCCAAAGGCTGATTGTAGAAATCGGTGCAGGCGAGGATGGAAGTCTTTATAATAATGTTTGCGATGTTTTTGGACATAGCGCCGCTTTGGTTTTATATAGGAAAGAAGCGCTTATTAACAGTGCCATAAAAATAGATGGTAGTGAAGAATTGGAATTTTTTGACGAGGATTTTTTCTCCTATAAAGAAGATGTTGACTTGGCTTGGAGAATGCAATTATTTGGATGGAAGTCTATTTATGATCCTTCATTAGTCGCTTACCATGCCAGATCTACCAGTGGAAGTGAAAAAACTTCTTTAAAAGATTCTATAAAAAATAAAAAATGCCAGTCACCATTGGCAAAATTTTATTCCTATAGGAATCATTTTCTCCTTTTGTTAAAAAACGAGTATAAAGCTAATATTCGAAAAGATTTTTGGAAAATATTTTGGTTTGAATTGAAGAAATTCATCTTTTATTTATTATTTGATATTAAAAATATAAAAGCCCTGTTTGAAGCTATGTCTTTGCGTCAAAAAATGAAAAAGAAGAGTGACTTTATACAAGCTAATGACAAATCAGACAGTCAAATGATTTATAAATGGATTCAATAATTTTAATAATATGGAAATTTCATTTATTATTAATAATTTCAATACTTGCGGATTACTCAAGCAGTGCATAAAAGGAATTTACAAATTTCCTCCTAAGGTTGAGTATGAAATTATTGTTGTGGATAATAATTCACAGGATTTTTCTGCTCAGATGGTTAAAGAATCATTTCCAAACGTTAATTTAATAGCCTCGAAAGAAAATCTGGGCCATCATAAAGGCAACAATCTTGGCATAAAAAATTCCAAAGGACGGTATATAGTTATTTTAAATACTGATATTGCAGTAATGGATAACGCCTTTGACAAGCTTTATGAATTTATGGAGCAGAATCAACAATGCGCGCTAGTAGGCCCTAAGCTTAAAAATCCTGATGGCTCGACGCAAATGTCTTGCATGAGATTTCCAACATTGTTTATGCCTCTGTATCGCAGGACATTTTTGGGAAAATTGCCCTGGGCAAAAAAAGCTCAAGAAGATTATTTAATGACAGATTTTAACCATACAGAAATTAAGGAAGTGGATTGGATCCTTGGCGCTTGTGTTATGGTAAGAAGAGAGGCAGTTGAAAAAGCCGGATTTATGGATGAGAAATTATTCTTGTATTTTGGTGATGTGGCTTGGTGTAAGAGATTTTGGCAATTTGGCTATAAGGTTTTCTTTTTTCCGGAAGTGCAAATTGTTCATTACCATAAAAGGGAATCAGCCAGTTCTGGAATATTGTCAAAAGTGTTTTGGATTCATATTCTTGATTGGTTAAAGTTTTTAAATAATTATTCAAAAGATGTTTCAACCAAACCAATTAGATAACCAAGTGACTTTTGAAGGTCAATTAAAGCCAAAGAAAAAAAAGAAATGGCTATTGCTAATAGTCGTTATTTTATTTTTAATTTTTGCTTTGGCAACCATACTGCTTTATCCGGCAGTAGTTAACGGTTATCGTATTTATACCAGGGTAAACGATATAAAATCAAGAATAGAACCGGCTATGATAACGGCTCAGGAAGGGGATTTAAGTAGTACTAGAAACGCATTGAAAGAAACAAGAGAAGATCTTATATATGTTAATGAAAGAATGTCAAAGTTGGGCGTAATCAGTCTTTTGCCGCAAGTAAGAGACAAGTTAAGCGTTGCAGACCACTTGCTTAAGGCTTCAATTAAGCTTCTGGGGAGTTTTGATCAAATAATTGGTATGATCTCGCTAGTAGATATGGAAAATACTGATATGGACAATGTTGTTAATCAAATCGGCTTGGGAAACGACAAAAAAGAAGTTTTGAAAGCGATTAGAAAAAACAGCAATAATTTTGAAAAAATAAGTAAAGATCTTGATGAAGCTAAAGAAGAGCTCGCCTTGATAACTTCAAATGATCTTATGGGAAAATATGGCAGTCAGTTGGCTGTATTTTATAAGTCAATTTCTGAAATAGTGAAAAATAGTCAGATGGCCTTGCCGTTATTGGAACAGTTACCAGAAATACTGGGCGAAGGCCAGGAAAAAACATACTTGCTTTTATTCCAAAATAATATGGAGATGAGGGCTACCGGTGGTTTTATAGGAAGCTACGCAATTTTAAAAATCAAAGACGGTGAAATAGTTTCAATGGCCATTGATGACATTTATAATCTTGATAAGCATTCCAAAGATAAACTAAATGCAGTTGCTCCTGCACCCATACAAACATACATCAAGCAGAAGTATTGGTTTATGCGCGACTCTAACTGGTGGCCAGATTGGCCAACTTCAGCAAGGCAAATTGCATGGTTTTTTAATGCAGAAAGGAAATTTGCCGGCTTGCCCTATGAGAATATTGATGGTGTTATTGGCATAACTCCGGATTTTATTGCAGATTTACTTTTAATTGCTGGTGAAATTGAAATTTATGGCAAAAAATTTAAAGCTGAAAACTTTACAATGGATTTGGAAATGTTTGTTGAATTCGACTATGAAAAAGAAGGTATTCCCATAGACCAAAGAAAATCAATTATTGGAACAATGGCCGAAGTGCTTTTGAAAAGAATGCAGAACATGCCTCCATCATCGCTGATTAATTTATGGACTTTAATGAGTCAAAGCATGGATGAAAAACATATTTTATTATATTTCCATGATGAAGAAGTCCAGAAATATTTTTCAGAACAGAATTGGTCAGGAGCTATAGCCCAGACTGATTATGATTATATAATGGCTGTTGATAGCAACTTGGCTGCCTTAAAAACAGATTCGGTAATGGATAAGACAATTAAATATAAAGTGAAAGAAAACACAAAAGGTGAATTGGAAGCTGAATTAACTCTGGGTTATAGGCATACCGGCAAATATGTAAAAGATATAATTTCAATTTATCGCGACTATCTAAGGGTTTATATTCCTGCTGGAGCGAGAATAAAAAAGGTTAAAATTTTAGAAGATAACAAGGAGCAAATACTTAAGCCCGAAGAAATTTTAACTTATAGCGAATCAGGAAAAAGTGTCGCAGCAGTATTTTTTACAGTTGATTTTAATAAGCAAAAATACATTGTATTGGAATATGATTTGCCCAGCCATATTAGGGAAAACTATAAAAATGGCATGTATAAATTATTTGTTCAAAAACAGCCGGGGACTAGTGGACATAAGACAGAAATTGATTTAGAATTTAATCGTAATATAAGTGCTTATGATTATTTAGTAAATCCTGTAATTCTAGATAGGCACAATATAAATTGGAAGACTGATTTAAGGAAAGATAGAATTTTTAGTATTAAATTTTAGCATGATTTTTTTAAAAAAAATTGGAATCGATCTTGGCACAACTAACGTGCTGGTTCATATTCCTAAAAAAGGAATTGTTATTAATGAGCCGTCAGTTGTAGCCATTTCTACAATAGATAAAAAAATAATTGCGGTGGGAATGGAGGCCAAAGATATGCTTGGCAGAACTCCCGATACGATTATTGCCCAAAGACCTCTTCGTGACGGCGTTATTGCTGATTATAAAACAACAGAGGCAATGCTTAGGTATTTTATAAATAAGGCTCTAGGCGGGGTAAGGCTTTTTAGACCGGAAGTTATGGTAGCTGTTCCTGCTGGTATTACTTCAACTGAAAGAAGGGCTGTAATAGATGCAACGATTGCAGCGGGAGCAAAAGCGGCATATATAATCAAGGAGCCGATTGTAGCTGCTATTGGTGCGGGTATTCCTATCGGATCAGCATCTGGGCATATGATTATTGATATTGGTGGAGGAACTTCTGAGATAGCAGTGATTTCTCTTGGGGGAATTGTCAGTTCTACATCCGTAAGAATAGGCGGAAACAAATTTGATGTAGCAATTTCAGAGCATATAAGAAGAAGATATAATTTGGCTATAGGCGAAAGAACGGCTGAAGAAGTTAAAATAAATATCGGTTCGGCAATGTACCTAAATGAAAAATTGTATATGGATGTCAAGGGAAGAGATATGATAACAGGACTGCCCAGGATTGTAAGTATCAGTTCAGATGACATAACAGATGCCATTCAAGCGGAGCTTGAAGGTATTGTGGGAGCAGTTAAGTCTGTTTTGAATAATACTCCTCCGGAATTATCGGCCGATGTAATTGATAAAGGTATAGTAATGTCAGGCGGCACGAGTTTGCTCAGGAACATTGATAAGCTTGTTACCCAGCATACGGGGATATCATCTTTTATTGCAGAAGATTCCCTTTATTGTGTCGCAAAAGGTACCGGAATTGCTCTTGAGAATTTAGAAAGTTATAAGAGAAGTATTTTGGCGACGAAATAGAGAACTATTTTTTGTTTGTTACTTCTTTTTAGAAAAGAAGTAACCAAGAAAATCGCAAGCTGATAAAAATTTAATAAAATCTGTCGCAATATTCGCTAATTTATAAATCGCTTCGCTCAAGGCATGCATAAATTTCGCTACGCGAACGCTCATATCGCTGGATTTTATTTTAAATTTTTATAGCTTGCAGTTTAAAATAGGAAATATCAGCACAAGATTTATTAAGGCTCGCTGGGAGTAAGATAGTGACATAGAATATAAATAATGAAGTTATTACTACATTATTATGCAAGCGATATATAAAATTTTAGAGGACTTAAATATCAGATATCAAAAGGTGGATCATCCCGCGGTATTTACTTGCGAAGAAGCAAAAAAATATGAAGTGCCGGGGGTTGGTCATTGTAAGAATTTATTTTTAAGAAATAAGGCGGGGGATAGGCATTATTTAATTATATTGCCAAGCGACAAGAGAGCTGATCTCAAAAAATTAGCAGAAATATTAGAAGAAGAAAAATTGAGTTTTGCTTCAGACGAGAGATTGCAAAAATATTTAGGCCTGACGGCAGGTGCAGTATCTCCATTTGGATTAATTAATGATGAGAGTAAAGAAATCCATGTTGTTGTAGATAAAAAAATATTTAGACAAGAAAAGCTGGCGTTTCATCCAAACGTTAATACGGCAACTTTAGTAATTAGCAGTGAAGACGTAAAGAAGTATATTGAGGCGCAAGGTAATAAATTATTGATAGTTGAAATTTAAAATAAAAAAAAGACCCCGGACCACGACGTTTTTCGTGGATCCGGAGTGGGTGGAGCGTTATGCTTCGATAAATGGAGATAATGCTTAATCGCCCGGCGGAATGATTGCAGGGCAATAACATACCGAGTACTGATTTTTCAGTACATATTGCGCCCATGAAAGGACGCTGTCCTTGTACTCCTCGGGGCAATATTTAAGGAGCAGTTCTTTATGGGGCTCAAGTTGACAAGCAAATGGTCCGCCGAGACCGGTTTGGTTACGCTCGCCAGTATATGGAAGCCACCAGATTTCTTTCTCGGGCACCAGTTCTTTTTTAAAAAATTTTTCGAGAGCCTGTGCTTCTTTATTCAGAATTTGCTCTTTTCGGATTTGATTGCCCTCGTTGTTTTGGTCGATGACATATACACCAACCATAATTACAACTAACAACAACATCAACGCCCATGCTTTCATTTTCTCTCCTCAAATGGCGAACCATATTGGTCGCCCGTAAATACTGCATTCTATTAATTATAGCACACATTAATAATCTTGTCAATAGCTCACTTTTAAATTATATCTAATTTTAGCTTAAAATGACCATTGGAATAGACGCTTCGCGCGCCAATAAAGACAACAAAACAGGCACAGAGTGGTACTCTTATCATATAATCCAAGAGTTGAAGAAAATAGCTCCTGATTATCTTAAGTTTGTTTTATATACAAATGAAAAACTCAGAGGTGACTTGTCGGTAATGCCTAACTCCAATTGGCAGGAAAAAAATATAAATTGGCCACCAAAATATCTTTGGACGCAAATTCGTCTTTGGTGGGAATTGACTACAAATCCCCCAGATGTTTTATTTGTGCCTGCTCATACGATTCCATTTTTGCCTATTTCAAAAAAAATAAAAGTGATTACCGTTGTTCATGACGTCGGTTTTAAGCGTTTCCCAAAAATTTACAAGCCGATACAAGTTCTTTACCACGATTTGACTATGAGGGCAATAAAGAAAAGAGCTGATTTAATTTTAACTATTTCAGAATTTTCCAAAAAGGAAATCATAGAGCTTTACAAGATAAAACCAGAGAAAATAAAAGTCTCATATCTTAGTTATGATAAAGAAACATATAATTTAAAAGTAAAAGAAGAATCGGTTGGCGAAAGTTTAGCAAAATTTAAAATAAAAAAACCATATCTTTTGTATTTAGGAAGAGTCGAAAAGAAAAAAAATATTTTAAACATGGCAAAAGCATTTGCTTTGGCAAAGAAAAATTTTCCCGAACTGCAACTGGTTTTTGCGGGATTAGCGGGAAATGGGTATGAAGAACTATTATCTATTCTTGATGAGCAGAATATTAAGTCAGATGTAATTTTGACTGGTTATATTTCGGAAAAAGATGCGGCTATTTTAACCGCAAACGCTAAAATTTTTTTATTTCCGACCTTGTACGAAGGATTTGGCATTCCGATTCTTCAAGCCATGGCTTGTGGCATCCCTGTTTTAATATCCGATATGGACGTTCACAGGGAAATAGCGGATGGCGCTGCCATAACTGTGGATCCTTACAGTTCTAAAGATATAGCTAAAAAAATAAGTTCTGTTTTAAATGATAGTGAATTGAGAAAAAATTTTATAGAAAAAGGATTGGTCAGAGTACAATATTTTTCTTGGAAAAAAACAGCCGAAGATATTTTAAATATATTTTGAAGTTAAATATTGTCAAAAATTTACTTTAAGCGCTATTTAGATAAGGGTTGTTTAAATAGTCTTTTTTATGTTAAAATATATAAGTATGCAACTGAGTGAAACACAATTCAAGTGGAATATTTGCGGGCATCAGAATATTATAGAATTCCTAAAATCATCAATAGATAAGGATAAAATAGGGCAGTCATATTTATTTCATGGCATGAATGGCTTGGGCAAGTATGCAACAGCCAAGCAGTTTGCCAAGGCGGTTTTATGCAGTAATAAAAAGGATTTGCCTTGTGGCAACTGTTTTTCTTGTAAGCAAGCAGAAAAGGGAACTCACTTTGATTTATTTGAAATCAAAAGAGAAATTGATGAAAAGAGCGGAAAGTTAAAAAAAGATGTTTCGATTGATCAAATTCGCTCCCTAATTTCAAGGATTCAGCAGGGATCTCTTTTGGGGGGGTACAAAATAGCGATTGTAAATGATGCTCAATTCTTAAACGTAAATTCAGCGAACACGCTTTTAAAAACATTAGAAGAGCCGTCTTTAAAAACTGTAATTATTTTAGTTACGGATGAAGTAAGCAAAATTCCCAAAACAGTAGCGTCAAGATGTCAAACAATAAAATTTTTGCCAGTATCCTCTAATAACATTCATAATTATCTTTTGAAGCGCGAATTAGAGCCTGAAAAGGCGAAGTATTTTTCAAGAATCGCTTGCGGGATACCTGGAAAAGCTTTGCGATTGCTTGATAGCAGTGAAAGTCTCGAGAATTATCAAAATAATATCAAATCATTTTTTAAGATTATAAGATCGCCGCTTTATGAAAGGTTAATGGGGATAAGGGAATTTTTTTTCGCAGTAGAGGATAGAGAAAATTTTGTAAATCTTTTGAATAATTTTTCTTCAGTTGCGCGTGATGCCATGTTATCCATTAATTTTAATGAAAAGTTGATAGCGAACTATGGTATTATAGGCCAAGAATTGGAATCGGATAGAAATATGGAATTTAAAAAAATAGAGTTGTTAATGAGCAGAATCAATGAAGCGAAAAAGAATTTAAACAGCAATATTAATTCAAAAAGCATTTTAGAAAATATAATAATTAACCTTTAAAATTTTAAAGGATATGAAAATAAAAATAGTAATTTTGTTTCTTTTATCAGTCGCTTTGCTTGGTGGATGTTCTTTAACTTCATCCGGCAGTAAGCAGAGTAAGACTGATGGTGGAATTTGGAAATCGACTGATAGCGCGAAAACATGGGCTCATACAGTTTCAGTAGCCACTGCCAACGGTAAGCCGGCTTCTATTGCTAATGTAGATGTGCGGAAGATAGTAATTGATCCGTCTGACAGTTCGGCTATTTATTTAGCAACAGAGAATCACGGGATTATTTACAGTTATGACGGCGGAAATGGCTGGAATCAATTCAAGCAAATAAACAAAGGTAAAATTTACTCCATTAGCGTAGATCCCAAAAATAAATGCGTAATTTATTCAGTGGGTGAAGATAAAATGTTTAAAACGACAGATTGCGGCAGGAAATGGGATGTTCTTTATCAACATCCCAAAAAAGATGTTTATCTTACGGATGTGGCAGTTGATCCTATAAACAGTCAAGTCATATATTTGGCAAATAGTGTTGGAGAAATTATTAAAAGTACAAATGCCGGCGCTACTTGGAGCGTATCTTATAGGGAGCCAAAAGCAAATCTTTTTGCGGAAATTATTATTAATCCCAAAGACAGTAAAATAATTTATGCTGCCACTTGGCAAAAAGGAATATATAAAACAGAAGATGCCGGTAAAACCTGGAATTCATTAAGTGAGGGATTGGCAGGATACTCTAAAAGTAGCAATTATAAGAAATTAATAATTGATAAATCTTTACCAGATAACTTGATCTTAGCGTCAAAGTTTGGCATTTTAAAGAGTAAGGATGCCGGCAAATCATGGGAAGTTGTTCCTTTACTGCCTGCACCAGGCCAAACAAATATAAATGCTATGGCTGTTAATCCCAAGAATATTGCAGAAATTTATTATGCTACCGATAATGCAGTAGTTAAGTCAGTTGATGGCGGAAAAACATGGGCCACGCAAAAACTGCAATTTTCCAGATTGCCAAATGATATGGTTATTGATTTTAACAGTCCGAACATTATTTATTTAGGCACAAAAACACAAAACAAATAACAAAACTTTATGAGTATTATTGAAAATCACAATGATGATTTTTTGGCAGCAGTTGAACATTTCAAAGGAGAGATTGCAACACTTAAGACAGGTAGGGCAAATCCCGCAATTTTAGATGGAGTAAAAGTTGAAGCATATGGAGTTCCTACGCCGATAATCCAACTTGCTTCGGTTTCGGTGCCCGATGCCAGATGTATTGTAATTGCTCCTTGGGATAAAGGAGTTTTAAAAGATATTGAAAAAGGTATTCTTGAAGCTGATTTGGGAATTAATCCGGTTAATGAAGGAGATAAAATAAGAATAACAATTCCACAAATGACAGAGGAATCAAGAAAGGATATTGTAAAAATTCTTAATCAAAAAGCAGAACAATCAAAAATTGCAGTTAGAATGATAAGAGATAAAGTAAAGGAAGAAATTTTGGAAGCAGAAAAGAATAAGGAATTTGGTGAAGATGAGAAATACTCATTAATAGAAGATCTTGATAAAAAAGTATCTGAAATTAACGAAGAAATTAAAGAGGTTGCCACAGTAAAGGAAAAAGAAATAATGACAATATAAATTGAAATAGATTAACTATGATTATAACCATAATAATTTTTGTAGCGATACTTTCACTTCTGATATTTGTCCATGAATTTGGACACTTTTGGACAGCGAGAAGATTTTCAGTTCGTGTAGATGAGTTTGGATTCGGTCTTCCGCCTAGAATTTTAGGCTTGCAAAAAATAGGAAAAAAATTAAAAGTGACTTTTGGAAACAGACCCATTGAAGATACTGAACCGACAATTTATTCTCTAAATTGGATACCTATTGGCGGATTTGTGAGGATAAAAGGTGAAAATGGAGGTTTAGCAGAACAAAAGGATAGTTTTCCTTCAAAAAAAATTTGGCAAAGGATTATTATCATATCTGCCGGAGTGATAATGAATGTTATATTATGTATTGTGCTTTTAAGCATAGGTTATGCTGTTGGTATGCCTGGATTGGCTGAAGGGCAATCAAAATATGCCAAAATTTCAGATCCGGCTCTTCAGGTTGTTGAAATAATTCCAAACTCTCCAGCTCAAAAAGCCGGTATTGCGATAGGCGATAAAATAATGGAAGTAAACGGAGAAAAAATAGAATCTTTAGAATCTTTGCAGAGTTCTTTGAGTGATAAGGAGAACCAAAATGTTGAAATTGCAGTTAGGAGGAATAACAAAAATATATCTTTGCAAGTAGTTCCTGCAGAAATTAATGACAGAACAGGAATTGGAGTAGCGCTTGTAAATGTTGCCAAGGTCAGATTTCCTTTGATAATAGCAATTTGGCAAGGAATAAAAACTACGTTTATTTGGATTTGGCTCATTGTTTCAGCTTTAGTAATGATTATTAAGAATCTAATTATTCAAAAGCCCTTGGGCGTTGATTTATCAGGTCCGATAGGAATTGCGGTTATGACCGGACAGGCGGCAAGCCTTGGTTGGGTTTATTTGCTCCAATTTGCAGCCTTGCTTTCTATAAATCTTGCAATTATTAATATTTTGCCATTTCCCGCTCTAGATGGAGGCAGGATTCTTTTCTTGATTGTGGAAAAGTTCAGGGGGAGAGCAATGAAACAAAAATGGGAGAATTTAGCAAATAATATTGGATTCTTATTATTACTTGCTTTAATTATTGCGGTATCCTTTAGGGATGTGCTAATATATGGCGATAGAATACTAAGTGTTTTTAAAGGCATTCTTGGCGCATGAAAATAAAAATACCAGAAAATTTAAACCCCATAGACGCTATAAGGAAGTGTGGTTATGGTTTAGTTAAAGACTATAGGGCGCAGGAAAGTAGTTTTTCCAGAAGATTGGGTAGTGGTATTTACCCAAGATTTCACGTTTACATAAATGGTTATGAGATAAATCTGCACTTGGATCAGAAACAAGCTAGTTATGATGGTTATCATGCGCATAGCGGAGAATATAATGGAGAGACTGTCCAAAAGGAAGGTGATAGAATAAGTGAGTTATTAGAAAAATATTCTTCAGAGTTAAATAATAACGTGGATAAAGAATTGGAAGAAGAATGTGAAAAAGAGGAAAAGAAGGGATTTTGGAGTAAATTTTTTTGACATTTTGAGACTTAATAGGTTTTTTATTATTGCTTATTTAAAGTATGAAACAATCAAAGTTATTTATTAAAACATTAAAATTGCCGCCAAAAGATGCGGTAAGTATTTCGCATAAATACTTGGTTCAAGCTGGATTTGTTGATATGTTGATGGCGGGAGTATATACTTATCTGCCGTTAGCTTGGAGAGTTATTGGAAAAATTTCTAATATTATCCGTGAAGAAATGAATGCTTATGATGCCCAAGAAATGCTAATGCCCGCATTACAGTCAAAAAACATCTGGGAAGAAACCGGCCGTTGGAGCGGATCACTTAGTGACGTTATGTACCAGTTTAAAGACCGCAGTGGCAAGGATATAGGATTGGCTGCAACACATGAAGAAGTAATTTATGACATAGTTAGAAGAAATATTAATTCACACCGTAACTTACCCTTAGCGGTTTATCAAATTCAGAATAAATTTAGAAATGAAGTACGAGTTAAGGGAGGCATAATGAGAGGTAGAGAATTCTGTATGAAGGATTTGTACAGTTTTCATATTTCTGAGGAAGATTTGGATGATTATTATAAAAAAATGATAACTGCGTATAAAAAAGTGTATTCCAGATGCGGATTGGATGCAAAAATTATTGAAGCGTCGGGAGGCGTTTTTACAGAAAATTATTCCCATGAATTTCAAGTTATATCTGAAGCGGGAGAAGATAGAATACTTTATTGCAGTAAATGCGATTATGGACAAAATATTGAGATTGCAAAATTAAAAGAAGGAGATAAATGTCCAAACTGTTCAGATTTATTAAAGGAAGGTAAAAGCATTGAGGTGGGTAATATTTTTCAATTTGGAGATAAATATGCAAAAGATATGAATGGATATGTTACTGACGCTTCCGGGGTTAAAAAACCTATATTGATGGCAAGTTATGGAATTGGAATAAGCCGGCTCGTTGCTACTATTGTAGAAATATATAATGATAAAAAAGGTATTATCTGGCCAGAGGCAGTTGCTCCTTTTGATGTGCATCTTTTATCTTTGGGACGTAATGATGATGCAGAAAAATACTATAAAATTTTGAAAGATAATAACATTGAAGTTCTTTATGATGATAGGGATATTTCAGCAGGTGAAAAGTTTGCAGATAGTGATTTGATCGGAATTCCATATAGAATGGTTATCAGTAATAAAACATCAGATAAAATTGAAATTAAAGAAAGAAAATCAGATTCAGTGGTTGTCCAAACATTAGATTCTTTTATAAAGAAATTTAAGGGAACTGTTAATTAAGCGCAGTTGTTTTTTTGGAGGGGTGATAGTAATTGCTTTTCATGTTTAAAAAATTTTTTAGAAAATTAAATAAGGGTTTGGGTATTGATTTAGGCAGTGCCCATACTTTGATTTACCAACAAGAGAGAGGAATTGTTATTAGTGAGTCTTCAGTTGTTTCAATTAATACCAAAACAGACCAGATTTTGGCAGTTGGAGATGAAGCTAGAAAAATGCTAGGTAAAACTCCTCCCTATATTCTTGCAAGTAAGCCCTTGGAATTTGGAATAATTTCAGATTTTGAAATAGCGGAAAAAATGCTAAAGTATTTTTTGGATAGAGTGAAAGCGTTGGATAAATTGGGATTTTCTGCTTCACCAATTGCTGTTGTTGGAGTACCGCTTGATGTCACTGCTGTAGAAAAAAAAGCCGTTGAAGATGTTGTTAAATCAGCCGGAACTTCCAAGGTTTATTTGGTGGAAAATATAATGGCTTCCGCTGTTGGTGCCAGAATTCCTATACAAGATCCTACTGGCAATATGGTTGTCAGTTTGGGCGGAGGTTTAACTGAAGTGGCAGTAATTTCTTTGAGCGGAATAGTAAACTGGAAAGTAACCAGAATTGCCGGATATACTCTTGATAAAGATATAATCAATTTTGCAAGAGATGAATTCGGATTGGTTTTGGGAGAAATGGTAGCTGAAGATATTAAAAAGAGAATTGGATCAATGCAAATAAAAGACAGGTTGGAAATGCCTATGCGTGGAAGAGATATTCTTAGCGGTTTGCCTAGAGAAGTTTCAATTAATGAAGTACAAATTCAGCGGGCTATTTCCAAATCAGTAGATAGGATTTTAGACACAATAAAAACAACGTTAGAAACAACTCCTCCTGAGCTTGTCTCAGATATTTATCAAAAAGGAATAATTATGACCGGAGGCGGTGCACAGCTTAAAGGGTTGGATAAATTCATTTCTGACGCAATAAAAATTCCTGTTCATGTCGCCGATGATTCCCAGACTTGCGCCGTGCGTGGCATGGGTATTCTATTGGAAAACGAAAACTTGCTTGCAGATATAACTATTCCTTCATCTCAACAATAAAAATGGGTAAAATATTAAAACCATTTATCTTTGCTTTAATTATTGTGATAATTTTGGTGTCTCTACATTATATAGGGTGGCTTAAGCCGGTAGAAAATATTTTTGTTAGAGGCATTAGTCCCATTGCTCAAAAAATGCGAGGCGCTTCTAACTGGTCAAAGGAGTATTATGGTAATTGGGTTAAGAGAAAAGGTGTTTTTCTCGAAAACGAAAGATTAAAGGTTGAACTGCAGAATTATCAAATGAATTTGGCAAGAATCAGCAGCATGGAAGAAGAAAATAAATTATTGAAGCAGGAACTAGGGTTTGTAAAAGAGTTGGATCATAAATATGTTTCGGCAAAAATTATCACCGGTATATCTGATCCTGCTTCTCAATCAGTGGTAATTAACAGGGGTTCAAAAGATGGTATAATTAAGGGCCTTGCTGTGGTTGCCGGAAAAGGAATAATGATCGGAAAAATAATTGAAGTTCAGGATAACTTCAGTAAAGTTTTACTCTTAATCGATAATAACTCTAAGGTTGCAGCCACTATTCAAAACTTGGATAAAACCGCAGGAATAGTTGAAGGTCAATATGGGCTTAGTTTTTCCATGACAAATATTCCACAGGATCAAATTGTTGCAGAGGGTGATTATATTGTTACTTCTGGCCTTGAGGGATCAATTCCAAAGGATATTTTAATTGCCAAGGTGGAAAAAATAAATAGTATAGAGAAAGAGATCTTTAAAACCGCTATTTTAAGTCCCATAGTTCCTTTTACGAACTTGAGTTATGTTTTAGTTATAATTCCTTAAAATGAAGAAAAATTCTATTTTAGCAATCAGTTTATTGCTTATCTTGCTATTTCAGATAGCTTTTTTAAACAATTTTGATTATTTTTTATTGAATATAAATATTGTAATTGTAGCAATTATTTTTCTTTTAAATACAGTCTCATTTAATAAGCTTTTAGTAATAGCAATTTTATTCGGTTTGGTAACAGATATTTTCTCAAGTTTGCCTTTTGGCGTTTTTTTGGCAACATACTGTTTAACCGTTTTTTTTATAGAACTGCTGTTTTTGAATTTTTTTACAAATAACTCTTTTTATTCCATACTTATTCTTGGAATTATATCTATTTTAATTTTTAACCTTATTTTTTTTAGCATAAGCGGGTTTCTGTATTTACTGAATTTGAGTAACTTTGTTGTTTCTTACGATTTTTGGATAAAACTTGTATGGCAGATAATTGATACTTCTGTTTTAACTTCAATCTGCTTTTATTTGATTAATAACAGGTCAAGAATTTTTAAACCTGTATTTTTAAGGCGATAATAAGATGAAGGAAGAAATATTTTTTATATCAGAAAATATAGATAGTGGCCAAAAAAGTTCTTTGGGTTGGGTGGAAAATAGCGCTTCTAGTCTTTGGTTGGATTCTAAAAATTTGAACTCAGGTTTTTTGAGCTTATCAGTCAGTTCCAAAAAGATAACGATATTTTTTTTAATTATAATTATTGCCCTTCTTTGCTTACTCTTCAGGAGCGCTTATCTTCAAATATTTAAAAGTGATTATTATTACGGACTGGCAGAAAATAATAGAATCAGAACTGAATATGAAAAAGCGCATAGAGGCATTATTTATGATAGAAGCGGCAAGGCCTTAGTCCAAAATGTTTTTGGTTTTTCGCTTTCAGTAGTCCCAGCTTTACTGCCTAAGGATGAATCAGAAAAAAATGCTATTGTTAAAAAAATTTCAACGTTATCTTTAGTGTCTGAAGAAGATATTTTTAACACAATAGAGAGTGCAGATAATTTTTATCATAAGCCAGTATTGATTAAAAGTGGAATTGGTTATGATAATGCTATGATGTTGAAAATCAATTCAAGTCAGCTCCCAGGAGTGGTTTTAGATATGGATTCATGGAGAAAATATCCAAATGGAGAATCTTTTTCAAACATAATGGGTTATGTGGGTAAAATAAATACAGAAGAATATGCCAATTTAAGAGACAAGTATCTCCTAAACGATAACATTGGTAAAAGCGGTTTAGAAAAGCAATACGAGCAATATTTAAAAGGGCAGCATGGGCAAAAGAAATTTGAAGTGGATTCACTGGGAAGGGAAAAGAAAATTGTTTATGAAGTTCCGTTTGAAGCTGGAGCAGATTTGGTTCTATCCATTGACTTAGAATTACAAAAAAAAATTTATGAGATATTAAATCAAAAATTAAAAGGTTCATATATATCTTCTGTTGTAGTAAGTAACCCATCAAGCGGGGAAATATTAGCGATGGTAGATTATCCCTCATTTGATAATAATCTTTTTGCTCAAGGGATTTCAGCCAAGGATTATAAATCTTTAGTTGAAAATCCACAAAAGCCTCTTTATGCGCGATCCTTTTTAGGTGAATATCCATCAGGCTCAACAGTAAAAATTATTGGCGCTGTAGGCGCTTTGCAAGAGGGGATTATTGGTAGAAATACATCAATAAACAGTGCCGGAGGCATTTATGTAGGAAAATGGTTTTTTCCTGACTGGAAAGCTGGTGGACACGGCGCAACAAATGTAGTAAAGGCAATTTCTGAATCTGTTAATACTTTTTTTTACTATATTGGCGGAGGTTATGGTGATTTTAACGGTATGGGAGTTGGTAATCTTTCTAAGTATTATAGGCTTTTCGGTTTAGGTGAAAAAACAGGTATTGATATGCCAAGTGAATCTTCTGGCTTTGTTCCAAGCGAGGAATGGAAAAAAACTGTCGTAAAAGAACAGTGGTATATTGGCGACACATATCATTTGTCAATTGGTCAAGGACATCTTCTTGTTACACCATTGCAAGTTAATAGTTATACATCAGCAATTGCTAACGGAGGCACTTTATATAAGCCCAAACTACTCTATCAAATAAATAACGCAAACGGCAATATAGACATTATTCCAAAAAGCGTGAGTAATAAAGATTTTGTGCAAAAAGATAATATCGAAATAGTGAAGGAGGGTATGAGACAGGCAGTAATTTCAGGATCGGCAAGAAACTTGTCAGACCTAAAGGTTGAGGTTGCCGGAAAGACGGGAACGGCGCAATGGAATACGAATAAGCAAAATCATGCTTGGTTTACCGGTTTTGCGCCTTATTCAGACCCTAATTTCTGTATTACGGTCCTGGTTGAAGAAGGGGGGGAGGGGTCTGCTGTGGCAGTTCCTATTGCAAAGGAAATTATAAATTACTGGTTTACCAGAGAATAAAAAGTACTACTTGACAATGCATAGTTTAACTGATATCCTATTATCTATAACTATTTAAATTTAAAGGAAAAGGGAAGGTTTTTTTAGTTTTTAATATAAAATTTTAATTTTTAATCATGAAAGAAAATTACATTTCTAAAGAAGGGCTCGAGAAAATCAAAAAAGATTTAGAGCACTTAATCAAAGTTGAAAGGCCTGAAGTTATCGAGAGAATAGCCAGAACTAGAGAGTTGGGGGATTTATCTGAAAACGCTGAGTATCATGAAGCAAGAGAAAAGCAGAGTTTTATTGAAGGTAAAATTCAAGAATTAGAATATTTGATAAAAAGATCAATTATTATAAAAGCAAGTAAAAATAAAGATGTAATTTCAATAGGTACAACTGTTCACGCCAGCTGTGATAATGGAATGAGTCTTAAATATACTATTGTCGGTCAGACTGAAGCAAATCCCTCAGAAGGAAAAATATCAAATGAATCTCCTTTGGGAAAGGCATTTATAGGAAAAAAAGTTGGCAATGAATTTGAAATAGCAATACCTGCTGGTAAGATTAAATGCAAAATTGATAAAATTGAATAGATAAAAAAAAGCGGCTAGGCCGCTTTTTTTAGATGTCTAGATTCTTTACATTTTTTGCATGAGTTTGAATGAAACGTTTTCTCGGAGCAACGTCTCCACCCATAAGTATGTCAAATGTTTCATCAGTTCTTTCTAGATCATCAATCGTAATTTTCTTCATTTTTCTCTTTGAAGGATCCATTGTTGTTTCCCATAGTTGGTCAGGATTCATTTCTCCGAGACCTTTGTATCTTTGAATATTGATTCTTATACCGCCATATTCTTCAACTCCAACATTATCATCTTGATCTGCAGCAGGTTCTCCATCGTTTTCAACTTTTTTTGTAGAACTTGCCTTTTCCTTTTTATCTTTACTTATGTCTATTAGTTCTTGTTTTGAATTCTCAAGTTCCTCTTCAGAATATGCCCATCTTACTTCTTTTCCGACTTGAATTCTGTAAAGTGGCGGCTGAGCTACATAAATATGTCCCAGTTTAATTAATTCAGGGAAGTGCCTGAAGAATAATGTAAGTAAAAGAGTACGTATATGTGATCCGTCAACATCCGCATCAGTCATTATTACTATTTTATCGTATCTCAAATCTTCTACATTAAATTGTTCGCCAATATTAGTACCAATGGCAATAATAAGCGACTTAACCTCGTTGTTGGCAAGCATTTTATCTAGTCTTGCTCTTTCTACGTTTAAAATCTTTCCTCTTAAAGGCAGAATAGCTTGAAAATCCCTATTTCTACCTTGTTTGGCGCTTCCGCCTGCACTGTCTCCCTCAACAATAAACAATTCCGATAATAAGGGGTCTTTTGTAGAGCAGTCAGCTAATTTGCCTGGTAGGGAAAAACCGTCAAGTACTCCCTTTCTTAAGACTGTTTCTCTCGCGGCTCTTGCCGCCACCCTTGCTTTTGAAGCTAGAATACATTTACCGATAATTCCTTCTGCATCTTTTGGGTTTTCTTCTAAAAATATTGAGAAAGCTTCTGACATTACTTTTTCAACTGCTGCTCTAGCTTCAACATTACCAAGCTTTGCCTTCGTTTGGCCCTCAAATTGAGGCTCCCTGATTTTAATTGAAATTACTGTTGTTAACCCTTCTCTTACGTCTTCTGCTGTAAGATTGGGATCCTTTTCTTTTAGAAAGCCTTGTTTCCTCGCAAAAGTATTAATTGTTCTTGTTAGGGCTGTTTTAAAGCCAATTACATGCATTCCACCTTCTGGATTATAAATATTATTAGCAAAAGGCATTATAACCTCATTGTATTCAGCAGAATACTGGACTGCTATTTCAACGTTAATTTCATCCGCTTCTTTTTCAATATAAAAAATGTTTGAATGTTTTGTTTCAATGTGGCTATTTATGTGTTTAACATATGATTTTATTCCACCTTCAAAGTAGAATTTGTAACATAAGTGTTTAAGGGGGTCTGCTTCTCTTTCATCGCATATGGTAATAGTGATGCCCTTAGTAAGATAAGCTTGTTGTCTTAAATGGTCTAAAACTGTCTTTATATTAAATTCAGTTACTGAAAAAATTGAATTGTCAGGTTTGAAGGTAATTTTGGTTCCTGTGCCTTTTGCTTTTCCAACTTCTTTAGCAGGATGGACGGGCTTTCCAATTTTAAATTCCTGCATCCAAAGCTTGCCGTCTCTTTTAACTTCAGCCTTTGTATATGAAGAAAGGGCGTTTACAACGGAGACACCAACGCCATGCAATCCTCCGGATACCTTATATCCACTATCGCCGAATTTTCCTCCCGCATGCAACTTTGTTAAAACAGTTTCTAAAGCGGATACTTTTGTTGTTTTATGTTTTTCGATTGGAATACCTCTTCCATTGTCTTCTACTGAAACAACCCCTTCCGGAAGTAGTTTTACCTTTATTAAATCAGCATGTCCTGCCATTGCTTCATCAATGCTGTTATCAACAACTTCCCATATTAGGTGGTGTAAACCGGCCTCAGCAGTATTGCCAATGTACATTCCAGGTCTTTTGCGGACTGGATCCAAACCTTCTAGTATTTGTATCTGATCGGCGCCATAAGCACCCTCTGTTTTCTTTATTTTTTTGTTCGTTTCGCTTGGCATAATTTAGGAAATTTTTTAATAAATTCTATCTTTTAATTAGCTTAATATATAACTATTTTATCATTTTTTAGAATCTTAGGCAAGGGCATAAAGAGGATAATTTGGCAAATTTTTTTTTAAAATATAATGGGATGGGTAAATTTGAGAAGCTTTTATTTAGAGGCTGTGTCTTTGATGTTATCTTATTATTTAAACTAATTTATGTTATAATATTTAAATGAATGAAGTACCATTTCAAAATTTAACAGATAAACAACTTAAGTACAGTTATTGGTATGTTTCCCATAAGTTAATGCTTAAAAAGTGGTTGACGGTTGGGCTTGTTTTAGTGTCACTTTTTTTATGGTCATATGTTGCAACTCAGTTATTGATTTATCTTTTAAGTTATCAACAAAATAACCAAGTAATACAGTCTTTGTTGTTTTCCGACGGTGGTTTAAGCCAAGTTGAATCCGTTGCTCCAAGAGATATTTCAGTTTCGGATGTACAAATTTATACATCTTCTGGCGATTACGATTATGTTGTTGACATATCAAATCCCAATAAAAAATGGCTTCTAACTTTCGATTATAGGTTTTCTGCTCCTGATGAAAATCCTTCTTTTAAGCAGGGGTATGTTTTGCCGGCTTCTGCAGATGGCGCTGGATATATAAAAATAATGGATTTTAGCAGAATGAGTGACAGCCCCAGATTTGAAATAAAAAATTTGAAATGGCGTAAAATTGATAACTTCGATTATTTGAAAAATAAAATGCACAACTTTTCGATAGAAAACGATATTTTCACTATTGGAAATGAGCGGGAGCCCTCAGTGCTGTCCTTTGATCTTATAAACTATTCTCCATATTCGTATTGGTCAATGGATATTCAGGTAACGCTTTTTAACGGGGGTATGCCTACTGGAATTAATCATATTTTGGTTAACGGTTTGAAAACTGGAGAAAAAAGAAGGATAGATCTGTTATGGAATTATAGCTTGCCCAGTAAGGTTGACTATGATTTTAATGTTGATGTTAATTTTCTTGATAGAAATAATATAATGCCCGTAGGACAATAAATAAATTCAAGGTTTATGACATGGTTTTGGTTTGCATTGGCAGCTCCTGCAGTTTGGGGGATAGTAAATCATCTAGACAAATTTGTCATAGAAAAATATTTTACCGGAAAAGGTGTTGGTTTCTTTGTAATTTTTACAGGCCTTTCCGGTTTTTTGATATCAGTTTTTGTTTTTATTTTTAATTTTGATTCCATAATAATTGCACCATGGGCTGCTATTGTTATTGCCATAACAGGAGCTATTTTTGTTGCGTCATATATTCCGTATATGCATGCCATAGAAAAGGAAGAGACGTCATGTGTTGTCCCATTTTATCAAATGATACCAGTTTTCAGTTATTTTTTGGCTCTTATTTTTTTGGGAGAAAAATTGTCATTGCAACAAATAATAGGCTCAGTTTTAATAGTAGGAGGGGCAATGCTTATTTCGTTAAATGTAACTACCTTTCACTTTAAATGGAGGACATTTTTTCTAATGATGCTTTCATCGTTAATGACTGCAATTACCTTTTTAATTTTTAAATTTATTGCCGTTGAAGAGAATTTTTGGGGTACTGTTTTTTGGGACTATATTGGCGGAGCTATTTTTGCTTTATTATTGTTTTTCTTTATTCCGCTGTATAGAAAACAGTTAATATTTACAATAAATAAGAATAAAGGAGCCGTATTGATATTAAATTTTTCTGCTGAGATTTTAAATATTATTGGAAGAATGCTCGCAAATTTTGCAACACTTTTAGTTCCTGTGGCGTTAGTTTTGGTGGTTAACGGATTTCAACCCATAATAGTTTTAATATATGGAATTATTTTAACCGTCTTTATTCCGAAATGGGGTAAAGAGAATATTGAAAAAAATTTTTTGATACAGAAGATAGTTGCAATTTTGATTATTTTTTCTGGAGCATATGTACTGTTTACTTGAAAATCCCTCCACAATGGAATAGTTATCGTTGTATAAGCAAACTTTAGTAAGAGTTACTCAAAAAATTTGACATTCTTTCGGCTTTGAGCCGATTTTTTTATAGCTATTTTATTAATGAATTAACTCTCTTGACAAATTATTTATTTATATATATATTTAAATTAGCACTCTTAATGTGTGAGTGCTAATAAACAGATATAAAAAAAAATGGCAGAAAGAAAGGATGAAATATTAAATTTTATAGTTGAAGAATTTATCAAAACGGCTACGCCGGTAAGTTCCAGTTTGATTGTGGATAAGTATTTTAAGGATTTAAGTTCTGCTACAGTTAGAAATGATATGGTTTTGCTTGAAGAAATGGGTCTTATATTTCAGCCTCACACTTCTGCAGGAAGAATTCCCACCATTGAGGGTTATAAAAGTTATTTAAACGAAATACAAGGTAGAGAATGGACTTTAAACATTAAGAGTAAAAAAATAATTGATTCAATAAATTTGACTAAGAGTGAGCAAGATATTAAGTCTATGGCAAAAGCCTTGGCTGAAATTTCTGATAGTGCAGTTTTAATCGGTTTTTCACCACACAATGTCTATTATACAGGAATATCAAATATATTCAGGCAACCTGAATTTAGGGATCAAACTTTAATATATTCAATTTCAGAAGTTATAGATCACTTAGATGAGGTAATGCAGATGATCTATCTTAAAATCGGAGAAGAAATAAAAATTATCATAGGTGATGAAAATCCTTTCGGCGAACTTACATCTGTAATTCTTTCAAAAGTTAATATAGAAAATAAGGAAATTATGGTCGGTATTCTTGGTCCCAATAGAATGGATTACCGTGAAAATATTAGTTTGATAAAGTATATACAGCAAATTAAAAAATAAAAATATATCAATTTATGTCAACTGACAAAAAGGCAGCTCAAATGAATATTGATGCGCTCCAGGAAGAATTAGAGGAATTAAAAAAACAAAACCAAGAATATTTATCAGGATGGCAAAGAGCAAGGGCAGATTATTCAAATTTTCAGAAAGAATTGGAAAAAAGGCAAAAGGAAATGATTGAATTCGCAAATGCAGCTACTATCTCTGAAATTTTGCCCGTTTATGGAAATTTAAAGCTCGCCCTGAAACATATACCGGAAGATCAGAGAGAGAATGAATATATTAAGGGTTTAGAGCAAATAAAAAAACAATTCGTTGAATTTTTAAAAAAGTTTAATATAGAAGAAATTGGCACTGTAGGAGAAAAGTTTGATCCAAACTTTCATGAAGCTGTTACATATGAGGAAAAAGAAGGTTTTGAAGAAGGAATTATATTTGAAGAAATTTCATCCGGATATATGCTTAATGGAAATGTAATTGAACCGGCAAAGGTAAAAGTAGCTAAATAATTAATAATATAATAATAGCGGAAAAATTCCGCATAGAAAGGAAAAATTATATGGCATTAATTAAATGGACTCCTAATTTCGGTCCTTCAATGTTTGATGACATGGACCATATTTTTGAGAATTGGCCAATGGCTCAATCAAATTTCACTCCTGCAATAGACGTGTACCAGGATAAGGATAATGTATTTGTGGAAACTCCTTTGGCAGGAATAGATCCTGAAAAAGTTGATATCTCGGTTGAAAATGATGTTTTGACAATAAAAGGTGAGGTAGAAAAAAAATCAGAAGTTGAAGACAAGGATTACTACAGAAAGGAAGTCAGATCAGGCAGTTTTTATAGGGCAGTGCAATTGCCAACTAGAGTTGATGGTGATAAAGCTGAAGCAAACTATGAAAAAGGAATTTTAAAAATTGTAATTCCAAAAGCAGGTGAAGCAAAGCCAAAAAGTATAAAAATTAAAACAAGCGATAAATAATATTTTTTAGCCGAGGTGAAAATAAGTTTTCACCTCTATCAAGAAAATATTAAATAAATAAAACAAATATGCCAAAAATTTTAGGAATTGACTTAGGTACCACAAACAGCGCAATGGCCATTATGGAAGGAGGCCAGCCTAAAATAGTTGAAAACAAAGAAGGAGCTAGAACTACACCTTCAGTCGTTTCAATTACAAAGACTGGAGAAAGGCTAGTTGGTGTTGCAGCTAAAAGGCAAGCTGTTACAAATCCTACTAATACTTTATTTTCAATTAAAAGATTAATCGGAAGAAAATGGGAAGATGAGGAAGTTCAAAGAGATTTAAAGCTTATGCCTTATGAGATAAAAAAGGCTAACGGAGGTGTGAAAATTGCAATGGGTGGAAAAGAATTTTCTCCTCAGGAGATTTCTGCCATGATTTTACAGAAGTTAAAGGAAGATGCAGAAGCAAAAACTGGTGAAAAAATTACAGAGGTAATAATTACAGTTCCTGCATATTTTGATGATGGACAAAGGCAAGCAACCAAGGATGCGGGAGAAATTGCCGGATTAACAGTCAAGAGAATCATTAACGAGCCTACTGCGGCTGCATTGGCCTATGGCTTTGAAAAGAAAAAAGGTCAGCAAATTGCTGTTTATGATCTTGGAGGAGGAACATTTGATATTTCAATACTGGATGTGACTGAAGATACAGTAGAAGTAAAATCAACAAATGGTGATACTCATCTTGGTGGAGACGACTTTGACCAAAAAATAATGAATTGGATTCTTGATGAATTTAAAAAACAGGAAGGAATTGATTTATCAAAAGATTTGACGGCATTACAAAGGGTCAAAGAATCAGCTGAAAAAGCTAAAATCGAGCTTTCCACTCAGATGGAAACAGAAATTAATCAGCCGTTTATTACTCAAGGTCCAGACGGATCTCCAAAGCATTTGACTGTTAGATTAAGCAGAGCTCAATTAGAAGGATTAGTTGGAGACTTAATTGATAAGACTTTTGAACCGGTAAGAAAGGCTCTTTCTGATGCTGGCTTGAGTGTAAAAGATGTTGAAGAAATAGTTATGGTTGGCGGAATGACAAGGATGCCCTTAGTTCTGAAAAAAGTTGAAGAATTTTTTGGTAAAAAACCTAATATAAGTGTAAATCCCGATGAAGTGGTTGCTCTTGGAGCGGCAGTTCAAGCCGGTGTTTTGCAAGGAGATGTAAAGGACGTCTTGCTTTTGGATGTTACTCCGCTTACTTTAGGAATTGAAACACTAGGAGGAGTAATGACACCTTTAATTGATAGGAATACGACTATTCCTACTGCTAAATCTCAGATTTTTTCTACTGCCGCGGATAATCAGCCAGCAGTTGAAATACACGTTCTTCAAGGTGAAAGGCCAATGGCGACAGATAATAAAACTTTAGGTAAATTTATGTTGGATGGTATTCCTCCGGCTCCAAGAGGTGTTCCTCAGGTTGAGGTTACTTTCGATATTGATGCAAATGGAATACTTAACGTAAAAGCTAAAGATAAAGCTACAAACAAAGAACAACATATTACAATTACCTCATCTTCTGGTTTATCTAAAGAGGAAATTGAAAGGATGAAAAATGAAGCGGCTGCTCACGCTGAAGAAGATAAGAAAAAGAAAGAATTAATCGATCTTAAAAATCAGTGTGAGGGTCTTATTAATACAACTGAAAAAACATTAAAGGATGCAGGAGATAAAGTTTCTGCTGAGGATAGAAAAGGAATAATGGATAAGGTTGAAGATTTGAAGAATGCTCTCAAGGGAGAAGATCAAGAGTTAATTAAAAAGAACTATGATGCTTTAAGTGAAGCAATTCAGAAGGTTGGTGCTTCAATGTATAACCAAGGTGCGCAGGAAGGACAAAGTTCTGAAAATCCTGGAGCTGAAGGGCCTGGTAAAGATCAAGAAGCTGTGGAAGGACAATATGAGGAAGTAAAGAAATAAGGAAGCAAAAGGACGTGAAAGCGTCCTTTTTGCCTTGCGTTGATAAACAGTTATATTTAGTGTAAAATAGTATCATCGCACTAAGCAGATATTATGATAATCGGGATACCGAGAGCAGGAATGTTTTATATGTTCTACCCTTTTTGGAAGGAATTTTTTAGTGTGCTCGGCCAGGAAATTTGCTTATCTCCAAAAACTGACAAAAGCATTTTAAATTTAGGTCTTAATGCTGCAAACAGTGAGTCCTGCTTGCCCATAAAGTTGTTATACGGACATATAAATTGGTTGAAGCAAAAAGGAATTAACGATTTTCTTCTGCCTGAAATGGACGAAGTTATTTCAACTAATAGTGTATTTGGCAATAAATCTTTTTTTTGCCCGTACTTTGTAGCTTTGCCGGATTTTATGAAAGCAGAATATCCCGAAATTAATATTTTAAGACCAAAAATTTCAATCACTGATAATTTAATTGAAAAAGAGCCATGGATAAAATTGGCTTTAACTTTGGGAAAAAATGATCAGGAAGCAGGAGAGGCGTTTTCTCAGGCACAGAATAAATTTATCGATTTTCAAAAACAATTGCGTAATAAAAATATTTCAGATAATGAAGTTTTTGATTTAGTTGAAAATAAGGGAGATAGAACAATTGCAGTTATAGGTCATCCATATGTTGTTTATGATTCATATTTGAATTTGAATATATTAAGAAAAATTATTGATAAAGGTTTTGCAGTAAAAACAATGGAAATGTTTTCCGAAGAAGAGAAAAATGAAGGGAATAAAATTATCCAGGTTGAATGCCATAATCATTGGAATATTACCAACGAGGAGAGGCTGGGAGTTATGTCTGCGGCATGTGATAAAAGCATCAATGGTATTATTTACATTACGCCTTTCAACTGCGGCCCCGATTTTTTAATGGAGACATACGCCCTTAAAACTGCTAGAAAAATAAAGCCCGTTACTTCTATTTCAATTGACGAATCTAGCGGAGAAGCTGGTTTAAATACAAGAATAGAGGCTTTTATTGATGTTTTAAAATAATTATGAGTATAAAATACGCATCATATCATGGGCTGCATGAACATATCGCAATGAGGGTTATGTTTCAGTATTTTGGAAAAAAATTTGTTGATCTTCCTGATTTAAGCGATAAAATGCTTAGATGGGGAGAAGCTCATGCCCCAGAATATTCATGTTTTCCCCTAAAAGTGTATTTGGGTTTTTATAAAGAATTAGCTGATAAAGGCGTTACTGATTTTTTTGTTTATGGCGTAACGAGCAATAGGACATGTCGCTATATGGATTTATGGGAAGGAAGTAAAAAACTTCTTGCAGAAAATGGTTATAAAATTAACATGCATTACTGGGGAGGTTTTGGCGGTTATAAGAATATTTTTGAACAGTTGCAAAATGTGATGGGTAAACAGCCTGTACATAAACTGGTTTTGGGAATTTTAGCTTACAGCGATGCTCTTTTAGCTACAGATAAATTGAATGATGAAGCTAATATCTTACGGCCAAGAGAGATTGTTAGCGGTTCTGTAGATAATTGGCTAAAGAAATGGTTGGAAAAATTGAAAAAACAAAAAAAGCCTAACAAAACTATAAAAGTAATGGAGAAGGGTTTGAAGGAAGCTAAAAATATTGCAGTTGATACTGAAAGAGAGATTTTAAAGGTAGTAATTGCCGGAGATATGTTTAAAATTCACGAGCCCTTTTTTCACTTTGACACTATTAGAAAAATAAATAAGTTGGGATTAGAGGCAAGACAGCCTATAACTTTTTCACTTTTGTTTTTTGGCCAAAATCCCATTCCCTTTAGGTCAGAGTTTAAGAAAAAATTTAAGTTATATCAGCAGAAAGCAAAAAAATATCTTCAGAGCGTGCCAGCCTCATACTTAGAAATTTCTATTGGAGAAATTGTTGAAGAATTGGAAAAGGGCGCAAAAGGAATTATCCATTTCCAGTCTTTTGGATGTATGCCAGACATTTTACTAAAACCAATTATTGATAGAATTGCAAAGGATTATAATGTTCCAGTCATGCATTTTATGAGGGATACGCATGCCAGTGACGCTGCTTATCAAACAAGGCTGGAAGCTTTTGCTGACTTAATAAAGAAAAAAAATAGTAAAAGATAATATGAAAAACAAAGCATATTTAGGCATTGATGTCGGATCAGTAAGTTGCAATGTAGTTGCAATTGATGATAATGGCAAATTAATTTTTAAGAAGTATATTAGAACCCAGGGACAACCGATGGAGGCTATAAAGTTTGGGCTTTTTGAAGGTTCGGGAGAAATGAAAAACTATCAAGTTGCAGGAGTTGGCACAACAGGAAGCGGAAGAATACTTGCGGGTTTTTTAGTGGGAGCTGATATTGTAAAAAATGAAATTACCGCTCATGCCGAAGCTGCTATTCATCAGGTTCCAGGCGTTAAAACAATTCTTGAAATAGGAGGACAAGATTCCAAAATAATAATTCTTGACGATGATTTGGTAACTGATTTTGCGATGAACACGGTTTGCGCTGCTGGAACGGGTTCATTTTTGGATCAGCAATGCGGGCGCTTAGGTATAAAAATTGAAGATTTTGGAGATTTGGCACTTAAATCGTCTAATAATGTAAGCATATCTGGAAGATGTACCGTATTTGCAGAATCAGATATGATCCATAAACAACAAATAGGAACTAAAAGGGAAGATATTATGAGGGGATTATGCCAAGCGCTTGTTAGGAATTACTTAAATAATGTAGCTAAAGGAAAGGAAATTTTAGAGCCCATCATATTTCAGGGCGGTGTAGCGGCAAATAAGGCGATTAAGGCTGAATTTGAAAGTACTCTGGGCAAGAAGATAATAATTCCTGAAAATTATGATGTTATGGGTGCTTTAGGAGCTGCGCTTTTAGCCAAAAAAGCAAAGTTGCAAAAAACAAAATTTAAGGGTTTTGATATTTCAAAACATAAATTTGAAACAACGGCTTTCCATTGTCCGGATTGCTCCAATAATTGCGAAGTAATAGAATTTAAAGAAAACGGTTCAGTTACTGCTCGCTGGGGCGACAGATGCGGGAAGTGGGAAGAAAATTTAAATAAAAGACCAGAAATATAAAAAAAATATATGGAAAACGTTAATAATCAAGAAATACAAATTAAAGATTCTTTTGCTGGGGGAGAATATGCTAATGCCATGCAAGTAAATCATGGAAAAGAAGAATTTTTGCTAACCTTCTTTAATATTGTTCCTCCGTCTGGAAGAATATGTGCTAAAATTATTACTAGTCCTGGACACATTAAAAGAATGATTGCGGTTCTCGACGAGAATTTGAAAAAGTATGAACAGAAATTCGGATTAGTGGAAAAAGCAGAAAGTCCACAAGGTGATATTGGATTTAAAGCTGAATAACTATGTCAAAAGATTATTACAAAATACTTGGAGTTCAAAAAGGCGCTTCTCAAGAAGAAATCAAAAAAGCTTTCAGAAAACTTGCTCATGAGCATCATCCTGATAAGGGAAACGGAAGTGATGAAAAATTTAAAGAAATTAATGAAGCTTATCAGGTTTTAGGAAATGAAAGCAAAAGAAAGCAGTATGACCAATTCGGTCAGACTTTTGGAAATGGCGGTGGTCCAGGAGGGTATGGTTATCAGGATTTTTCTAAATCGCAAGGAAATCCGTTTGCTGGTTTTGATTTTGGCAAGAATGGAGCAAATTTTGATTTTGGAAATTATGAAGATTTGGGTGATATTTTTAGCAGTTTTTTTGGAGGAGGACAAAGAAGGGAACATGCCACCTCCAGAGGCAGAGATATTGAAGTAAATATTAGTTTGGATTTTGAAGAAGCGGTATTTGGCGTTGAAAAAAATATCAGTTTGAAAAAAAACATTAAATGCGATGTTTGTTCCGGTACGGGAGCTGAGCCGGGATCAAAAGTAAATACATGCAATACCTGCGGAGGAAGCGGTTATGTGAGTCAAATACAACAAACTTTTTTGGGAAATATCAGATCTCAAACAATTTGTCCTAGTTGTCGTGGAGAAGGTAAGACTTATGAAAAAAAATGCCATAAATGCAAAGGAAATTCATTTTATCCAGGAACAGAGGAAATCAAGGTAAAAATTCCAGCCGGTATTGACGATGGCCAATCTATTAAATTATCGGGTAAGGGTGAACCTTCAAAATCAGGCATGGCTGGTGATTTATATATCAGAGTCAACGTTAGAGAAAACAAAAAATTTAATAGGCAAGGTGATGATATTTACAGTGAATTTCATATTAAAGTATCGCAGGCAATAGCTGGTGATAAAATTGAAATAGAAACTGTTGATGGCCCTGTTATTTTGAAGATACCCGAAGGCACGCAAAGCCATACGCAATTTAGATTAAAAGAAAAGGGCGTTCCTCACTTATATGGCAGAGGAAGAGGGGATCATATTGTAGATGTTTTAATCGATATACCAAAAAATTTATCAAGGCATCAAAAAAAATTAATTGAAGATGCCGGAATATAATAAAATATGCTTTTAGTAATCATGATTCTCATGTTAGTCGTTTCTTTAATCGTACTTTTTTTATCCGTAAGTGTTGTTACAGGAATATTTATTACCAAAGTTCCATTCGTTTCATCGCAAAAGAAATCTTTCAAATCTTCAATGGAAGTAGCGGGACTAAAGCCCGGAGAACTGTTGATTGACTTGGGCTGTGGGAAAGCGCATCATTTAATTTACGCCGATAAGAAACTTGGAGCAAGATGTGTCGGTTATGAGCTGTCATTGTGGCCCTATCTTTGGTCTAAGTTTAACATCCTAGTATGGAAATCCAAAGCTAGAGTATATTTTAAAGATTTTTTTAAGGCGGATATATCCCAGGCCGATGTTATTTATTGTTATTTGTTTCCAGAGATAATGGATAAGTTAGAACCGAAATTTAAAAAGGAGCTCAAACCAGGAGCAAGAGTTGTCTCTTACGGTTTTAAAATGTCAAAAGCGATAGCCGAAAAAATTGAGATTACAAATGAAAACAAACCGAATCTGGGAAAAATATATTTATATAAATATTAATTTGTATAAAATTAGCTATTTTTCAATGCTTCAGACTGTCTGAAGCATTGAATTTTAATAGTATTTTTGATACAATTTTTTTGACTCTTTGGCCCTATCGTCTAACGGTTAGGACGCGGCCTTCTCAAGGCTTAAATCGGGGTTCGATTCCCCGTAGGGCTACCA
>CAYGKC010000007.1:0-39550 GCA_964350585.1 uncultured Gammaproteobacteria bacterium
ATATCAAGTCTTATTCTTTCGCGGTTTGCTATTTTTTCAAAACCGATTCCTAAAAAAACTAAAAATTTATTTAAGCGCATAATGAATTTATATACTTATTCATTAAATTATGGTAGATTTTTACAAAATTTTTAACATCGTTTTTAGTGAGTTTTTTCCAAATATATGAATTATGTTCCCAGGATAATTGTATTTTTCCCGAAATGTATTTTGCTTCGTAAAGCAAATAAAAAACTCCATCTCTTTCGCCCTTATCTTTGGTTTTAAGTGGCATAATTGATATGCACTTGATTTTATTATTTAATTTGTACTTTATATCTGGTCCAAGTTCTTCTTTTATTTCTCTTTCAATAAGTTTCAAAATGTCTTGTTTAAGTTCATCATCATTTATGCGTCCGCCGGGAATATCAATCCCTCCATATTTATTATATTCTTTCGATTGTTTTAATAATAAAACTTCGCCTTTATTATTTCTAATTATTACCTTGAGAGAAATTTCAAATAAGGCATTATTGTCATTCATAAATTATGCTTATCCTTTATAATTGCCATTGCCTTTTCATATTTATCCTTATGCTTTGATTTTAAAAATGGCAGTCTATAAGCGAATTTTGGCAGCCAAGAACTCATGGTGCCTTCGGCTGTTACTTTAAATAAAATTTCATCTACCCAAATTCCTTTGTGCCCCTTTTTGAGCATAGTAAGCCATAGGTCCCAATCTTGAAATTTTTTTAAATTTGGATCAAACCCAGGAAAATGCTCTCGTCTAATTAGTGCTGATGTATGAATGTATGGTATTTGTTTTAATTTTTCTTCATCAAAATTCCAGAGTTTAAATTTTTTCCAGCCCCAAAGAAAAGAACTATATGCGTAAGAAAATTTTGGACTTTCCTCTAATTTTTTGTAAAGTTTTGCAAGCATGCTTGGTTTTGCAATAATATCGGCATCAAGAAAAATTACAAATTCTCCCGAACTTTCTGTAAATCCCCTATTTCTAGCCGATGGAGCTCCTTTATTTTCTTGTTCAATATATTTTACTTTATCCATCCATAATCTCATTGCAATTTTTAAGTCATCTTTTGATCCATCATTTACGACTATAACTTCAAAATCGGAAAAAGTTTGATTAAAAACGCTTTGCAAGCAAGAATTTATTGTTTTAGAACAGTTATAGGCTGGAATAATTATTGATATTTTCATAATTATGACAGTATTTCAATATTTTTTTTAATTTGGACTGAAAGATCGAATTCTTGTTTTATCATATTTTGTCCATTATCAGCAAGTCTTGTCCAAAGCTCACTGTCTTTTGCAAGTGAGATAATAGCATCGACAATTTCATTGTCGTTATCGGCATTAACTAGTAATCCTGTTTTATTGTTGATCACAGCTTCAGTTGCTCCTCCTGTGTTCGAAGCTATGATAGGTGTTCTGCAGGCTTGAGCTTCGAGATATGATATACCAAGACCTTCAGGAACTTTTGATACTCCTATGAAAATATGTGCCATTTGATAGTAGAAAGCTTTTGATGATGTTTCATCAGGAACTGCTCCTACAAACTTTACATTGTTTGCAACGCCCAATTGAGTTGCTAGATCAACTAGTTCCAAATATTTTGGTCCTCCTCCTACAATTACATATTTAAGGTTGGGAATGGTTTGGAGAATTAACGGCATTAACTTTATAATTCCAGCATAATTTTTGATTTCAACTAACCTACCTACACTTAATAGTACAATATCACTTTCTGAAATGCCGATTATTTTCTTTTTACCAATAAGATCTTCTACGGGAGAATTTAGCGCTTCAACGTTAACACCGCAATAGATAACTTTTATTTTTGAATTATCCTCGGCTAATTTTTCGATTTTATGAGCTAAATATTGGCTGTTTGCTATAAAGTGCTTACAGCCCCCATAAACCTTCTTAAACGCCCATTTAGAGCCAAATTTATCCCCTACACTAGCAATATCAGTACCATGTCCGTAACAAATATATGGCAATCCAAATTTCAAGCCAACTAAATTATAAAAGTGAAAATTTCCAAAAGCTATTTGTTCAATGCCTTTTTCGTCAATAATTTTTTTCACCTTTTTTTTCAGTGATCGCCATCTTGGCGGAAATTTCCCATCAAAAAAATCTGTCCTGTAAATTGAATATTTTTGTTTATTGTCAAATTCTTTTGTATTCTGGTCTTCCTGGGTTAAAACAATTATTTTATCCGCATCTAGATTAGAGCATAGATTATGAAAATAGTTTTCAATCCCCCCAATCCTAGGAGGAAAGAATGAAGTAATTAGTAGTGTTTTTTTCATAGTATAAAGTTGATTAAGTACTTGTTTTCTGTTTGTTTTTTGCTTTGAATTTCTGTATTAATTCTAAAATATCTTCCTTTACAAAACCTTTAATTGCAAAAAGAACGGCGAAATATATAATTATCGCCACAGGTATTACAATTATAAAATTTATTTTGTCTTTAATTAAATACATTACTATTGCCATTATAATGCATGAAAATAAATTCTTTAAAAAAGAAAAAATTAGAAATTTTTTATCATAGGAAATAATTTTTTCTATCAAAACTATATCTAACACGAATAAGAGTATATAACTTGATAGAGATGCTATTGCGGCACCCATATAGCTGAATTTTGGGATTAAAATAATGTTTAAGATAATATTAAAGAGCGCAATTATTCCTAGATTAACGGTGTTTCGAGTTTGCTTATTACAAGCGTTTAGCATCGCGCCTAACGGAAAACAAAGGAAAATAAAGATAAGAGAAACTATTAAAACTTGAAGAGGTAGAATAGAAGCGGTGTACTGTTCGCCAAATACCGGTGGAATTATTTTATCGGCAATCATAATAACTCCAGTTGTCATTGGTAGTGATAAAATCATCAGATAATAAATAGACTTTGTAAAATTTTTGGCTAAAAATTCTTTTGATTCTATAAAATACTTCGAGAAAGCAGGATAAAGAGTTGCTGAAAAAGCAGTGGCAACGAATTGTAAGGCAAATACAATTTTCATGGCCACGCTATAAATTCCAACAGCTTTATCATCAGCTAACTTGGAAAGCATTATTACATCAATTGAAGAGTATATTCTAATAAAAATACCCGCAATCGCAAACGGCACGGCAACTCTAAGTATAATTTTTAATAACTGCGGTTTAAAGCTTATTTTTAATCTTATATTATATTTCTTTTTTACAATTATTAAAGAGTAGATCAAATTATAAAGGCTTCCTATCAGGTATACTCCCATAAGGGGTACAAGTCCTAAATTCATTTTTAAAACAATAAATCCCACTATCAGAACAATTAATTGGTTGATAATTATACCAATACTTTCAAAAAATAAATTCTGTTTCCCTCTAATCATTCCATAAAAAGTCAATGAAAATGAGTCAACAAGCATGACAAAGCCGGAAACATATACTAGTTGCTTTGTAATTTCTGGATAACCCATTATATTAATGAGTAAAACAACAAGTGAGTAAATAATGGCAGAAGCAAGAATTTTAAAACCTAATATTCCGGCTAAGTACTTTTCTGAATTTTCCTTATCACGCGCACTTTCTCTAATAAGTATCTGTGTCAGACCAAGATCTAATATAATTGCAAAAATTGTAGTGAAACTTAAGGCAAAGGTATATTTGCCGGTGTTTTCTACTCCTATTCCTCTAGCTACTAAGGTAAAATATAAAAATGACAATACCTTTTGTATTGCCATGGCACCAGCGAAAAAAGAAGTATTTTTAGCTAAGCTGTGACTACTCATAATTCCTTTATTATAACAGAAAATAAGGGAAAAATAAAATAATTATAAAACTCCCTTTCGGGAGTATTATATATAATGATAGATTAACGTTTGGACCACTGCGGTGCTCTTCTTGCTCTTCTAAGACCGGGTTTCTTTCTTTCCTTAACCCTAGGATCTCTTTTAAGGAAGCCTTGTGCTTTTAGTACTGCCCTATTTTCCGGATTAATTATTTGCAATGCTCTAGATATTGCGTGTCTGCAAGCTTCTGCTTGAGAGACTTTTCCGCCACCTTTAACTATAATATTTACGTTGGTAGTTTTTTCCATTGATAAAGAAGTCAATCCGCCTCTTACAATGCTTTGGAGATGTTCAGTAGGAAAATAGATGTTTATATCTTTTCCGTTAACAGTTATTTCTCCTTTACCGGCAATATCAACAAAAGCTTGGCAAGTGGAGGTTTTTCTGCCTCCCTTGGCGTAAACTGATTTTGATTTTTTTACTATTGTCTTTTTTTCTTTTTCCATATTACTTTATGATCAGCCTTTTTATCATTCTATCTCTTAATTTATTTTTTGGAAGCATGCCCATTACAGCTTCTTTTAGCACCTTTCCTGGTTGAACATTGAAAACATCAGCTACCTTTTTCCTTTTTAATCCTCCGGGAAAGTTTGTGTGCCATATGTATTCTTTCTGCTCTAGTTTCTTTCCAGTAAACTTTATTTTATTGCAGTTTGATACTTCAACAAAATCTCCTGCATCTATATGTGGAGTAAATGAAGCTTTATTTTTGCCTCTAAGTATGGTGGCAATTTGTGTCGCCAATCTACCAAGAGGTTTTCCTGAAGCATCAATTTGATGTGTTTTTCTTTCTATTTTTTCCATATTTATTATATTCTGATTCCGCTTTCGCCGGAATACTTCTGTGACTATTAATCTACTAATTCAATTATTGCCATTTCAGCATTATCACCGGTTCTTGAATTTACTTTAATTATTCTGGTATATCCGCCTTTTCTTTCCTTAAATTTAGGACCCAATACTTCAAAAAGTTTTTTTACAGATCCTTCAGTATATAAGGTCTCTAAAGCTAATCTCCTATTGCTTAAAATATCTTTTTTGCTTAAGGTAATAATTTTTTCAACAAAAGGCCTTAACAACTTTGCTTTAGCTTTTGTTGTTTTAATTTTTTCATAAACAATAAGGCTTGTTGCCAAACTTCTTAGCAAAGCTTTTCTTGGTTCTTTTTTTCTGCCTAATGTTTTTCCTTTCTTTTGATGTCTCATAGTCTCTATTTAAATGCGTAACTTCTAGTATAATTAGCTTTTTTTAGGTCGTCCTCTTTTTTTAGGTTTATCTTCACCATCTTCTTCAATTTGAGTATCAGTCATCTCTTCGGTAACAATTTCTGGAGTTTCCATGATCATACCAGGTTCTTCAACTACTTCTCTTTCAGGCAAAATAACCGGAGCTTCGGTATCAATTTCTTCAACTTCTTTTTGTCCGCCTTCCATAATCCAAACAAATTGGTTATTGAGTATTTCAGCGGCTTTTTTTACTGCATCTTCAGGTGAAATTGTGCCGTCTGTTTTAACGTCTAATATAATCTTGTCATAATCTGTTTTTTGTCCTACGCGAGTTGATTCAACAGATAAACCAACATTTTGTACAGGGGTGAAAATTGAATCTATTGCAATAACGCCAATCTCGCCTTTACCTTTTTCTCTGTCTTCTGTGGGATAATAACCAATGCCTTTAGCAACTGTAATTTCCATATCAAAAGAAGTATTTTCATCATTTAAGGTTGTGATAAGAAGATCCTTATTGATTATTTCAGCATCAGCTGATGGTTCAATGTCCCCCGCTAGCACTTTTTTCTCACCTTTTACGGATAATTTCAACACTACAGGTTCTTCAGTATATACTCTAATTCTTAATTTTTTTAAGGTTAAAATAATTTCTAAAATGTCATCAGATACATTTTCCATTGAACTGAATTCGTGATGGACACCCTTGATTTTAACAGCAGTAACTGCGCCGCCCGGAAGTGAAGACAATAGTACTCTTCTTAAAGAATTCCCCAATGTCAAACCATAGCCAGGAAAACATGGCTCGATTGTTATTTTGGCTTTCCTGTTTTTTTCAATTTCTTCAACAGTAAATTTTTTTGGAAGGCTAATTGTTTTCATAATGTTTGTGCTTTGTCGTAAAGACTTGGCGTCCTCCATGTCCGCATAGCGGACAATTATTATTTATTATTTTGAATAGAATTCAACAATTGTTCTCCAGTTAATATTCGCTGCGCTATCACTTGTTTTGGGTTTACTTGTTACTTTTCCTTTAATTTCATTTGTATCTAGTGATAGCCATGAAACTAAATTATCTTTTTTCTTTAATGTTTCTTTTATATCTATAAATAACTTCTTTTTCTGACTTGATTCTTTTAGTGAAATAATATCCCCCGTTTTAACCTGATAAGAAGGAATATCAACTTTTTTGCCATTTATAGTTATATGTCCATGGCTAATTATTTGTTTCGAAAGAAATCTCGATGGAACAAAACCTAGGCGATAAATTACATTATCCAATCTTAATTCTAGCAGGGTAAAAAGCAATTCTCCGGTGTTTCCAACCTTTTTAAATGCTTTTTCAAAATAATTTCTAAATTGGGTTTCCCTAAGTCCGTATGTTCTTTTTGCTTTTTGCTTTTCTTTAAGTTGAAGGCCGTAATTTGTTAACTTAATTCTTTTAGTTGTAGAACCATGCACACCAGGAACGTAGTTTCTTTTTATGATGGCGCATTTTGCACTGTCGCATCGTTCACCTTTAAGAAAAAGCTTTTCACCAGCTCTTCTGCATTTTTTACATTGTTTATTTAAATCAGTCATAGTTTTGGTTATACTCTTCTTGGTCTTGGAGGTCTGCATCCGTTATGTGGAATAGGAGTTACGTCTTTGATTGTGTTAACTTGCAATCCATTAGCATTTAAAGCCCTGACAGCTGAATCTCTGCCGCCGCCAACTCCTTTAACAAAAACTGATACTTCCTTAAGACCGTATTTTTTAGCTTTTTCACATGCATCTTTAACAATAATTGAAGCTGCATAGGGTGTAGCTTTTTTAGGACCCTTAAAACCACACTGGCCAGCTGATGACCATGATAAGACATTTCCATTTTGATCTGTTAAGGTAACTAAAGTGTTATTGTATGTTGACTTAACATAAGCGCGACCAGAATTAACTTGTCTAATAGCTCCCTTTTTAACCTTTTTAGGCACTACTTTTTTTTCTGTTTTTTTTGCAGTATTTGAAGATTCCTCGCCTTTTTTTGACGCTTTAGCATTCTCAATTGGTTTTTTTGCTTCTTCTGTCATTTTAATTAGTATTATGTCTTTTGAGCAGTATCTTTTCTGCCAGAACCTATAGTTTTTCTCACATTTCCTCTTACGGTTCTATTGTTTGTTTTTGTTCTTTGTCCTCTTGCCGGTAAATTTTTTGCATGTCTTGAACCTCGGAATGATTTTATTTCCTTAAGTCTCTTGATATTTCCAACAACTTCTCTGCGCAAGTCACCTTCAACAATCATATTTTTTTCAATTTTGGTGCGAAGGGCATTAACTTGATCTTCCTTTAAGTCACTTACTCTAATGTTTTGATCAATTTTTAAGTCCTTTAAAATTTTATTAGATAAACTAATACCAATTCCAAAAATATATGTTAATGCAATTTCTATTCTTTTGTTATTAGGCAAATTTACGCCTGCTATTCTTGCTGCCATATCTATAGTATTTTAAACTTATTTTTTATGGTTAACTGCTCTGCTCTATCCTTTCTATCCTTGTCTTTGCTTGTGTTTTGGATTTATACAAATAACTACCAAACGTTTGTTCCTGCGAACAACTTGGCAATCCTTACAAATTTTTTTAACTGAAGCTCTTACTTTCATAATTAATATCTATAAATTATCCTTCCTTTTGTGAGGTCATAAGGAGTCATCTGAACTTTAACTTTATCTCCCGGAAGTATGCGAATGTTAAACATTCTCATTTTACCTGACAAGTGAGCCAGGATTTCATTCCCGCTATCAAGAATAACCTTGAAAGTCGCTGCTGGAAGAAGCTCTATAACTTCTCCATCAACCTCTAAAAAATCTTTTGAATTTGGCTGGTTTTGGTTTTCAGTCATTGATGACAGTTTTTATATAATGTCTCCTGTGGACAAACTAAAATCCTTGGCAGCTAATATTTTTACTAGCATAGCCTAGAATTTTAAATTAATTAAGCTGATTTTTATCAAATATTTATTTGCTTAATTATAGCAGATTGGTCGAATTTGTCAACAATATAAATATTTTATAGCAAATATCCTGCTATGTCAAGAAAATTAATAAATAATTAATTGTTTTTCTTTTATATATTAACAGTTAAATTTATGGACTAAGAATTTGTTTCGGACAAACGCTTAGTTAAGGTTAATCTAAAATACCTGTCTTCAACTTTTTCAACAGTAAAATCGCTATTTTCAAGCCCGTTTAACACATCTTTAAATACGGAATTTTCTATTGTTTCTTTAAAAATTGGATAAAAAGATACCTTTCCTCCTGGTTTAAGAACTCTTATGGTTTCATTGAATGAATTTATGTATTCATCAGCTTTAGGCACTAAATGCTCGGGAATGGCATATAAAGAAACCGCACCATCAAAAGTATCATCTTTAAACGGCATATTTTGGACCATTGCTGAAACTGCATGCAAACCCTCCTCCCTTTCCTTTTTAGGTATATTTATGTATTTAAAGCTTTTTTGGCACAATTCCGGATTCATAGATACTACTTTTATTCCTTTTTCTTTTGCTTCTTGAGAAAATTTTTCTCTAAAACTTGATCCGATGTCAAGAATTAGTTTTCCGATATAGTCATTATGATTAAATCCGCAAAATTTTTCATATGCTTGTAGATCACTTTCTCTATTGTCAGTGGTGTTTTTTGTGCGATCTATTCTTTCTTTTGGATTACTAAAACCCTTTTTTAATTCGATCATATTGTTTAATGATTCAAGCAGTCTGAAGCATTGAAATTATCAAAAGTAAGGTTATTGCAAAATAGCTTTAATTCTCCTTACCCCTGCCGAGCTAGATTCTTCTTTTTGGATTTTTAAACGCCCTAACTCTCCTGTGTTTTGGGCGTGTGGACCTCCACATATCTCTTTTGAAAAATCTCCAATTGTGTATACTTTTACTTTTTCACCATACTTGTTTTCAAATATACCCATAGCTCCCCTTTCTTTTGCTTCGTCAACTGACATTTCCTCGCAGACTATGGGATTATTTTTTTGTATTTGTTCATTTACCAAATCTTCTACTTGTTTGATTTGTTCAGGCGTCATCTTTTCGCCATGGGAAAAATCAAAACGTATTCTTTCTGATGTGATATTGGATCCTTTTTGGAATACATGATCGCCTAACACTTTTCTCAAAGCTGAAAGCATCAAATGTGTAGCCGTATGCATTCTTGCGCTTATTTCTGAATTATCTGCCAATCCCCCTTTAAATTTTTGCTCTGCTCCTTTTCTTGAAATTTCTTGGTGTTTCGCAAATTCTTTATTGAATCCTTCTTCATCAATTTGTATTTTGTTTTCAATGGCTAATTCTTTTGTAATTTCAAAAGGAAAGCCGTAGGTTGAGAATAAAACAAAAGCATCTTCAGCTGAAATAACTCCTTTTTCTTTTATTTTCTCAAATTTTTTAAGCCCGTTTTCCAATGTCTTTGCAAATTTTTCTTCTTCTTGTACTAATTGCTCAATTATGAAATCTCTGTTCTTTCTCAGTTCGGGATAGTATCCTCCCATTTCAGCAATTACAATTTCTGCCACTTTATGACTAAAGGCTTCATTAATTCCCATCTGCTTTCCATAACGAATAGCTCTGCGAATCAATCTTCGTAAAACATAGCCGTGCTCGACGTTTGAAGGCGCAATGTTTTCTGCCAAGATAAAAACAGAGGAGCGAATATGGTCTGTAATAATGCGGGTTGGTTTTACCTGTTCCGGTGCTAAAATATCGGAAGTGTATCCAAATAGCGCGCAGACTTGACTTAGAATTGTTGATAATGGCTCTATTTCATAGACGCTTGACTTGCCATTTAAAACACCCACCGTTCTTTCCAGTCCCATTCCGGTATCAACATTTTTTTGATTTAACTCTTCATATTTGCCTTCTGCGTTTTTGTTATATTGTATGAACACATCATTCCAGATCTCCACCCATTTTTTGTTTTTTGCATCAAATTTTTGAGGCGCCTCTTCTTCTCCCGACCAGTAAAACATTTCACTGTCCGGTCCGCATGGTCCCGTAACTCCAGCAGGGCCCCACCAATTATCTTCTTTTGGTAAAAAGGCAATTCTTTCTTCTGAAACACCGAGTGATTTCCAAACTTCTGCTGATTCCTCGTCTCTTGGCGCGTCCTCATCTCCCGCAAAGCAAGTAACGGCTAGCTTCTCTAATGGGATGTTTAACTGTTTTGTTAAAAATTCAAAGCTCATTTCGATAGCCTCTTTTTTGAAATAATCGCCAAGTGACCAATTTCCAAGCATTTCAAAAAAAGTTAAATGCCAGCCATTGCCCACCTCATCGATATCTCCAGTCCTTATGCATTTTTGAATGTCTGTAAGTCTATTTCCGGCAGGGTGCTTCTCTCCCAACAGATACGGAACAAGCGGATGCATGCCCGCGGTTGTAAACAAGACTGTTGGATCATTTTCAGGCAAAAGTGAAGCTCCGGGGATAATCGCATGCCCCTTTGATTCAAAAAAAGATAAGTATTTTTGGCGTAGTTCTTTTGTAGTCATTTTGTATAAATAATATCTAATTTTATCATAAAATCATAATGCTGACAAATCATGCTATGCTTTCATTAATTTTTTGTCCCGCCAATAATAAACAAGAAATTATCTTTCCATATTGACTGATGGCATTTCTTCTTAAGATTAATTTTTTAGCAATTTCATCGGTTTCTATCTCATTTTCTGTTATAGTAAGAGGATTTTCAATATTATATTTTTTAGCAAGATCAATTAAAATTTCAAAATTTACAATAAGAGCGGTTAAGTTGAACGCTAACAAATCTAGGAAATTTTCATGAGGAACTTTATCAATATTCTCTAAAACCATATTTTTATTGATTATTAACTGTTTTAAAACATTTTCTGCTTCCGGATCAAAAAAATATTTTTCAGTCGTTCTTTCATTATTATGTATTACTGTTGGTTTTTCTCCTTCTCCTTGGCTTATATGCCAGGGCTTATGGTCTGCATAATATTCCTGCGCTATTTTTTCTGCAGAATATGTTATTTCATCTAATGTATTAGTCGAGATAATCTCATCCATTTTTTCTTCAAAGATTTTTTTTAAAGCTGGCAGAACAGAAATACAGTTTCCTTCTATTTCTGGACTTAGCCCCAAACGGATTAAAGGATTTTTTATGTTATGTGATAATTTATCAATATTAAAAAGGACGCTGTTAGGATTTTCTAAATCAAGCGCAATTGATTTTAATTTTATTTTTTCATTTAATTCTTTGTTTTCTGTTTTTGTTTCGGGTTTGAATTCTTCCATTTATTTTATTATTGCTCCTCCAAGCAGTTTATTATTTCTGTAAAATACTATTGATTGGCCAGGCATTATCCCTCTTTGCTTAGTTTTAAATAATACTGATATATTTTTGTCTTTTTTAGTGACATTACAGTTAGATGCATTGGATCTGTATCTTATTTGAGCTAGGCAGTTTAACGGAAATGCAGGTTCTTTTGATATCCAATTGGCTTTATTGCACAAAAGCGAGTCTTTATAAATTCCTGATTGACGTTGATCTTTAGTTACTGTAATTCTGTTATTTTTTTTATCGATATCGCAAACATACCAGGGCCCTCCAGAAATACCAATCCCGCTTCTTTGCCCGATTGTATATAGAGAAAATCCTTTATGCTCGCCTAGAACTTTCCCTTTTTCATTGATAATTTCTCCTGGCTTTGGATTTAAGTATTTTTGAAGAAATTGGTTGTGGCTTGTTCCCACAAAACAAACCTCTTGACTGTCTTTTTTATCATGTACTGGTAGTTTATATTTGCTGGCTATTTCTCTTACTTCTTTTTTTGTTAAATTTCCTAGCGGAAAAATAAGATGTTTAAGTTTTTCTTGGTTTAAATTGTATAAAAAATAAGTTTGATCTTTATTTTTATCTTTTGGCCTGTAAAGACTAATTAGTCCTTTTTCTTTTTTAATTTTTATATAGTGTCCTGTTGCTAGAAATTCTGTTTTGAAAACTGTTTTAATTTGTTTAAAAAGAAGGTCAAATTTAATGAATTTATTACAAGAAACGCATGGATTAGGGGTATTGCCGGCACTATATTCTCTTATGAATTCATCTACGATTGTTTTTTTAAATTGTCTGCCAAAGTTCACTTTATAAATAGGAAAATCCAATATCTTCGCAACTTTAGAAGCTTCATTCCAGGATTCCAGATTGCAACATCTGTTCTCCCCATATTTTTCTCCTGATGGAAACCAAAATTGCATAAAAATGCCAATTATTTCAAATCCTTGTTTTTTTAACAAAGCAGCTGCAACTGACGAGTCTACTCCGCCAGACATTGCTACAGCCACTCTTGGTCTGCTTATAATCTTTTTATTTGGCATAATTAACTACTCTTATGGCTTTGGGAATAACCTTGATATTTATTTCTTTAGGTAATTTTATATAATCTCCATCTATTTGGCAATTAGGCTTTTTGTAGAAGAATATGTTAAATTCTTTATTTCTGTTAGTAAAAAAGTATTTATGGGGTTTTTGGAAAAGTATCAAGTGTATTCCGGCAGAAAGAAAAGACCAAAAGCTTTTATTTGTTGCAACTAGCAAATCAAGTTCGCCATCATTCGGGCATATTTTCATCCTTGGCTTTATCCCGTAAAAATTACAAGCGTTAAAAACCAGTAATGTATTGCCTTTTAGGTATAACTTTTCCCCATCAATTATTACTTTGAATTTTTTTCTTCTGACTTCTAAATTACTTATGAATGAGTTTAAAATATAACCCAAAAAACCGTATTTATTTTTTAGTTTTGTTGCCGTACTGGCAATTATTTCTGAAATGTACCCAGCACCAAAACCAACAATAAAATAATGCTTATTATTAACAACTCCAATATCAATAGAAACATCTTCTACTGAATCTAAATTCTTAATTGCTTTTTTAATATTTATTGGCAAACCTAGAGATTTGCCGACTACGTTGCCGGATCCAAAAGGAATGATGGCAAGTCTGGCATTTAATTTGTTTTCAAGAATTGTTTTTGCCGCTACTTTTACCGTACCATCTCCGCCAATGGCAATTACAAGGTCAATATCACTAATGTTATGATTGGCGATATTTTTTTCAAAATTAGAATCTAAAAAAAATACCATAGAACTATACCTGAGCTTATCTAATTTTTCTTGAACATCCAAAGAAATATCATTCTTTGATTTTATGCCGGCAGTCGGGTTGTAAATAATTAAAGCTTTTTTCATATCACCACCACACCTTTTTAAAGCCAAGTTTATAAGCTATTAAATTAGCAATTGGATTTAAGATTAATCCCATAGCCAATATGACTATAATTATACTGATTTCTAGAGAGGAAATAAAATAAGTAAAAATGATAAAACCAAGTAAATAGTCAATTTGATCAAATACAGGCAATGATCCACCAGGTTTTATTTTTAACCGTCTTTTAAAAAAACTTTTTATCAAATCTCCTAGTATTGTTCCCATCCCTGCTAGGAAACCAAAAAGTAACCAATATCTGGGATAATCTATTATAGATATTTTATTAAAATAAAAATTTTGATATAAAATAGCCTGAATTCCTGTTATAAAAATTGCAGCAATAGGGGCAGAAATAAACCCTCTCCACGTTTTATTTTGACCAAATATGTTTTCTCCTTTGATTTTATAGTTAAAGTCTACCGGTACGTTTAAAAAGCTCGTCCACTTTTTTGCTAAGATGGGAGCCATATTGGCAATAAATGCTGGGAGAGCAAAATATATTGTTTTTAATATTATTAGCCACACATTGTTTTCTTTAATTTAAATCAAACTTTAAAATCAAGGTACTGCTTTTTTTCCATAATTTCTCCTTCATCGTCAATATAAATTGTGTTTTCATTTTCCGCATCATCATCAAATGTGCAATAACATTCTTTAGGTAGTTCTGTAATAAATCTTGATGGCTTATTTATGTTGTCGTCATTTGAAAATAAAGCGTAACTTAAATATAAATATTCTTTCGCTCTCGTTGAAGCTACATAAAACAATCTTCTCTCCTCTTCTAAATCCTTATTTTTTAGGCATGATTTAGCGTGTGGAAAATACATTTCATTGAGCCCTATTATAAACACTGTTTTCCACTCCAGTCCTTTTGCTTGATGGATTGTTGATAAAACTATCTTATCTTCGTCTTTTGAGCTCTCAGCTGATGTCCTTTGCCCCTTAAACCCCTCTGATAATACTGCATCAGAAAGAAATTTTTCGAGAGATTCGTATTTGTTTGAAAAATCCATCAACTGAGTAATATCTTCAATTCTTTCATTTGCATTTTCAAAACTTGCTTTTGCATAATCATTATAAAAGTTATTTACTACTATATTAATGGCTTTGCTTATTCTATTAGGATTAATTTCAGATAATTTTTTAAAAATGTTCCTTATTTCGGTTATGGAGTTTAAAGATTTTCCTATAAAACCAGAAAAATTCATTTCACAAAAGTCAGATATTGAATCAAAAATAGAAATTTTATTCCAGATCTTGCCTGCACTAGCCGGACCAATTCCTGGAAACATAAGCATTATTCTGGTCCAAGCAATTTCATCCTTATAGTTTGATATTACTTTTAAAAAAGCTAGGACATCTTTGATATGGGCTTGTTCAAAAAATTTAATACCTCCGCGCATTTCATAAGGGATATCCCTGTTATTTAATTCTAATTCTATATTAATTGATTGGTAATGGGATCTAAATAGAACTGATATTTCATTTAACGGTATTCCTTCTTCATTATGTAGAGCCAGTATTCTTTCACAAATAAATGTGGCTTCTTCTCTGGAATCAGTTAATGGCGCAACTATGGGTTTTGAAGAATTTTGCATCACTGATTTAAGATTTTTTTCAAATTTACCTTCATTGTTTAGAATTGAGTTATTTGCCAATGTTAGAATTTCAGGCGTTGACCTGTAATTTGTTTCTAATTTAAAAATTTTACAGTTTTGGAATTTTTTTGGAAACTCTAGGATATTATTTATATCTGCGCCTCTGAAAGCGTAAATACTTTGAGAGTCGTCACCTACTGCTAAAATATTCTCATTTTTTAAATTATAAATTAATTCGCTTTGGATTTGATTCGTATCTTGGTATTCATCAATAAGAAGATATTTAATTTTTTTCATCATTAGTCTTTTATAATCGTTATTGTAAAGGAGCTCATTCCATTTTAGTAATAAATCATCAAAATCCAATGAATTGCATAATAACTTCTTTTTAAAATACATACCCTTTATGTTTTCAATTATAGGAATATATTCATCTTTAATAAAATCATATTTATTTTTAATTATATCTGAAATTGAAGTTGATAAATTCGAACTTAAACTGATAATATTTTTAACAACTGACGCCTTGGGAAAAAGCTTATCACTCGGGACTCCTTCTCTGTAAATTGATTTAAGCATATCGGTAGCGTCGTTATCATCAAGAATATTAAAGTTTTGTTTAATGTTGATTAAAGAACCGTACCTTCTTAGCATGCTATTTCCGGTATGATGGAATGTGCCGCCTCTAAGGCCTTTGATTTTACCCTCAGTTTCCATTTCAATCCTTTTTAACATTTCTTTTGCTGCTTTATTGGTAAATGTCAGCAAAAGAATTTCGCTTGGATCAATTCCTTGTTTGAGCAGATAAATAACTCTGTAAACTAAAGTTTTTGTCTTTCCTGATCCTGCTCCTGCCAAAACCAAACAATGCCCATCACCGTTTAAGACAATCTCGAGTTGAGATTCGTTTAGTTCATCTTTGAAATTGAAGTTTGTCATTTTTTAATAAAAAAAGCTGCAAAAAAGTTATGCAACTATTGGTAGAAAATATTAATCAAGCCAAGAAGCATCTCGGTTTTTATCATCAGAATCATCACCTTTAATTGATTTTAGCAAGTCTTTTGCCTCTTTATACCATTCTAAAGTTTCATCAGGCTCCTTTACTGCAGGTGTTTGTTGTTGTTTTTGAGCAAATGCAGGTTCCACTGGCGCCGGATTTTCAGTATTATTTAATATATCAGTGGGCAAATTTTTTATTTTCAATTCGATTGGTTTTTTATTATCGTTTATACTTTTCTTTCTGGAGTCAACAAATTGTACCGGTTCTTTCGAAAGCGCTTCCGATAAGCTAATAGTAGGCTCTTTTACTGGAGTTTGAATAATTTCAATTTTCTTTTCAATTATTGGATCTCTTCTTTCCTTTTTCTTGCGTCTTTCTTCTTTTATATCTTTAAAACAATTATCACAATAAATAGGTTTGTCGGGAGAAGGTTCGAATCCCACAAATGAATGTTTCTTGCATACATCACAAACTATTTCTATTTTTTTTCTCTCTGTTGCCGGCTGCGGTTTACTTTCTACTTTTACCGGTTGTTGGATAACTCTGCTTTTTTGAGGAGGTACATATGGGGATTCTTCTCTTGATACGGTTTTTACCATATTATCGCTTAATTCCATTCCACTCCACCGATTAATCTTATCTTCAACCACTGCTCTTCCATGAGCATATCTTTCTCTTGAGACTTTTATTATTTTATCATTTGTATTTGTTACCAGTTCATCATATAAAGGGGGCAGTGTTTTAGCGGAAAAAGGATCTGATGATATTCCGTCAATCATAAGCTTTAAATAAACGCAAAAAGAAGGCAAGTTAACTAAATCTTCTTCAGTAAAGAAAGGAGCAAACTCTTTTTCTAGCATTTCCGCATCTGCTGCACCTACCCTGAAACAAACAAGAGTTCCAACGTTACCAAATATTGCAGCAGCAACCTGTTCCGGCAGCTGTTCAATGTATTGATGAGCGACTATTAAGTTAAGCTTGTATTTTCTGGCTTCGGATAAAATACTGGCAAAACTGTCAGTAGCAAAATTTTGGAATTCATCGACGTACAGATAAAAATCTTTTCTTTCTTTTTCAGGTATGTCAACTCTGCTCATAGCCGCTAAATACAGTTTGGTAACAATCATTGAACCTAAAAGTTGCATCGTATCTTCACCAATTCTTCCTTTTGATAAGTTTAGTATAAGGATTTTCCTGTTATCCATTATTTCACGTAAATCCAGAGTTGACTTTACTTGTCCGACAATGTTTCTGATTACAAAATTCGATAAAAATTGGCCTACTTTGTTTTGAATAGGAGAAATAACTTCTTGTAATACTCTATCATTCCATTTAGAATATTCATTTGTCCAAAATGACTTTACAACAGGATCTTTAATCTTATCAATAACTTTATCCCTATATTCTTTATCGACTAATATTCTCATTATGCCAAGCAAAGTGCTTCCAGGATAATCGAGCAAGGCTAAGACTGCGTTTCTTAAGATATATTCCAATCTAGGTCCCCAACTCTCTGCAAATTGTTTTTTAAAGACTCCTACGATTCCTGAGGCAATTAGATGCTTGTAATTTTCGTCAACAGCTTCAAGAATATTAAAAGAAATTGGAAATTCAGTATCTGCCGGATTAAAGTTAATGACATCATTTATTCGGTTTGCAGGAATATAGTTTAATATTTTTTCTGCCGTATCTCCGTGAGGATCAACATAGCAACAGCCTTCTCCTTTAATAATGTCTGAGATAATTAAATTCTCAAGCAGAGTTGTTTTACCCATACCGGTTTTACCGATAACGTACATATGGCGCCTGCGGTCATCTCTTTTAATGCCAAAACTCCGCTCTTGATTGCGGTAATTTGTTGCTCCGAATACTGTTATGTCTTGGTCGCTAAAATCTGGCATATATAAACGTTTTATATTTAATTAAACAACTGGTAAGTTAGGCGGTGGAGCCGCTTTTTTCTTTTCGGTAATTGGCTGATATCCCAGTTGCGGACTGATTTCTGGTTCAACAGGAGTGGGAATATTTTTTTTGAAAACACTTTGGTAAGGAAGGCGTGTTGGCGGTGCTGATTTTTTAGTTTCAGTTCTTTCAAGGGTGGCGGCTTTAACGCTCATCATTGGGAAATGCCAAACAGTAGCAAGTTCTTCTTCATTAAAAACATGATTTGTGGGATCATCTCCGTAAACCGGATGTCTCATACAATAAAGATACATAATTCTATTTTGCTTCTGTGCTACGCGTTGCGGGACTCTTGTATAATCTACCGAAGTTTTGCTGAATCCTCCACCGGGTTTTAGCGCGTTGCAATTTAGACTATTGAATTGTTTGATGGAACCAGCAATTCCAGAAACTCCCCTATTTTTATTAAAGACTTCTTTTTTTGCCAAATAAATATATCTCCATTTAAAACCAAAATTTGATTTTGCTAATTTTTCTTGAACTTTTTCCAAAACTGTTTTTTCTCCAGGAGTCAAATTCATAACTTTAAAAAGGTTTTCTTCCTTTTTGACTGGTGCAGCTTCGCCACTGCCAAAAAGAGAAAATACTGCTTTTAGTAAACCATCGAAAAAGCCTCCCGGCAATGACAGTATGTTATCGGTTATGGATTGAGGCGGGGTATATGATTGGCCTGCTAGTTGTTTGATTACTTTTTTTGCTGTTTCTCCCCATCCGGCAGCTCTGGGTGTTATTACAATTTGCATCCAGCCTTGTTCTCCAGGTCCGAAACGTCCTAAATTTTCCAGAAGAGATGCCATCGGATCCATAAATTCTTGCGTTAATCCATGTTCAAATTCTTTATAGGTTTTAATAGGAAACGGATAATCTTTAACAAGCACAAACTCAGAACCCCAAAGGTCGTATTCACTATTGGGAAATTTCATTTTGGCATAGTCTTGCGTATAATCTTCAACCTCAGTAATTTCTGCATCAGGATATTGAGCATAAACGGATGCCTCTATCATATCTCTGTACTTTTTTTGTGTTCTGATGAGAAATTGAATGTATCCCTCAATTGTGACTATTTCAAAGGAAAAACTATCTAAAATTTTACCGGTCCAATAAATATCAAGAAGATTGAAGTTAACGTGAGCCCCGGCAATAGTTTGGAAAATGTTTTCTACTGCTTTGGGAGTTTGTTCGTTATTTTTGGGAATATCTATAGCTAAAAGGACGAATTCCCATTTTGAGGCATAAATTCCTTGTCGGCCGTCTAACCATACCTCATATATTTGGTAAATAAAAAACGCCAAAAAAATAACCCATAAGCCATGCCAAAAGAAATACATAGCAATAGAAACGGGGTCTTGATTTGCAAATTGATTAATAAAATATGATAAATTTTCAAAAATACCACTTAAACCGAAATCCATATTATCTTAATTTAATTAAAATATTTAAAATTACGTTAATTAACTTTTCTTTTTCATTTTTATTATAACACTTATCAAGACAAAAACAAAAGCGTTACTTTTTAGATAACGCTTTTGTTTAATTCTTTTATTCTTTTCTGACTGTGTATTTGCCGTCAGGCAATTTTTCAATTTTTTTACTATTCATTAATGAAAGGTATATTGTTGATTTTTTAACAGTTCTTCTGCTTAAAACGTTTTCAATTATTTCTTCTTTTGTCATTGGACCCTTTTCAATTAATAATTCCTGAATAACGTCCGCTACATTGCCTGATTTATAACCCCATTCTTTTAGAGCGTAAATGCCGCGTCCAATAAGAATGTATTTATCATCCAAGATAAGCTCATTATGAACTGTTGGAGGATAAGCTATTTTTTCATCAAATTTATTTTCGTTAATCATATTTGCAATTTCTACGAAATGCAAAGGCTTTCCAGCTTTTTTTAATGAGATGTAAATTTTATCATTAATCTTTTTTGGCTGTACAATTCCCCATGACACTAAACCCCATTCATCAAAAAGATCTTGTTTAATTCTCCTGCTGGCTCTTAGATAACTTTCTAATATTTTATTAACATCTTCTTCAGTGGCTTCAAGGAAAAAAGATGAAGACATGATTTTTTCCTTATTTTCACTAAAATAGTTTGAATTTTTGAATTTATCAATTAATTCAGTTAGTTTCATTGGAGCTTTGTTTGCTTCAATTAACTTTGTTATTTCAAAAATTATTTCTTTTAAAAATTCAATATTAGCGCTGTCTAGTCTCCATAAGTGATTAAATTCCTTATCTTGCTTAATTTTTTTGATATTATCTGAAAAAATATGTTCTGCAAGGAAAAGAAGCGAATTCTCGCTGTCTGGATGATTGTTAACATAATTCAATATGCTTTCAAGGAAAAATTCTTCTTCCATAACTCCGCCATACTGCTCTAATAGACCAGAAACAACTCTTTCTGCTTCAGTTATTTCAGTTCTTAGCTCTTGAATCTGTTTTAATTTGTTTATGGTAAGATTTTCAATCTGTCTTACGCGTTCTCTGGTAATGCCATAGTGACCTCCAATTTCTTCAAGTGTAAACTTTTTCTCTGTACCCAAGCCGAACCTACGCCTAATAACATCCTTTTCTTTTTCATTTAAATATGAAAATAAAACATTTAATGTTTCAATAGGATTAAATAAAGCGATTTTCTCTTGAAATTGATTTTTTCTTACTTGATCTAAGATTGACATATGATATTAAATTAAGGATAACTAAATTTAGACAAAAATATTGCTAAATTCCTTATATCTATAATTATATCAAAAATAACATCTTTTGTCAATAGTAAATAAAAAAGCCCCAATTATGTGGGGCAATTTTAGTAATTAAAGCCTATCTGCTCCCTTTTCTTTTTCTGTCAAACTTAAACCAATCAACGATAATCGCGCTAGCGATAAATATCGAAGAATAGGTTCCGATACTGATACCGATTATAAGAGCAAGAATAAAATATTTGATTGTTGCGCCGCCAATAAAAAATAGTGAAAATAAAACCAGTAAGGTGGTTATAGAGGTATTTAATGATCTACTTATGGTTTGATTTACGCTGTCATTAACAACATTTTCAAAATCTGTGTAATGTTTTGATAAGTTTTCTCTAGTTCTGTCAAAAACAACTATTGTGTCATGGACTGAAAAACCTAAAATAGTAAGCAGTGCTGTAATAAATAAAACATCTACTTCAATATTTAGAAATCTGCCCAGTATGGCAAATATTCCTGCAACAATTGTTATGTCATGTATCAAAGCTAAAATTGCTGATAATCCGTATTTCCATGAAACAACCGGCCTGGAAACTTTTCTAAAAGCGTAAGCAATATACAAAACAATACAGATAACGGCAACAATAATTGCTAGCCAAGCTTTTTGTCCAGTTTCTTTGCCTATAATAGGACCGATTGATTCAAAACGAAGTTCCTTTATGGTATTTTCTTCGGAAGCAAATTTTTGACTAACTGTATCGAGAATTTGCTGATGAGTAGGTTGATCTACATCTTTAAATCTTAAGAGTATCCCCTTTTCACCTTCAGCCTGCACTTTCATTTCACCAAGATTTAAAGACTTTAATTCTTCTTGAATTTCAAAGGCTTGAGGGCGCTCACTACTAAAGGATATTTCCATCATACTTCCTCCGGTAAAATCAAGCCCCGGCTTTAATCCCCAAATTATTAAGGAAGCAAGTGAAATTAAAAATACTGCTATAGAAATTGAATAGAAAATTTTTCTGTTTTGAATTATTCTAAATTTCATAATATTAATTAGTGTTGATATTAGGAGCTTCAGCTTTTTTTGCTTCTTTTGATTCTGCTATGCCGTAAAACCATTTATTTTGAAATGCTTTCCAGCCAACAAATAATCTTAGAAGCTGTCTAGTAATAGTAATCGCTGAAAACATTGAAATGATTGTTCCTATCGCAAGTGTTAAAGCAAAACCTTTGATTATACTTGTTCCAAACCAGAATAAAATTATGCAAGTTATTAGTGAAGAAATGTTAGAATCTCTAATTGATGTCCATGCTCTATGAAAACCTTCTCTCACAGCTAATGGCAAGTCTTTTCCTGATTTTAATTCTTCCTTTAATCTGGCGAAAATTAAGACGTTAGCATCAACTGCCATTCCAATGGAAAGAATAAATCCGGCAATACCCGCTAAAGTTAAAGTGATTGGAATTGTTTTAAAAATAGCCAAAGTTATTGTGGTATAAATCAATAGGGCAACTACAGAGATAATTCCAGGTAATCTATAGAATAAAATCATAAATATAGCTACCAAAATTAGTCCGATTATTCCGGCAAACAAGCTTTTTTGTACAGATTCGTTGCCAAGAGAGGCGCCAACGGTAGTTTGAGAAATCAAATTAATTGGAACGGGAAGTGCTCCTGCGTTTAAGCGTTGTGAAAGGAGTTTAGCTTCTGATAATGAGAAATTGCCTTCGATTACAGCCTGTCCTGTAAGAATGGCAGTGTTTACTCGTGGAATGCTTATTGCTTCTCCGTCTAAAAATATTGCTATTAATTTGCCAATATTTTGTTTTGTTAGTTCTGCAAATAGTTGGCTTCCTTCAGAATCAAATTCTAAACCAACTAATGGCAATCCTGTATTGGGATCAAATTCCAATCTTGCTTTCTTTAAATTCTTTCCTGTTAATTTTGTAGCAATCCATTCTGATTCTAAATTTACTCCAATATCTGCTGCATTTTTTGTTTTTATTAAAATATGGCTCATCTCGACTTCTTGTGAGTCGCCTTCCCCTTTTCTATTTTCTAATTTGACTATATGATAACCAAATTGTGTTTCAACTAATTGAGGATAAATTTCCCCAGCTTTAAAATTTTCATTAAAAATTACAGTTTCGATTTCTGGGATAAATATTCCTTTTGTTATTCCTGAATAGAAACCACCATTTTCTTTACTGCCAGGATCGTCACTGTTTTCTTTTGCTAAAGAGGCGAAATCTGCTCCCGCTTTTGTTTTTCTTAATAGATCTTCCGCTTTTTTCTTTGCTTCAGTATTTAAATCATTAAGTTGTTTTTGTTGATCAGGTGTGAGTTGGTTATTTATTGATTCCGGATTTTCGATTTTAAACTCTAGAAAAGGAGTTTCACCAATCATTTTAATAGCTTGATTAATATCATAAACGCCGGCAAGCTCAACAACAACCCTCCAATCACCGCTTACGTGGTTTGTTTGAACTAAGGGCTCTGAAATTCCTAAAGAATTTACTCTTCTTTCGATTACATCCCTGACGCCCGCTATAGAATCTGCTCTGTCTTCTTCTGGAATTTCACTCATATCTGCGCTGTATACTAAATGGCTTCCACCCTGCAAATCCAATCCTAAGTGGAATTTTGGGCCATAATTTTGTAATTCAATTTCCTTTACATTTTTAAATGCAAGTCTATTGCTTCCATCAAGGGGATTTTTATCCCATGAGGGCCATACATTTAGGGAATTAACTACAGGTATTGAAGACAATGCCGCGTCCGTTTTCCTTGAAACTGGATTATTGCTCCCAATTACATCAATAAATAATGTAATCAGAAATAAGACAATGATTGCAAAAACAGCCCATTTAAGTTTTTTTCTGGGATTTGTGTTTTTGTGTTTTTTAAATTTTTCTGCCATTTGATGTTAATTACAAATTTAAATTCCTGATTATTTTAGCAAATAAAGATTAAATTGGCAAGCATAAAATACTCGATATTAAAATGTCTTAGGCTTATTATATTAATTGGTTATTAATTTTTTATAGCCATTTCTATGAGCCTGTTTGAGTAGCCCCATTCATTGTCATACCAGGCAAGGATTTTGGCAAAGTTCCCATCGATTAATTTTGTGTATTTTAAATCTACGATAACTGAATAATCAGTTTTAATCACATCAGTAGAAACAATTTCATCATCAGGTCCGGCAATTCCTAAAATACCTTTATATTGAATTTTTTTTGTTGCATTAATAAAGCTTTTATTTATTTGGTCAACGGTTGTATTTTTTTTAAGGATTAAAGTTATGTCTGAAAGAGAGCCGCAAATTATCGGAACCCTGACAGCAATGCCGTCAAATTTATCTTTAAGTTCAGGTATAACAAGTGCTGTAGCCTTGGCAGCACCGGTCGTTGAAGGAGCCATGTTAACCGCTCCCGCCCTTCCTCTTCTTAAATCTTTATCATCTGGACCATCCACTAATTTTTGAGTTGCTGTATAAGCATGAATAGTTGTCATTAGTGATTTTTCAATTCCAAATTCTGATTCTAAAACCTGCATAACAGGAGCAATGCAATTTGTAGTGCAGGAGGCATTGGAAACAATATTGCTATTTCCTAAGTCTTTCGTTGTTTTATTTGTGCCAAAAACCAGTGTTGGGGTTTTTTCATCCTTAGCCGGGGATGATAAAACAACTTTTTTTGCACCAGCTTTAATATGCATTTGCAGTTCTTCATATTTTTCAAAAATTCCTGTGCATTCCAGTACTACATCTATGCCTAATTTTTTCCAAGGAAGCTTTGATGGATCTTTTTGACAAATAACCATTATTTTTTTTCCATTGATCACTAGATTATTATCTTTGAAGCCAACTGTTTTATCGAAGCGGCCGTAAACAGAGTCATATTTTAGCAAATATGCCATTGTTTTAATATTCATTAAATCATTTATAGCAACCACTTCAATATTTTTTTTAGTTAAGGCAATTTTTAAAGCTGCTCTTCCTATTCTTCCAAATCCGTTTATGGCAATTTTTTTCATAATATTTATTTTTATTAATTTTAATTATTATAACATTATTTTTTATCAATTAAAAAACCCGCCAGTCCATCTTTGAATTGGCGGGTACGATGTTATTTACTCCTTCTTTTTAGCATTTGGGAAATATGCGGTCCCATCCGCAGAAAATCATCTTCTTTTACGGCTACTCGAAGCACTTCAGAAATATCCGTTTTTTGAAGCAATAAGGCTTCCATTGCCAAAAATGACAAAGGCTTGAACCCTTTTTCAACTGCAGCCTTTAAATAAGCGTCAGGATTGGATTCCCCTGCCATTATCATTTTTCGTTCATCATCTCCAATACCCCAATACTCGATTAAGGGAAATCTGCCGCTATATCCCATTCCTTGGCATAGCGGACAAGATTTATTGCCCTTTTTTGCCTTACGTAATTTTATGGAAATAGGATTTTCTGATTTGCTTTGGAGATAGTCATTTCCAAGCAAGTAGGTTAAGTCGTTGTTTCCAAGGTATTCTTCCGAGCAGTTTGCGCAAATTCTTCTTACCAAACGTTGTGACATTACAGCTAAAAGACTCGAAGCAATCGCAATCTTATGCAAACCAAATCCCATTATACGCTCAAGAGCAGAGATAGAATCATTAGTGTGCAAGGTTGCTAAAACCAAGTGGCCCGTATTTGCTGCATAGACTGCCGTTTGAGCGGTTTCTATATCTCTTATCTCTCCTACAAGTATCACGTCAGGATCTTGTCTTAGTGATGCTCTCAGGGCGCTTACAAAAGTAAAATCAACTAAAGGATTTACCTGTGATTGCGTAAGGCCCGTTATGGGGATTTCAACGGGATCTTCAATGGTCATTATGTTTCTGGAGCCATCGTTTAATTCGTTTAGTCCCCCATAGAGAGTCGTTGTTTTCCCGGAACCTGTTGGACCGGTAACCAAAATCAAGCCGTAAGGCTGATGAAGTCGCCTTGAAAAGCGTTCAATCAAATCAGTATCCATGCCTATTGAGTCGAGGCGATATTGCACTTCTTTTATTTTCATTACCCTTAATACTGCTTTTTCGCCATGGACGGTTGGAATGATGGAAACGCGCAAGGAAAAGCCCGAGAGTTTTTGATTTTTTGCAATCTCTTCATTTGAGAAGGAAATCCTGCCATCTTGTGGCCTCATATGTTCATCCATTTTCATTCTGGATGCATTTTTGATGATGGCAATTACTTTACGGGTGATTTCAGGAGTTAGCGAGTATTCCGCTATTCTTAAAACTCCATCTATTCTGAATCTGATTCTGCCGTACTCTTCTTCGGGTTCGACATGAATATCCGACGCATTTCGCAAAAAAGCATAATTGATAATTGCCTTGAATCCTTCTAAAGCCGTACTGTCGCTGTCGACGGTGTGAAGATAGGATTGGCGTGCTTTTTTATCAAGAAGAAGAGCAAATCCATTTTGCTTTATCTCTGCAAATTCTAATTCCGTCATCAAGACAAATTTCAGCTCATTCTGGTTGTAACCAAACCTGGGAAATTCATCTTGGTAAGCCATAGATATTCTGGTAATGAAATTTTCAACTTCTTCTCCATCTCCAATACATATTCCAAAGTAATGCTCAAGCGAACTGTTTCCCTTGACTGTTAATAGTGGTAAAAAACCTAATGAGCCAAGGACTCCCACATATTGTTCGCGACTTTCAGCTTCTTGACCGATTTGCGGAGGGTTATTTTCTATTTCTCTTATTAACCCTTCAATTGTCAGAAACATTTCTGACATAAGCCTCGTTTTTATTCCTTCTTTAAGCAACAAAAGACAAATCTGATGCATTATTTGAATGGAATCCATGATTATATCTCCTTTGGGCTATTTTATTGTTTAAGGTACATCTTAGTAAACTAAGGTTTAAATGTGTTTTTGTCAATAAAGACATCTTGAGGTGCTTATAAAATAAAACCCCGCTTATGCGGGATTAAATTTAAGTATTTTCTTCTTTTTTCTCCTCTTTGTTTATGGGAACTTCTACAATTAAGTTTTTATCTCCTTCTTTGTCAGCATCAATTCTTACATCTACGCTTGACTTAAGTACATGCCATCCTATTACTTCTCCCCTGCCATGTTTGGTTCTTACTCTTGTCCCCACAGGAGGTAATTTTTTGGCAATTTCTTGATAGACATCGTTTTCAAATGCAAGGCAACATTTTAATCTTCCGCATATGCCGGACAATCTTTCTGAACCTCTATGAGCTACCTGTTGCATATCAGCGAATTCAGAAGTTACATTACCAAGGCGAGTTAAGTGTCCTTTGCAACACTGTTTTAATCCGCAACAGCCAACATTCCCTTGTATTTTAGCTTCATCCCTTACTCCGAGTTGATGCAAGCGGATAGATTTTTGGTAATGTCTGTTTAATGCTTTAACCAAGTTTCTGAAATCAATTCTTCCGTCGGCTATAAATGCAAAAGTTAAGCGTTGATTATCAAAAGAAAAATGGCAATCAACTACTTTCATTTCTAATCCATTCTTTTTTGCGGTTTTTCGACAAAAAAGAATAGTTTCATTTTTATCAATATCAGTTGAAGCTAGAACGTCGCAATCTTCTCTGGTGGCAATTCTTTCGATATTTCCTATAAAATCCCATTCTTCGCTTTTTTCGTCTATCTCTTTAATTTCAATCACTTTTCCGGCATCTTGACCTAATTCTGAATTTACAACAACAGTCATTCCCGGATTTAAATCTATTCCATTCAAATCAAAAGCAAATGGCTTATCCCAAGAAACAAATTGGACAATTGCTGCTTTCATACTTTATATTTGAAATCTTTTATATTCTTTAATTTTTGCCTCACCTAAAATTTCAGATATTTTTTTAGAGTCATCTTTAACAAAATACTGATTTAGCAGGCAATTGTCCTCATAAAATTTTGCAAGCTTTCCTTCGATTATTTTATTCAAGATTTGTTCCGGTTTACCTTCTTTTTTTAATACTTCTGAATATATTTCTTTTTCTTTTTCAATTATTTCAGACGGAACATCTTCCGGTTTTAGCCATTTAGGAGCCATAGCTGTTGCATGCATAGCAATGTCATTTGCCAAATCAACACTTCCACCCTCTAAAGATATTAAAGCGCATGTTTTTTTGTTAAAATGCAAATAAGATCCTATGGTTTCCCCTTGCATTACAGCATAATCATTCAATACTAAGTTTTCACCAATTTTTACAACTAATTCATTTTTAATTACGCCTTCAGCCCAACTTTTAAATTCAACTTCAGGCATGGAAAGCGCTTTTTGCGCAAAATCATTTACAGTATTTATAAAGTCTTCATTTTTGGCAACAAAATCCGTTTCACAGGCGACGGAAACAACCGAAACTTTATTATCTTCTTTAGCTAATGAAATTACCCCTTCTTTTGTGGCTCTATCTGCTTTCTTTGAAGCTTTTATTTCACCTTTTTTTCTAAGCACTTCTATGGCTAAGTTAATATCGCCATTAGCTTCTTCTAAGGCTTTTTTACAGTCAGCAATTCCTGCGCCTGTTTGTCCTCTTAATTGAGAAATCGTATTAAGATCAATGGGCATTTTTTTAAAATAATTAATAATAGATAATCTTGTTAAAGATTATAATTAACTTTTAATTTTGCTTTTTTTCCTTTGCTTCTTTGATCGCTTCTGAAACAGTCTTAAGAACAAGATTTATGGAATTCACAGCATCATCGTTAGCCGGAATGGGATAATTGAAAATATTTGGATTAATGTTGGTATCGCAAAATCCGAAAACGGCAACTTTTCTTTTCTTGGCTTCTTCAACCGCTGTTTTTTCTCTTTTAGCATCAAGAATAAATACGGCTTCAGGAATTTTAGACATGTCGCCTAAGCCCCCAACAATTTTTTCAAGTCTTTGGATTTCCTTTGTAAACTTAACCTGTTCATTTTTGGTATACTTCCCAAGGGCGCCGGTTTCTTTCTGTTCTTTTAAGCTTCTATACTTTTTAATAAGCTTGCTGACGTTGGCAAAGTTTGTAAACAATCCGCCAACCCATCTTTCATTGATATAGGGCATACCGGCCAATTCTGCATACTTTTTAATCATATCTTTTCCTTGGCTTTTTGTTCCAATAAATAAAACATTACCGCCTTCTGAGACAATTTTTTGTAACTGATTGACGGCAATTTCCAGTTTTTCTAATGTTTTTTCCAAATCAATGATATGCACTCCGCCTCTTTCGATAAAAATAAAATCATTGGCTTTTGGATGCCACTTGCCTTTTTGATGTCCAAAATGGACGCCTGCTTTAAGCAGTTCTAGTACTGTTGGTAAATTTCCGCCAGAGGCGGACACATTGTTTTCCATATTTTTTTTCCTTTTTAAGGGTCTGGCCGATAATTCGGATAGTCCCGCCTCTACTCCCTCCGCCCCACTGGGGAAGGAAAATTATGGGAGTATGAGTGATTAGTTAAATAATTCCTGCATAGCAGAGATTAAAAATAATTTAACAAAAAATGGTCAATTTGTCAAATGTTGCACATATAATCAAATAGTGATAATTTTAATCAGAGGAGGAATTTATGGACGCATATATTTTTCAGGAGATTAAGTCACTTGCAGAAACCATTTACCGCCAAAGATTGGAGGCACTTGCACTAATAGACTGGCACTTAGCTCAAGAAATGCTTAGAAAACGGTCTACTGGCACTGAACTGGATAGTGAATCTGTTGAACTCTTGGCTCAATTTCTTTATGACGAAAGGATAAAGAAACAACAACGGGCTGATTGGTTTGTTGCAAGGAGGAGGTTGAAAAAGTCTTTTGGAGAGAATATTCCTGAGGAGGAGATTTCTCAAGTTGCCAACCGTATTTCGCAAGAGCGTGAAGAAAAGTTGCGAAAACAGGATTGGCTCAAGGCAGAGAATTTCTTGCGAGAAAGGGCGGGAAAAGATCATTTTTGACAAAAATACAGTGAGCGATAGCAAGTTGCTGTCGCTTTTAAATTGGCTATTGACATTTTATAATTTTAATTCTATAATAATTCAGTAATACTAAAGAAATTGATATGAAAAAAGATATTCATCCAAATTATTATCCAGAAGCAAAAATTACCTGTGCATGCGGTAACGTTTTTACTATTGGATCAACAGTAGAATCAATTAATGTTGAAATCTGTTCAGCTTGCCATCCTTACTACACAGGCAAACAAAAATTAGTTGATACAGCGAGACGTATTGATAAATTCCAGAAAAGAGCTGAAGCAAAAGCTACTAAAGCAACTGGAAAGAAAGTAAAAAAAGAACGACAAGCCATAACGAAAAAAGCAAAGGCTGCAAAGGAAAAATAAATGGAAAAAACAAAGAACCTGAACTTTAACAGGTTCTTTTTGTTTGTATAATATGTTAAAATAAATAAATATGGAGAATAAATTAAATAAAATTCAAGAAAGGTTTGATGAACTGGAGCGGCTTTTGCAAGACGAATCCGTTATTACCGATCCTTCAAAATTAAAGGATATTTCACAAGAATATGATGATCTTAAAGAAATTATCAATTCAAAAAAAGAACTGGAAAAAATTAACTCGCAAATTTTAGAAGTGGAAAAGTTAATTGATGAAAACAGTGACGATGAAGAATTAAGAAGTATTTCGCTGGAAGAACAAAATGAACTGCAAAACCAGAAAAAAGAATTAGAGCGAAAGATCAGTTCACTTTTAATTCCTAAAAATCAAAATGATAAGAAAAATGTAATTATTGAAATAAGAGCCGGTGCCGGAGGAGACGAATCGGCTCTTTTTGCCGCTGAATTAATGAGAATGTATATGAAATTTGCTGAAACAAACAGTTGGAAAAGCAAATTAATTTCTTCAAATAAAATTGGCATCGGAGGTTTCAAAGAAGTTGTTTTTGAAATTACCGGCAAGGAGGTATATGGAACTATGAAATTTGAAAGCGGTGTCCATAGGGTTCAACGAGTTCCGGAAACTGAAAAAAAAGGCAGAGTACATACTTCCACAATCACAGTGGCCGTATTGCCAGAAGCTGAAGAAGTTGATTTGAAAATTGATGCCAAAGATTTACGCATAGATACATTTTGTTCAGGCGGTGCCGGCGGACAAAGCGTAAACACAACATATTCAGCCGTAAGAATAACTCATATTCCGACAAACGTGGTTGTCTCATGCCAGGACGAAAGATCGCAATTGCAAAACAGGGAAAAAGCAATGCTTGTTCTTCGCTCGAGACTATTGGATTTTAAAAGACAAGAAGAAGAAGCCAAGTTAGGAGCTGAAAGAAAATCTCAAATTGGCACAGGTGACAGAAGCGAAAAAATTAGAACCTATAATTTTCCGCAAGACAGAATAACAGATCATAGAATAGGTCAGAATTTCAGCAATATACCCCAGGTATTAAACGGAGATTTATTTTCGATTATAGACGCTTTAAAGGCTGATTATGTAGTTAAGATGCTTAAGGATTAATATTCTCTTTAATTTTATCGCTCATAATTTGATATGGGAGATAAAATTAATTGCAAAAAAAACAAAAAAATTTCATTGATTATTCCAGCCAAGAATGAGTCGAAAAATATTTCGCGCGTATTGAAAATAGCAGTAAAAGCAAAAGAAATAGATGAAATAATAGTTATTGCAGATGATTGCAATGATAACACCGTTGAAATTGCCAAAAAATTTAAAGTAAAAGTATTTGAAAATATAAATTCAAAAGGAAAAGGAGACGCAATGATTAGAGGTGTGGGGTTGTCAACAGGAGAAATTATTATGTTTATGGATGCAGATTTAGTTGGTTTAAAACAAAAACATATCAATCAGCTTCTTTTGCCTATAATTAATCAAGAGTGCGATATTACAATTGGTCTTCGAGGCAGGATTTTCGGACTTAGCGCATTGATACCAAAAATTTTTCATAGCCTGGCTATTGGCGGAGAAAGGGCGATGTCAAAAGATTTTTTTAACTCATTACCGGTTAAAGCTGATATAAACGGTTTTGGCATAGAAACGATAATAAATTGGTGGGCTAAAAAAAATAAATTAAGAATGCACTTCCCTATTTTAGAAGGTCTTAATCAAGTGATAAAAGAAAAGAAATGGGGTTTTTTTAAGGGATTTTATTGCAGAATTATTCTTTGTTATCAAATAATAAAAGCTCAAATTAAAATAAGATTATAATGATATTTAAGGAAGCATTATTTAAAGCAGAACAAATTTTAAATAAGTCAAAAATACCAACTCCCGGACTTGATTCGGAAGTTTTGTTTTCATTCGCAATAGGCAGGACCAAAGAATTTATTTACACTTATCCAGAAAAAGAAATTTCTAATAAAGAACTAAAGTATTTTTTTAGTTTAATAAATAAAAGAGCAAACTATTTTCCAGTAGCATATATTACCGGACAAAGAGAATTTTATGGTATGAATTTTCAGGTAAATAAAAACGTTCTTGTCCCCTGCCCTGAAACAGAGCTGCTTGTTGAAGAGGTTATTGATTATTGTTCAAAAAGAAAAGGAAATGATCTAACTATTGCGGATATAGGAACGGGATCGGGTATAATTGCGCTTACTTTGAAAAAATATTTACCTAACTCGAAAATATTAGCCACTGACAAATCCAAAAAAGCATTAAAAATTGCTAGAATAAATGGCAGAAAATTAAAGTTAAAAATTTCGTATTATTCTGGAAATTTGTTAGAACCAATAAAATTAAAAAAAATTGATATTATAGTTGCAAATATGCCATATGTTGATAGTAAAGGCAAAAATTACCATAGATCAAGTAATCTTAGCGTTCATAAAAAGATACTTTCTAAAATGCCAAGTATCTCTCTTTTTGGCGGAAAATACGGACTTGAAATTTACGAAAAATTTTTCAAACAAATTGTTAAATTAAAATATTCGCCGGAAGCGATTTTCTGTGAAATCGGACACTCTTATTTAGTTCAAACCAAAAAATTAGTAAACAATATATTTCCCAAATCTCAATTTGAAATAAAAAAGGATTTAGCTGGATTGAACAGAATACTAATTATTAGACAAAAAAAATAGGTCTGCATATATTCCCGGTGGAATTTTACAGACCCTAACTAATTCTTTTCTTTTCTTTTCTTTAAAGTCAACATCGATAATGTTGGATGGCTCCGCTTGTTTTACGCTTTCTTTTGGCGGAATCTCAGCATTATCCATTCTTTTTACTGCATCGTTTATTGGAGATATATCCTCACAATAAGTTGCTACCGAACGTAAAATCTTTACTATTGCGAAGATAACAAATAACAAGTAAAGTACTGATAGAAAACAAATGATTTTTTCCACTAGTTTCCTCCTTTCATCATGATAGTGTATTATATAATACTTCAGATAATTTGTCAATATAAAAATACCCGCAACTGATGCGGGTATTTTTATATATTGGAATTTATTTTTTCTCTTCTTGATTTTGATTTTCTCCTTCTGCCGATACTTCTTCTGTTTGCGCTACTTCTTCACCTTCGGTAGGAGCTACAATTGGCTCTTCTTTCTCTTCTTGAATCCTGGCTACTGAGGCTACAACATCTTCAGGTTCATGATCTTCTATTTCAACGTTTTCGGGAATCTTCAGGTCTTTTATCTTTATGACATCATCAAATGTTTCAAGGGCAGAAACATCAACTTCAATTTCGTGCAATAAATCCATAGGAAGACATTTGATTTCAACTTCGCTGATGTTATGTATGATTGAACCGCCATCTTCTTTAACAGCTTTTGATTCACCAATAAAATTTATTTCAACATTAGCAGTAATCTTTTCACTCATATTGATTTTATGCAAATCAGCATGAATAACAGTGTTTTTTACCGGATCATATTGCACATCACTTACTAATATTTTAGATATTTTACCATCAACATCTAAATCAATAATTGTATTTTCGCCAGCTTCTTTGAAAACTTTTTCAAATTGCGCTGCTTTTAATTCTATGCTTTGGCTTTCTTCACCATGTCCAAAAATAACAGCCGGAATTATTCCCTGATTTCGAAGTTGGTACACTTTCTTTCCTTCTATCGTTCTTGGCTTAGCTTGTAATTTGATTACCATAAATAATATTGTTTAAATTTAACAACTAAAATTTAACAAAAATAAAGAAAAATGTCAAGTAGGCAATTAGTATTCTTTGGCAAGCGCTTCATAGACTTCAAGTACGTCATTTGCTGAAATTCCTCTCATTTCTTTAAATTGCGATACTTCGCTGCTATCTAAATCTGTTATCAGGCCAACTGAAGTTATTCCCAGCTGATTTATGGAAATAAGCGCGACGATCGCAGATTGGCAATTTTTGCACTTTATATATATTAATTCCGCACCTTCACTTTCTTCAAGAATTTTAGCTTCCATCGGATCATAATTATAATTGCAAATTGGGCAATGCGATACGATTTTTATATTATCGGGAAACTTGTTGCTTCCCCTTGGATTATTTTTATCATTCATATATTTGAATCAATAAATATTAATTGAGTATCTATTATTATTATATATATTTTTTATTTAGTCAACAAGTAATTAAAACTTCCTCGATACAATACTGGATCTATATATATTATTGTTTACTCCTAAAAGTATCATTAATGGCACAATCAAACTACCACCATAACTGACGAATGGTAATGAAATTCCTGTCACCGGCAAAAGTCCAATGCACATTCCAATATTAATAAACACATGAACAAATAATAATGAAATACTCATTATGGAGATAAACATTGCATAATCGTCAGGAGCTTTAGCAGCTAAAGTAAATAATCTCCAAAATATTATGCCATAAAATATTATAATAAAAGCTGAGCCGATTAACCCCAATTCCTCTGCAATAACAGAAAAAATAAAATCCGTTTGGCTTTCAGGAATAAATTTTAATTGGCTTTGGGAGCCAAATCCCAAACCTTTTCCAAGTACTCCTCCCGCTCCGACGGCAATAATTGATTGGCGCACATTATATCCCGCACCGGCAGGATCCCTCGATGGATCCGCAAAGGTCAGTATTCTGTCTTTTTGATAATCTTTAAGCAGAAACATCCAGCTCAAAGCGAAAGAGGCAATTATAAGAGCAATAATTAAGATGATATGTTTTTTATTCTTTGTCAAAAAAGCAAAAGAAAAAAACCAGATAAAAAACAGTACCATGGCGGATCCAAAGTCTGGCTGTAAAAGGACAAAAGCGAAAGGAATTAAAACAATTAAACCGATAAAAATAAGTTGAGAAAATTTGTGGGTAGTTCGGGCATATCTGGCGCACACATCAGCGAGAAAAATTATCAAAAATAATTTCATTATTTCTACAGGCTGAAAACTTGCAAATCCAAAATCAAACCAACCCCTTGAACCTCTGACAGTAACTCCTAGAGGTGTAAGTACCAATATTAGTAAAATTATACCTATAGCATATGCTAACCAGGAAAATTTTCTTAAAACTTTATAGTCAATATTGGCAAAAAAAATCATTGCTAAAAATCCGATTAACAGCCAAACGAATTGTTTTTGGAAATTTAGGAATTCTCCCCTGCCCTGTCCTAAAGCAATGCTATAAATAGCGGATAAACCAAAAAATGATAAAAAAACAACGGGAATAACAATTGCCCAGTCTAGTTTAAGGTAATTTCCAATATTTAATTTCATAAAGAAATAATAGCAATTATTTTGCAATTTAAAAAGCCGCCGGCTTCGGCGACTTTATTTGGGTAAAATTATAATCCAAGTTCGGTATCTGAGATTGTGGAAGCATCCAAATCACTTATTTGGTCTCCTTTTAAATCATTATCTATTTTTTGAATTTCAGCATCCAAATCCAATTCGGAATCTGTCTGTTCTATCTGAATTGAAACATTATCATCTACCGGCTGTTGTTCATCTTGATTCTCTTCTTGCTGTAAATTAGCATCTTGATTTTGATTCTCTCCGTTTGGAGTTTTTTCTTGTACAAATACTTTACCGCAACCGGAAAGTAAAAATGGAATTGCTAAAATAGCAAGTAATGTCAGGCCTATTTTTTTATTAATCATATTGTTTATATTTATTGAGTTGAAGTGGCTGTTGTAGTGGCAGTCGTAGTGCTTTTAATCCTTTGCTGATTTATTAATTTAAGCTTATTTTTTAACGCTACAATATCTGGCCTTATTACAGTGGAGTAAAATGACCTTATATCTAAAGCATCTTTTTTGACCTGGGTTAAAAGCGTTCTTGATTCGCCTAGCTTATTCTTGAATTTTGAATTATCATCGCAAGCCAATCCTCTCGAACCGTTAAGCGTACCGATATATGAAGAATAATTTTTAGACATATTTGCAATTTTAGCTTCCAGTATAACTAAGTCGGCTTTTAAATCCGCGGTGTCTAAACCTTTTTCTTCCATTTTAACAATAATATTTGAAATTCTTTTGCTCATATTTTCATAGGCACTAAGCCTTCTTTTTTGTCCGTCTTCAAAGGAACCAACTTTAGCCTGAATTTTTGAGGCTACTTTTTCACACTTATTTTGGTTTGAATTAAATGTGCTGTCTCCAGAAGTTGTATTTTTCTGCGAAGCAACACTATTACCATTCGCCTTAGGTGTATCAATTCTTGCTTGCGCTGTAATGGCAGCAAAAGTTAGAATAATTCCTAAAAAACTTAAAAAAGCAATTTTTTTCTTCATATTTTTTTGGTTAAAAATTTAATATATTACTATTATATCAAATAAATGAAATAGTTTAAACTACCTTATTTTCATTTTACTTTTTCTAGCCCTGTTACTAAATCTGTGCGCTTCATCTCTGGCTTGGATTAAAATTTCTTTTATGTTTTGGGCAAGTTTTTTAAAATTTAAGCTTGTCCCGGTGGAAAATACTATTTTATCGCCTCCATATTTAGATAGTCCCAACATTGGTATTGCTATATTAATTTTTTTAAGAACCTTAGTAATATGTTCCACTTGAGGTTTTCCCCCATCAATTAAAATTAAATCTGGCTTTTGCCATTCTAAATGCTTCATTCTGCGAATTATGACTTCTTCTAGAGCCTTTAAATCATCATGAATTGGCGCGTCTTTGATATTGAATAACCTGTACTGTGATTTATCAGCAATACCATCACTAAAAACTACCATGGCTCCTATTGCCTCTTTCCCGGAAAAGTGTGAAATATCATATGCTTCTATTCTTTGTTTTGGCATATTTAAAATTTCATCTTTTGAAATCAAAGTAACATCCTGCAAATGCTGGAACTCCTTAGCAATTTCAGGATTTTCTTTTTTTAACTTTTTTATCAAACGTTTTCTTTGTCCAGATAATAACAGTATTATATTGTTAATATTTTTTTTGTACTCTTCTTTTGATATTTCGTTAACACAAGCGCCGGGGCAAACACCGATTTGCCGTTCAAAGCACGGTTTGCCTTGATTTGGCTTGCATAAGCCATAAGGAAAAATCCTTCGAATTATTTTTAAAGTGTTCTTTACAATTGTTGCGCTTTGGTAGGGTCCGAAAATTTTATTTTTACCTTCTGGAAATTTTTGCAATTCTCTCGCTCGCACAATTATTGGATAAGAAAAATCTATTTTAGGAAAAACAATATATATAAATGATCTATTGTCCTTGTCTTTAACGTTGTATTTTGGCCAATGTTTTTTAATTAAGTTTGCTTCAAGCACTACTGAATCTAAAATAGTTGGGCTTTCTTTGTGCTTTATGTCTACTGCTTTTGCTACCATTTCGGCAATCCTGGGATCTAGCGCTTTTTGAAAATACTGCAAAACGCGCCTGCGCAATGAGGTTGCTCTTCCGATATATAAAATCTCGCCATTTTTACCTATCCATTGGTATATTCCCGGAGAAAGTGGCAATTTTTTAGCTTTTTCAATTAAATTAGGCATTAATATTATTTAATTTTAAACAAATTTAGAAAAAATGAACTTTTAGGCTATTGACAAAATAATTTATGTATGCTATAATTATATATTGTCCACTTTATCACTGGTAGTAAAAAGACTACTGGGGGGTGGGCACTTAAAAATCGCGTAAAAATATATAATTGGGAGTAAGGCCCATGCTTACATTTATGCGTACATAAGAATGAATCTGCCGATCTAATTAAGTAAGGAAATGAGCCGGCCGGCTCATATCGGTCCATCGCTTAATGGCAGACATTGGGCTACGGTCTATGCCTGATGTGGAAAATCCTTTTTGATCAAAAAAGGATTTGGGCTCGAACTAGTGCTAACTGACAGTGGCACTAACCAAGCCATTCATTCTAAGACATCGGACTCTGCAAAAACGAGATATGCAGAGTCTTTTTATTTTAGCGTTTATGGTAGGTATTGACAAATTTATTTAAATTTTGTATAATGTTTTGTCAGTATTTAAACCGCAACCGAGTAATAGAAAGGAGTCTATTATGAAGGAATCGATTGCAGTGGTAATTTTGGCAACTATGTTTTTATTGCCAATGTACGAGTGCTGGCGTTGTCTAACTTTTGCCTTGAGCTGTAAAGCCCAAGAAATTGAGGAAAAAAGACAAGGCAAAACACCAGGACTTTGGAGAATAAACGAGCGTTAAGGAATTGGTTCTAGATTACGGTACATACCCGATCAAATATATTCTACTAGTGAGAATAGTTTGTCGGGTTTTTATATTTAAAATTTTAATCCTTTAATGCTTCAGGCTGTTTGAAGCATTGAATATTTATCCACAGACATTTTCATATAGACCTTGACAGAGTCAACTCATATTATATAATAAAGGTGTAAGTAGTAGTACATTAAACAATACAGGGATGGAGATTGGCTTTCACTTTATGGATGCAAGGCATCACCAGCGCGGTCACGCATTCATCGAGAGTAAATCTCACCCCTTTCACTTTAACGCAGAGCCTGCACAATTCCTTTACTGATCGCTCTGCGTTCTTTTTTTTTCCAAAATTATTTTAAATAATTTTTTAAATATTCGCCAGTTAAACTTTTTGAATTAGATATTTCTTCCGGCGTACCTTTGGCGACAATTTTACCTCCTCCTTCCCCGCCTTCAGGTCCTAAGTCGATTACATAATCGGCTTCTTTTATAATATGCATATTATGCTCGATTAAAGCAACGCTATTTCCCCTATCAATCAGCTTGTTTAATACTTCAAGAAGCAGTTCCATATCATAGTAGTGCAAACCAACAGTAGGTTCATCAAGAAGATAAAGAGTTTTTGAGCCTAATGTATGCGTAAGTTCACGCGCAAGTTTAATTCTTTGCGCTTCTCCGCCAGAAAGGGTGGTTGCGCTTTGTCCTAATTTCAAATAACCCAAACCCACTTCAGTTAGGACTTTTAACTTATCTGTAATATGGTAGTTGCCATCAAAAAAAGTAATCGCTTCCTCAATTGATAAATCCAACACCTCGGCGATATTTTTATTTTTATATTTGACTTGAAGTGTTTCGCGGTTAAACCTTTTGCCATGGCAAACTTCACATTCAACAAGTACTGCCGGCAAAAAATGCATTTCAATAAGATTAGATCCGGCTCCTTGGCATGCTTCGCATCTTCCTCCTGCTCGATTAAATGAAAACCTCGAGAGAGTATATGCCCTTTCCCTTGATTCCGGTAGTTGAGCAAAAAATTCTCTAATAGGAGTAAAAATTCCAGTATAAGTTGCGGGATTAGATCGGGGCGTTCTTCCTATGGGCGACTGATCGACAATTACAACCTTGTTGACATATTCTGACCCAATAATTTTACTGACATCTTTTAAATCTTTCCTAAAACCGTGCTTTACTTTGACTAAATTTTCATAAAGCGAATCATACAATAGGGATGATTTGCCGCTTCCGGAAACCCCGGTTATACATACCATTTTACGCAGAGGAATTGTAACATCAATATTTTTTAAATTATTAGCGCGCGCTCCGATTATTCTTAATTCTTCCGCTTGTTTAGT
>CAYGKC010000008.1:0-37850 GCA_964350585.1 uncultured Gammaproteobacteria bacterium
CCTTACAAGACAAAGAGTCAAGAGAATTCTTAATGAAAAAAGCAGAGCAAGGATTGAATAAGCTTCTTCTAATTCCTTTTGCTATGCCCTTGTCCATAATCATTGAGCGCTACAAGCAAGTACTTCTTAAGACACACAAAGAAAAAGGCCTTAAGTCTACTGATGGAGAAATACTTGATCTTAATATTCAAGAGCCTGTTTCTGTATGGGAAAATCTAAGCCAATGCGACAATCCCCATACGCCAAAAGAAAAGCAAATGGAGTACGGAATTACAAATTACGAAGGAAAGACCAAAGAGCAAAGAGGAGGCAAATACAAAAGCGAATTGCTTTCTCAAAGCGCTAATGGCTGGCAACTGCTTCTGTGTGAAGAAAACCTTGATATCCCTGCAGAAGGAAAGGGCCAAACCATTGCTGGCAGAAAACAGCCTGAAGCGCTCAAATCAGCCAAAGAATACCTTAAATGCCTTAGAGAAGACCCACAGTACGGGGGAGAAGAGGGTTTCACTCCTGAATCAGCTCTGATTCATTATCTAACCGCCCTTCAGGAAAAACAAACAATTCTTGATGATTACATGGGCAAGGGTAAAACTAATTTTTTAACGGGCAATTTTCTTTCAGGCAATGTTCCATTTTTCCGTTGGTATGTCAGCTATCACCAGGCTACCCTCGGAGGTTCTCTTCCTAAATATTGGAGTGAGAATTATGGCTGCCGTTTTGCAGTGAAGTTTAAACCCATTAATTCTTGATCTGTAGCTTTTAATTTTTTAATCTTTAGTCCCTTTTGTCTTTAACTTGTATAATAATCTGTATAATAATCCCATTAAATTAACATCCCAGCCATATGGAAATGAAGCGTGACATCCTCCAATCCCCTGAAAAAGAATCAGCAGAAGCTTTTGCCGAGCGCATTAAGCTCAAAGAGCAATATCTTTCACAGGTCAAAGTTCTGTATCAATCAGGCTTGCTTGAGAACTTTCCTCCTACTTCAGAACGTCCACGTCCCGAGCTTGGCATTGTGGGCATTGACGGCAAAGAATATCTTCTTCCTTCATATGAAGCTATTTTAGAAAGTCTGCAAGACAAGGAAATGAGAGAGTTTTTAATGAAAAAAGCAGAGCAAGGATTGAATAAGCTTCTTCTAGTTCCTTTTGCCATGCCCTTGTCCGTAATCATTGAACGCTACAAGCAAGCGCTTCTTAAGACGCACAAAGAAAAAGGCCTTAAGTCTACTAAAATTTTAGCATAGGTAAATGTCTAAATCTTGATTTTAAAGAAAAATTTTAAAAAATTAAATTTAAAAACTTGTCAGAAAATAAAGGGAAAATTCTATTGGTAATGACGAGTAAATAGTTTATGAAATGCACAAGTTGCGTATTAACGAAGAGGAATATGGAGTATTAATAAAAGAAAAAGTCAGTGAAGCCACTAAATTTGAATTGGAAATAAAAATAAAATAAAAAGAGCCCAAAGCTTGGGCTCAAAAGCGATCAGATGCCGATGATTGGGAAGTACTTAACCTCAACTCCTTGTTCGGTGGTCAGCTTTACTACTTTGTCCGGTAAAATATGGTTGTCCGGAACATAAAGCTCCATTTTTCCCGAAAGATAAAGGCAACCTACGTAATATTCTCGATCAAGAAATTTTCTAATATCCGTCCAGGCTCTTAGCGTGGTTAATGAGCCCGGCCTTACTTCCCACATTTGCATTAGCGGGATAATAGCTTCCGGCGGACGGTCATAGATGATTTCCAAAAGATCAGGCCGATCATTTTCATCGCCATAGCCTTTTAGCCATTGGCATTTGAAAAGTGTGCATACTTCAGGTTTTGAATCATAACATTCGCATCCTTTTGATGTGCAGTGGGGGCAAATTTTGCCTTGGGGTTTATTTATTTCAAAGATGGCGTGAGTAGTGCAACACGCGGTACATTCTCCACAAATTCTTTGATGCACTTTTTTTCTCCTTTCCTCAGTGAACTATCAAAATTTTAACACAAGAATGAAGATAGTCAATTGGCAGTGTTGATTTTTGGCTTTTTTTCTGTTAAAATTTTTTTATAAATATTGCATAAATATAAAAATAATTCATATGAGCGAACCCATTGCTAAAATTCTCTTAGTTGAAGATGATGAGATGATTATCGAAATGTATAAATTGCGTTTTGAGGCGGAAGGCTACGGCGTTGATATTACGGAAAAGGGCAGTGAAGCCATAGAGCTTGCCAAAAAAATGCCTGATATTATTCTTTTGGATATTATATTGCCTGAAATAGACGGTTTCAATATTCTGCAAGCCTTAAAGTCGGATACTGATACCAAAAATATTCCTGTTCTGTTGCTGACTAACTTAACTCAAGAATCTGATAAGGAAAAGGCAATTAATATGGGCGCAGTTGATTATATGGTGAAATCAATGTTTACGCCTTCTGATGTAATTCAAAAAATAAAAGAAATAATAAAAAAATAATATGGATGAAACAATAGAAAAGACCCTTGTTCTCTTAAAGCCTGATGCTGTTAAAAGAGGATTGATGGGGGAAATACTATCCAGATTTGAAAAGGCCGGAATGAAAATTTCAGCTATGAGGCTTTGCTGGGTTGATGTAGAAAAAGCTAAGTTGCATTACACTGAAGACATTACTGTAAGAAGAGGGGAAAAAGTAAGGAATTTTTTGTTGGATTTTATTACATCCGGTCCGGTGTTGGCTTTTGTGGTCGAAGGCGTAGATGCCATAGAAAATGTTAGGATGATGGTAGGCTCGACTGAGCCAAAATCCGCTCTTCCCGGCACAATTAGAGGCGATTATGCCCATGTCAGTTACAGGCATGCCGACAGTAAAGATAAAGTAGTAGAAAATCTTATCCACGCTTCATCTGATAAAAGCGATGCAGAAAGAGAAATATATGTATGGTTTAATCAGGATGAAATTTTCAGTTATAAAACAGTTTACGAAGAACATACATTTTAAGTCGATAATAATCTGATAGTTTAGTCAAAAAAACCGCCCTGAAAGGCGGTTTTTTAAGAAATTTTTTCAATGCTTCAGACAGTCTGAAGCATTGAAATTTGGCTAATTTTACTTATTTGAAGTTTTGATGCAACTTGTGCAAACTTTTTGTTTTTTTCCTTCTATTTTTTTGCTTTGCAGGTTGATTTTTTGCGTTCTTTTGGCTTTAACTTTTGAATGACTGACATGAAAGGAAGTGGCAGTGCCTCGTCCGCAAATTTCACATGTTTTGGACATAAATAATAATTATTTTCTGATATTTAGTAAATTATATAACATTTTTAAGCCAAAGTCAATTGCTTTCTATTTTTAATTAAGAAATAATCTTATTTAGTATTAATAAATAATAATAAAATTGATAATTTGATATAAAATGCTATAATAAAAAGAAATAAAAGTATATGTTGCTTAATTTGATATTTGGAAATTTTTCAGAGTTGGCTTCAAATCCGCTATTTTATTCTCTTCAGATAGTGGCGGTTCTTTTGGCGGTTATAATTGCGTTAGTTGCGCATGAATGGTCGCACGGAGCTGTTGCTCATTTGTTTGGAGATGACACGGCAAAGAATGCTGGTCGCTTGAGCGTTAATCCATTAGTTCACTTAGATCCGCTTGGAACATTTATGCTTTTGATAGCCCCTTTTGGCTGGGCAAAGCCGGTTCCGGTGAATTATTATAACTTGCGACGCCAGAAACTGGGTATTGCCATGGTTTCAATAGCAGGGCCGGCCGCAAACCTAATATTAGGTGTAATTTTTGGTTTTTTAGCTAAGTTTACATTTCCGATATTGGGTTCAGAAAATTTACTGGTGATATTTTTTCAAGTATTAATGCTGATTAATTTTGCACTTTTGATTTTTAATTTAATTCCCATACCTCCGCTTGACGGATCAAAGGTGTTATTTACCATTTTACCTGACAGATTCAGTGATTTTAAATATAAGTTTTCTATTTATGGCCCCATGATATTGCTATTTTTAGTCATTGGAGACTCATTTTTGGGGATAAATGTCTTAAGCAGGATCTTTTCCTTCTTTTATGGAATTTTGTTTTCAATTTTCCTTTTTTGAACTTAACTTGACTTTTATTTGAAAATTCTTTAAAATATCAGCAGATTAATAATTAATTAAATAAATAATTCCTAAAGATAAATGCTTAATTTCGCATAGCGAGTTATAAAAATCTTACGGAATTCCCTGCCTCGGGAATTTTTTAAATCCAAAACGGGGCCTAACCATAATATGCCGACAATAAATCAATTGTTAAAAAAAGGTAGAAAAACTAAAAAAGCCAAATCCAAAACTCCTGATCTTCAGATGACTTTGGACAGCTTGCATAGAAGAAAAAGGACAATGTCGAAAGGCAATTCTTTTAAGCGTGGCGTTTGTACTCAAGTAAGAACTACAACTCCTAAAAAACCTAACTCAGCTCTTCGAAAGATTGCCAGAGTAAGGCTTAGCAACGGCCAAGAAGTCACAGCTTATATTCCTGGAGTCGGACATAATTTGCAAGAGCACTCTATTGTTATGATTAGAGGCGGAAGAGTAAAAGATCTTCCTGGTGTAAGATATCACATAGTTAGAGGCGTATATGACAGTGCCGGAGTTGCCAATCGCAAAAAAGGAAGAAGCTTGTATGGAGCTAAAAAAGAAAAAGCAGCCAAATAATTAATTTAAGAAAATTAAAATATAATTTATAACTTTATAATACTAATATGAGAGGAAAGCGAGCACCAAAAAGAAAAATCAATCCTGATAGCAAATACAATCAAGAGGATGTTGCAAAATTCATTAACTACATAATGGAAAGAGGCAAAAAAGAAACAGCTAAAAAAATTGTTTATGATGCAATTGATTTGATATCCCTTAAAACTAAGCAGGATGCTTTAGATGTTTTTCAGCAGGCTCTTAGAAATATTGCTCCTTCAGTTGAAATCAAAGGAAAAAGAGTTGGTGGCGCCAATTATCAAGTTCCAGTTGCCGTAAGGCAGGAAAGAAGCTTTACTCTTGGTTGCCGATGGCTTATTGCTTCAGCTAAAGCTAAAAAAGGCAAAAAAATGGCAGAAAAATTAGCAGAAGAAATCGTTAACGCTTTTAACAATGAAGGCGCAGCCATAAAGAAAAAGCAAGATACTTACAAGATGGCTGAAGCCAACAGGGCTTTCGCGCATTTTTCGAGATAAATTTTTTACTGTTATTTATTCTTGACTAAACTTTTAAGAATAAGAATTTAAGAAAGAGAAAAATATTAGGAATAGAAGCGTAATTTTTTGTTATAAGTAATATTAAAATTAAAAAATAGAAATTAGAAATTAAATTTTATGCCCCGTAAAACACCTATTGAAAAAGTAAGAAATATCGGAATTATCGCTCATATTGATGCAGGAAAGACAACTGTTTCCGAGCGTATTTTGTTTTATACAGGAAAAAAACACAAAATCGGAGAAGTACATGAAGGACAAGCGACTATGGACTGGATGGAACAGGAACAGGAAAGAGGAATCACTATTACTTCTGCTGCCACAACATGTTTTTGGCCCAATGCTGATTGGCTAGGAGGTGGAGATATTCAGATTAATATTATTGATACTCCCGGACATGTGGACTTTACGGCTGAAGTAGAAAGATCTCTTCGTGTTCTTGATGGAGGTGTTATTGTTTTTGACGGTGTTGCCGGTGTTGAGCCTCAATCCGAAACAGTTTGGAGACAATCCGAAAAGTATCATGTGCCTAAAATCGGATTCATTAATAAAATGGATAGAATGGGCGCAAATTTTTATAATGATTTAAAATCCATATACGAAAGATTAACGCCTAACGCTCATCCGATCCAATTACCGATCGGAGCGGCTGAAACCTTTAAGGGCATTATCGATCTTTTTGAAATGAAAGCTGAAATTTATCAGGATGATTTGGGAACAAAATGGGAAATTACTGATGTGCCTGCAGATGAATTGGAAAGGGCAAAAGAATTCAGAGCCAAGCTTGTGGAAGCGATTGTTGAAAACGATGAAAAATTAATGGATAAATATTTAGCCGGAGAAGAAATTTCAATTATTGATTTGAAAAAAACTTTAAGAAAAGCTGTAATTGAAAATAAAATTGTGCCGATACTTTGCGGATCAGCTTTGAAAAACAAAGGCGTTCAGTTCTTGCTTAACGCAGTTGATGAATTTTTACCTTCACCTATTGATGTGGATGCTCCGCTTGGTTCTGATGTAAACGATGAAGAAAAGAAAATTGAAGTAAAAACTGCCGATGATGCGCCGATGTGCGGATTGGCTTTCAAAATTGCAACAGATCCTTTTGTGGGTAAATTGGTTTTCTTCAGGGTTTATAGCGGTGTTTTAAGATCAGGTTCTTACATTGTAAATAATTCAAACGGCAACAGAGAAAGAATCGGCCGTATACTTAGGATGCATGCCAACACCAGAGAAGAAATTGATGAAGTTTATTCAGGTGAAATCGCAGCTATTGTAGGCATAAAGCAAGTAACAACCGGAGATACTTTGTCAGATCCTGAATTTTCAGTGCACTTGGAAAATATTACTTTTCCTGAACCGGTTATTGATATTGCCGTTGAGCCAAAAACAAAAGCCGACCAAGAAAAAATGGGCTTGGCCTTGTCGAAGTTGGCGGAAGAAGATCCAACTTTTAGAGTTCATACCGATGAAGAAACAATGCAGACGATTATTTCAGGAATGGGAGAACTTCATTTGGATATTATTATTGACAGAATGAAAAGAGAATTTAAAGTTGAAGCAAATATCGGAGCGCCTCAAGTTGCTTATCGTGAAACGATCAAGAGCAAAGCTGAAGCTGAAGGAAAATATATCAGACAATCCGGCGGACGCGGACAATACGGACATTGCTGGATCAGATTGGAACCTTCAGAACCGGGTAAGGTTTTTGAATTTGTTGATGAAATAAAAGGTGGTGTTATTCCAAAAGAATATATCAAACCCATTGAAAAAGGAATAAAGGAAGCGATGGCAAGAGGTATTTTAGCCGGTTATCCTGCCATAGATATCAGAGCTACTGTTTATGACGGATCATTCCACGAAGTTGACTCTTCAGAATCAGCATTTAAAATAGCAGGTTCGATGGCATTTCAAGAAGCTGCAAAAAGGGCAAATCCGATTATCCTAGAACCTATTATGAAAGTGGAAGTGGTTACGCCTGAACAGTTTATGGGAGATATTATTGGAGACTTGAATTCCAGAAGAGCAATTATCGGCTCAATGTCTGACAGGGGAGCGGGAGCGGCTGCATTAAAAGTAATTTCAGCTAATGTTCCATTATCAGAAATGTTCGGTTACACTACGACTTTGAGATCAATGTCACAAGGCAGAGCTTCATCTTCTATGGAATTTTATTTATATGCTGAAGTTCCAAAAAATGTAGAAATGAAAATTGTTGAAGGTAAAAAAGCGCCTGAGAAAAAGTAAATTGTTTTTTAATATAAAAAAGAGGACCGACCATTGAGATTTGTTTGTCTCATTAGTCAGTCCTGTTGATTTCTGGGACTCTTCCTTAAATCTTTCTCTCAAACATGAGATTCAGCAATTTTTTGAAGAGGCCAACGGGTTTAGTTGTAAGTGCAACTGTTTTACTTCTTCCGCAACCTCCACAAAAATTGTCTCGGGGTACTATGTATGAATAGCACCAGTTACAGCGTGGTACTTCAATTTGTTTGGCACCACACTTTGAGCAGTACTTGTCAGAAGTAATAATACCTTCACATACAGGGCATATCAGCATTTCTTTTTCCTTTCAGATTAGTTTATATCAGTTTCTTCGCACGCCGAAGTCTGACTGATTCATCTTTTAAAAAAACTGAGCCACATTGCTCGCGCTAAACAAATGAAGGTGAATAAATAAAATAAAACGCTGGCGAAGAGTAGTTTATTAAACGCATTTAGGTTACGAACTTCCTCTGCTTGAAGCGCCAGTGCATTTGTCGTTAGCGCCAAGAAAAGGAGCACGAATGACATAATGGACATGATTCCCAACCATGTGACATTATCCCATTTTGGCTTCGATTCAGTACTCTTTGACTTACTTTCTTTGTAAGTCTTCAAACTCACAATATTATTCATCTTATCCCTCCTTATTTTTATTATATCATATTTAACAAAAAAAGTCAATAGTTTACTAAATTATTATTAAATTAAATAATATGGAAGGCCTGCAAAAAATAGTAAATTTAATCAAAAAAACAGGCGATAAAGCCATAATTTTGGATCAAAACGGAGATCCGAATTATGTCATAATGGGCTTGACTGATTATGAAAGTTTAATTTTAGGCAAGTCCGATGTAAGGGGCTTGACAGAAACTGAACTTTTGGATAAAATAAATCGTGATATAGCAATCTGGAAGGAAGACCAAAATAAGCAAGAATTTGACATTGAAGATTACAATTTTACAAGAGAAATTGGAAAATTTGCAGATTTTAATGAAGCGTTTGGTGCTGATATAGATAATTTATCTCAATTTGGAGAAGAAGAAGTTGAAAAAGAAGAGGATAGATACTATTTTGAAACTGTGGAATAATTGCGGAAAGCACTCTTGCAAAATATAATTATTGTGCTATAATAATTAAACATTTTTAATAATTTTAATTAAATATAAATAAGCGCTATTAGGCCTGGGTAAAACTTTGCAAAAATTACCGTTAAATGCGGGAAAGCAAAGGGCCAATACGAAGGAAATAATACAATGGCAGAACAATTTAACAGAGCAAAGCCTCATGTAAATGTAGGCACAATCGGTCACGTTGACCACGGAAAGACTACTTTGACAGCAGCCATCTTGAACACTTTAGGTGCAAGAGGTTTTACAGCGCAACATAAATCTGTTGATCAGATTGATGCGGCTCCTGAAGAAAAAGCAAGAGGAATTACCATTGCTACTGCCCACGTAGAGTACGAAACAGAAAAAAGACACTATGCTCACGTCGATTGCCCAGGACACGCCGACTACATCAAAAACATGATTACCGGTGCTGCTCAAATGGACGGTGCAATTTTAGTTGTTGCTGCAACTGACGGACCTATGCCTCAGACAAGAGAACATATTCTTTTGGCTAATCAGGTTGGTGTCCCTTATATCACAGTTTTTATAAACAAAGTTGATCAAGTGGATGATTCATCACTTGTTGATTTGGTTGAAGAAGAAATTAGAGATCTATTAAAAAAATATCAGTTTGATGGAGATAATGCTCCAATCATCAAGGGTTCTGCTTTAAAGGCTTTGGAAGATCCAAACGGTCCTGACGGCGATGCTATTATGCAATTAATGGATGCTTTGGATTCATATATCCCTGAACCTCAAAGAGCTACTGACCAGCCATTGCTTATGCTTATTGAAGATGTTTTCTCAATTGAAGGCAGAGGAACTGTAGTAACAGGAAGAATTGAAAGAGGAATAATTAAAACTGGAGAAGAAGTTGAAATAGTCGGACTTAGAGATACTCAAAAAACAGTTGTTACCGGAATTGAAATGTTTAACAAGTCTCTTGATGAAGGAAGAGCTGGAGATAATGCCGGTATCCTTTTAAGAGGCACAAAAAAGGATGACGTAGAAAGAGGACAGGTTATATGTAAACCGGGAGCAATTACTCCTCATACTGAATTTGAAGCAGAAGTTTACGTATTATCCAAAGAAGAAGGCGGAAGACACAAACCATTTTTTAAAGGATATAAGCCACAGTTTTATGTCAGAACAACTGATGTAACCGGTGAAATTGAATTGCCTGAAGGAAAAGAAATGGTTATGCCTGGCGATACTATTAGCGGATTGAAAATCAAGCTTGGAAAAAGTGTTGCTATGGAAGAAAAAATGAAATTCGCCATTAGAGAAGGCGGACATACCGTAGGAGCTGGAGTTGTTACTAAAATAATCAAATAGTTAAGCGTTGAAGACGGGGGCTTCTCCCCGTCTTCGCGTGAATATAAGTTTTTTATAATAAAATGGCTACAAAAAATACTGCAACAGAAAATGAAAAGCCGCATCAGAGGATAAGGATTAAAATCAAGGCATACGATCACAAGATAATTGATAATTCTGCAAAGAAAATTATCGAGACTTGCCAAAGATTTGGAGCTAAAATTGTCGGTCCAGTACCGCTTCCTACTGAAAAGAAAAAATACACTGTTAACAGTTCTACTTTTGTCCATAAGGACAGTCGAGAACAGTTTGAAATGAGGATTCACAAAAGATTGTTAGATATTATGGATCCCAGTTCACAAACAGTGGACGCTTTGATGAATTTGAATCTTCCTGCGGGCGTCAACGTTGAAATTAAAATGTAGTTTAAAATTTATTAAGAACCGGATATAAGGAGAAATGCTATTTCTCTTCATACCTGGTTCTTAATAGAAAAGATTTATGTATGATTATGGAGAAAGATCCGATGATTTAAGATGTGATCAACAGCGGAAAACCTCCATTTGAAAATATAAATCAGAAAGTATAAATATCTTAAAAACAAAATTGAATTATTCCCTTATTGAGAGGGTACTAATGAAATTGGCTTTAAGATATTAGCCAGTTTTTTTTATTTAACAATTATTGAAAACAAATTTAATAAAGATGAAATTCATAATCGGTAAAAAATTATTAATGACTCAGATTTTTAAGGAAAACGGGACAGTTGTGCCGGTTACTGCTGTTTTTGTCGGAAATAATTTTGTAACACAAGTTAAAACCAAAGAAAAAGACGGCTATAGCGCTGTTCAAGTCGGTTTTGGTCCTGAGAAAAAAGCAAATAAGGCAAAGATAGGGCACTTAAAAGGAATAGCAAGTTTAAGAAATCTTAAAGAATTTATAATAGAAGAAACTGAAGCATCACAAATCAAGAGAGGTTCAAAGATAAGCGCACAAGTTTTCGTTGAAGGAGATGTTGTTGATGTAAGTGGAATATCGAAAGGAAAAGGTTTTCAGGGAGTTGTAAAAAGGCATGGTTTCCATGGCCAAAAGACATCTCATGGTCATAAAGATCAAGAAAGGATGCCTGGTTCTATCGGAGCAGGCGGAGTTCAGAGAGTTTTCAAAGGAGTAAGAATGGCAGGGAGAATGGGTGGCGATAATGTAACTGTTAAAAATCTGGAAATTGCAGGTATTGAGGAAGAAAAAGGCATTTTGTATATTAAGGGAGCGGTTCCGGGCGCAAGAAACAGTTTATTGCTTATTAAGGGAGAAGGTTTAATGGAAATAAAAGATGAAGCTGTTGTTGAGGAAACTGTTAAAGAAGAAATAGTTGAAGAAGTAAAAGAAGTTGGCGAGATTGCCAATGAAGAAGAGACAAAATTAGAAGTTAAAGAAGAGGCCAAAGAAGAAGAAATAAAAAAAGAATAAGTAATCAGTGATTAGTAGTTGAAAAATATTCAATAGCTAATTACAAATGATATATGATAAAAATTCCAGTTTACAATCAAACAATCGATAAAATAAAAGACTTAACTTTAAGTTCAAGAGTTTTTGGTGTAAAAGTAAAGCCGGAAGTTGTTCATCAGGTGGTTATTTCGCAGTTAGCTAATTCAAGAACTGCTATAGCTGATACAAAAGGAAAGGGAGAAGTAAGAGGCGGCGGCAGAAAACCATGGAAACAAAAAGGAACCGGAAGAGCCAGACATGGATCAATCAGATCTCCATTGTGGAAAGGTGGCGGAGTTACTTTTGGACCAAAAAGCGACAGGAATTTTTCAGTTAAAGTTAATAAAAAGCAAAAACAATTAGCTTTGGGCATGTGCCTTTCAGATAAAGTTGCTTCTCAGAAATTGATTGTGCTTGATGATCTTAAATTAACCGGGAAGACAAAAGAGCTTAATTCATTTATGTCTTTATTGAGGAAAAATTTGGAGAACATAAAAGAAGCAAAAAAATTCTTGATCATTATGGATGAAAATGACAAAAACATCATTAACGCCGGCATTAATTTGAAAACTGTAAATACAATTTCGGCAGATAGTATAAATTGCGTTGAATTGCTTAAATATGATGTTGCGCTAGTGACTGTTAAAGGAGTTGATATAATTGAAAAGCATTTTAAGAGAATAAAAGAAAAGAAATAATATTGATATGGGAATTTTAGATAAATTTAAAAAAAATCAAAAGGCTGATGAACCGCAAGAAAAGAAAGAAGCTCCTAAGAGTGATGCTGTTGTTAATGTTGCCAAGCCTAAAAAAGAAGATGCCAAAAAAAGTGATGTTTCTCCTAAATATGAAAAGGATGGCATAACAGAAGAGACGGCAGGAATTATCATTAAGCCTGTTGTTAGCGAAAAAAGCACCAATCTTGGACAATCGAATCAATATGTTTTTGAAGTATCAGCCAAAGCGAATAAATTACAGATTGCAAAAGCAATAAAAGCAAGATATGGAGTTGAGCCGATAAGGGTAAACGTTATTAACGTATTAGGAAAGCATGTTAGATACGGAAAATCATTCGGCAAACAGAAAGATTTTAGAAAGGCAATTGTATTCTTGCCTGAAGGTAAAACAATAAGTGTTTTTGAAGGAGCATAATCCACTAGTAAAAATATGGCAATAAAAATATACAAACCTACATCACCAGCCAGACGCCAAACTTCAGTATTGGAAAGTTCTGATATTACATCAAAAAAACCTTTGAAGAAGTTGTTATTGTCGCAAAAGAGAAATGCCGGCAGAAACAATCAAGGTAAAATTACAGTTAGGCATCAAGGTGGCGGATCTGCAAAAAAAATCAGAATTATAGATTTCAGAAGGGATAAATTTGATATTCCTGCCAAAGTTGCAACTATTGAATATGATCCAAACAGAAACAGCAGAATCGCATTGTTATGCTATAATGATGGTGAAAAGAGATATATGGTTGCTCCTGATGGGATGAAGGTTGGTGAAAAACTTTTAAGTTCAAAGAAGTTAATTGAGATAAAAACAGGAAATCATATGCCGTTAGAGCATATTCCGGTTGGAATGTTTGTCTATAATATAGAATTAACTCCAGGCAAAGGAGGACAGATAGCCAGAAGTGCCGGCAATAGCGCCTACTTGATGGGTATAGATAATGGTTATGCGCAGTTAAAAATGCCATCCGGAGAAATAAGAATTGTTTCGCAGAAATGTATGGCAACATTAGGTACTGTCAGTAACCCTGATTATAAAAATATCAGATGGGGTAAGGCAGGCAGAATGAGGCATAAAGGAATTAGGCCAACAGTCAGAGGTAAAGCTATGAATCCGGTTGATCATCCTCATGGTGGAGGAGAAGGTGTTAATCCAATTGGTATGAAACATCCGAAAACTCCTTGGGGTAAAGTTGCCTTGGGTGTTAAGACAAGAAACAAGAAAAAAAGATTAAATAAATTAATCATAAGAAGAAGGCCAAATAAAAATAAGAAAAGAAAGTAATTGGCACAGAGATCAGTTTCAATAACAAATAATATATATGTCAAGAAGTTTAAAAAAAGGTCCATACGTAAATCCTAAATTAATCGCAAAAGTAGCCAAATTAAAAAGAGGCGAAAAGTCGATTATTAAGACATGGGCGAGAGAAAGCGTAATTACTCCAGAGATGGTCGGATTTACTTTTGGCGTACATAATGGCAAAGATCATATACCGGTATTTGTATTAGAAAACATGGTTGGCCACAAATTGGGAGAATTTTCTCCAACAAGAAAATTTGTAAGGCATGGTGGAAAAATTCAAAAATCAATAGAACAGTCAAAGAAATCATAAGGTATTAAAGTTCAATAAGTAATATTAATATGCAGACAACAGCTAAAGCAAAATCTATAAAAATTTCACCAAAAAAAGTCAGATTGGTTGCCGATTTGATAAGGGGTTTGGATGTGGAAGAAGCTGGCATTCAGCTTAAATTTATAAAAAAAGCTTCAGTTTTGCCTTTGGCTAAATTAATTAAGTCTGCTATCAGTAACGCAGAAGAGAATTATAAGCTTCAAAAGAATAATTTGTTTATAAAAGAAATCAGGGTTGATGAGGGAATCACAACAAAAAGATGGCAACCAAGAGCTATGGGAAGAGCGACTCCTATAAATAAAAGATCATCCAATATTACTTTGATACTTGATGAAAGAATTCCTACTGAAGCCAAGGATATAGAGATTGCCAAAAGTGCAAAAACAGTAAAAGATGATATAATAAAAATTGACGATTTTGACAAGATAAAATCCGATCAGAAAGATGATGATAAAAAAGGAGATGGTAGCGGTAAAGGAACGAAGGTAAAAGAAGGCACAAAGAACGTTTCGAAAAAATTATTTAATAGAAGATCAGGAGAAAGATAAAAAAATATATGGGACAAAAAGTTCATCCAAAAAATTTCAGACTGAAGATAAATAAGACTTGGGACTCTAAGTGGTTTTCTGATAACGATTTCCCGGAGTTGTTAAGGCAGGATATTTTAGTCAGGAAATATATTTTTAAGAAATTAAAGAATGCAGCTGTTGCTCGTGTCGAAATTGAAAGAGCCGCTAATGCCTTAAATATTAATATTTACAGCGCCAAGCCCGGTGTTATAATCGGAAGAGGCGGACAGGGCGCGGAAGATTTAAAGAAAGAATTGCAGAATAAATTTTTAAAAGATGCTTTTAGCAGAAAAAAAGCTTTAAAAAATGTAAATGTAAATATTTTAGAAGTTGATAAGCCTGGAACTGATGCTACTTTGATAGTTGGACAAATAATTGCCGATATTGAAAAACGTATACCTTACAGAAGAGTTTCAAAACAAGCTATCGGCAGAGCCGAAAAAGCCGGAGCTAAGGGAGTAAAGATTGTTATATCCGGAAGACTGGACGGAGCTGAAATCGCAAGACGTGAAACATTATTTTCAGGAAAGATTCCTTTACATACTTTAAGAGCAGATATTGATTACAGCAGAAACGCCGCTCAGACCATTTATGGAAAGATCGGAGTTAAAGTATGGGTTTATAAGGGAGAAGTTTTCGAAGAAAAAGGAAAAAAAGCAGAAGAAGTAAATAATAAAAGTTAATGATTTTATAAGTTGATAGCCGGATATTTATTCTTAAAATATTGAGAACAGATATCCGGCCATGAACTACTAAATAAAACTATGTTAGCACCCAAGAAATTAAAAAGAAGAAAACCACACAGACCTGATGTACGAGGTAATGCCACTGCCGGACACTATATTGCTTTTGGCAAAGTTGGCTTAAAGGCCACAACAGGCGGTTGGCTTGATTCAAAACAGATAGAGGCAGCTAGACGTGTAATGACTAGATATATTAGACGTGGCGGAAAAATTTGGATAAGGCTTTTCCCTCATAGCGTTATAACAGCAAAAGGAAGCCAAAGCACTATGGGAGGCGGAAAAGGAGTTCCTGATCATTATGTTGCAGTAGTTAAGCCGGGAAGCATTCTTTTTGAAATGGACGGCATTGTTCCTGCAAAAGCGAAAGAAGCTATGGAAATGGCATCACATAAGCTACCATTTAAAACAACAGTAGTATTTAAGGATTAATCAATATGGATAAAAAAGAATTTAAAATAAAGCCGATTGAAGAATTAGAGCACTTGCTTATTGAGGCGAGGAAGAAGCTTGATGATTTGAATTTTAAAGTAAGGCAAGGACAATTAAAAAATGTCCGAGAGGTGAGATTTTTAAAAAAAGAAATAGCAGCAATACTTACAGAAATCAAAGTCAAAAAAACAAATCAATAATATGGAAAATACCAAGAAAGTTTATAGAAAATTCAAGGGAACTGTAGTTTCAGACAAAATGGATAAAACCATAGTGGTTAAGATTGAATCCTTGAAATTGCATAAAAAGTACAAGAAAAGATATTCTGTAAGTAAAAGTTTCAAGGTCCATGATGAAAAGGGGCAGTATAAAGTCGGAGATGTTGTAAATTTTGTCGAATGCAAGCCTATCTCCAAAGATAAAAAGTGGAGAGTATTGTATAGCTAATTAAGTTTAGAAGTAATTAAAAGGATATGGTACAAGATAGATCAATGTTAAAATCAGCTGATAATACAGGAGCTAAAAAGCTTCAAGTATTTAAGGTTCCTGGCGGATTTCAAAAAAGGTATGCAAAGCTTGGTGATATTGTAATTTGTTCTGTCAAAGAAGCCACACCGCATAGTATGGTTAAAAAAGGCGATATTGTTCATTGCGTCTTAGTAAGAACGAGGAAAGAAACAAGAAGAGCAGACGGTTCATATATAAGGTTTGATGATAATGCAGCCGTAATAATTGATACCAAGAACAAAGAAATGAAAGGCACTAGAGTTTTTGGACCGGTAGCTAGAGAAATTAGGAATTTGGGTTATCAAAAAATAATTTCTCTTGCGCCTGAAGTGATTTAATCAAAAATTATGAAAATAAAAACAGGAGACAAAGTAAAAATATTAGCAGGAAAAGACAAAGGTAAAACCGGAAAGGTTTTACAGGTTTTCGTAAAAGAAAACAGAGTTGTTGTTGAAGGATTGAACTTGTTGCTTAAGCATCAAAGAGCAAGGAAGCAAGGGGAATCCGGACAAAGAATTCAATTCCCAGCTCCGATTAATACTTCTAATCTTGCTTTTATCTGTCCAAAGTGCGGAAGCACTACAAGAGTGGGTTATAAAATAGAAAATATTTCGGATGATTCAGGTAAAAGGAGCGTTAAGAACCGAATTTGCAGAAAATGTAAAGAAACTATTTAACTGTTAAAATATTATGAAATCAAGTTTGCATAAAAAATACGTTAATGAAGTAAAACCAGCTTTGAAAGAAAAGTACGGTTTTGATAATGAAATGGCTGTGCCTAAGGTAATCAAAACTACAATAAATAGCGGTATTAATTCCCGAAGCGGAGATAGTCACTTGGTAGAAATTGTTGAAAGCACTCTTACCAAGATTACTGGCCAAAAGCCAATAAAGACAAAAGCGAAAAAAGCCATTTCTGCGTTTAAAGTCAGAGAAAATATGGTTGTGGGCGCTTCAGTTACCTTAAGAGGCCAAAAAATGTTTGATTTTCTTGAAAAACTTATCAATATTTCAATACCAAGAATCAGGGATTTTAGAGGTTTACCGTTAAAAAATATAGATAAGCAAGGAAATTTGAATCTTGGTTTCAGGGAACATACGGTTTTTCCGGAAATTAAATCAGATGAACTTGAAAAGGTCCATGGATTGCAAATTTGCATAACAACAAATGCGGGAAGTTATGAGAAAGGTTTGGAACTATTCAAACTTATGGGATTCCCGTTTCAAAAATAATAATTCATTATGGCTACTCAAGCACAAATAGCAAAATCAAAAAAGACACCTAAATTCTCCTCAAGAAAAGTCAACAGATGCTGGAGATGCGGCAGAAGGCATGGCTATATGCGAGATTTTAAGTTATGCAGAATATGTTTCAGAGAGCTTGCCAATAATGGTCAAATTCCAGGAGTTACTAAATCATCTTGGTAAAATTAATAAGAATTGAAAATAATATATGACAGATCCAATTGCAGACATGCTTACCAGAATAAGGAATGCTTCACGAGTTAGAAAGCAGGAGGTTTTTATTCCTTTTTCAAAAATTAAGCTTAGTATTGCTAAAATTTTAAAGAAAGAAGGTTTTATTGAAGGTTATGATGAATTAAAACCTGATGCTTTGAATAAATTTGGCGGTATTTCTGTCTTATTAAAATATAATAATAATACGTCAGCAATTGATACGATAAAAAGAGTATCGAAGCCCGGCAGAAGAGTTTATGTCGCTAAAGATGAAATTCCTTCAGTTTTGAACAACTTCGGCATATCAATTATTTCAACTTCTAAAGGTATTATGACCAATAAGGAAGCGAAAAAATCAGGTTTAGGCGGAGAGATTCTTTGCGAGATTTATTAATCTGTAACTACTAATATGAGCAGAATAGGAAAACAAATCATCAACATTCCCGAAGGCGTCCAGATAAGTTTGGAAGGCAAGCTTGTTACTGTCAAAGGCCCTAAAGGGGAATTAAAACAAGAGTTACATCCCAAAGTATCTATAAATATTGAAGGTAAAGAGTTATCTGTTAAAATAGATAATGAAAAAGATAAATCTCAAAGAGCTTTATGGGGACTTTTCGGCAGTTTAATTTCTAACATGGTTGAAGGAGTTGTTAACGGCTATGTAAAAAAATTAGAAATAAACGGAGTCGGAATGAGAGCCACTTTAAACGGGAAAAATTTAGTTCTTAACGTAGGTTATTCTCATCCTGTTGATTTTGAAATTCCTCAAAATGTTGCAATTGCTGTTGATGGTAATGTGATTTCTGTCAGTGGAATTGATAAGCAATTAGTCGGTGAAACAGCAGCTCAAATCAGGAAGATAAAGAAAGTTGAGCCTTACAAAGGAAAAGGCATTAAGTATGTTGGAGAAGTTGCCAGAAGAAAAGCAGGCAAGGCGGCGGCTAAATCTAAATAAGCATAAGATAAAGTTATGAATAAAGAAAAACTAAAACAAGAAGTTAAGGAAAGAAGGCGCAGAAGAGTCAGGGCCAAGGTTTCAGGTACGTCAGAAACTCCAAGATTGACTGTTTATCGAAGCTTGAAATATATTTATGCTCAAGTAATAGATGATTCTACTGGTAAGACATTGGTTGCAATTAAAGATACTGATATAAAGGAAGGTAAGAATAAAACTGAAAAGGCTTTTGCAGCTGGAAAAATTTTAGGAGAAAAAGCTTTAGAAAAGAAAATATCACGTGTTGTTTTTGATAAGGGATCCTTTAAATTCCATGGAAGAGTAAAAGCTCTTGCTGATGGTGTTAAGGAAGCTGGTTTAAAAATTTAAATTTAAGATATGCCAAAAGAAAGGGAAAATAAAAAAAGATTAGCAAGACCAAGAAGGGAAGAATCTGAATTCGCTCAGACTGTTATTGATATTGCCAGAGTTACCAGAGTAATGGCCGGCGGCAAAAGAATGAGTTTCAGAGCTTGTGTTGTAATTGGAGATAAGAAAGGAAGAGTTGGAATGGGTTTGGCAAAAGCCAAAGACGTGCCTATGGCTGTACAGAAGGCGGTTAGACAGGCAGAAAAAAACATAGTAAGAATTTTATTAGTAAACGGAACCATACCGCATGAAGTTTATGTAAAAGATGGTGCTTCAAAAATATTATTGAAGCCGGCTCCTCAAGGAACAGGAATTTTATCAGGCGGCGCCACACGAATTGTTTTAGAGCTTTCAGGTATTGAGAACGTAGTATCAAAGATTCTTGGCACAAATAACAAAGTTAATAATGTTCGGACAACTATAAAAGCTTTGGGTAAGCTTAAGAAAAGAAAAAAGTCCGATAACGCGAAAGAAAAAGAAGAAATTAAACAGTAAAATAAAATTTTAAGTTTTTAATTTAGGGCATTGCCTGATAAAGATTGAAAACTAAAAATTGAATTAAATAAATATGTCATTAAATTTATCAAATTTATCACCGGCAAAAGGAGCCACAAAAGCACGCAAGAGAGTTGGTCGTGGCGGTAAAAGAGGAACTTATTCCGGCAAAGGAATGAAAGGACAAAAAGCCAGAAGTGGAAAATCGGGCCTTAAGGCTTTAGGTTTCAAACAAACTCTGCTGAGAACTCCTAAATTAAGAGGATTTAAAAGCATTAAGCCTAAAATTGCTACTGTTAACATTGAAGCCTTAGACAAACGATTTGCTGATGGCGCTACTGTAGATATTAGAGGCTTAAAAAAGGTCCGTTTAATCGATACTAAAGAATCTGCTTTTAAAGTATTGGGTAACGGAAAACTATCCAAAAAACTAAAAGTCTCCGCTAATGCCTATACTGCTTCTGCAAAAAAAGCAATTGAAGACGCCGGAGGAAGCGCTGAAATAATTTAAATTGTTATTATAAAACCTTTTAACCTATAATCTCGATGTTTGATAAATTTCTTCAAATTTGGAAAATCAAGGATTTAAGGAGAAGCATTATCTTTATTTTGTTAATGCTGGTGATTTTTCGAGTGGTTATGCATATTCCAATTCCTGGAGTAGATGCATCCGCTTTAAGGAGATTATTTGATAATAATCAACTTTTGGGTTTAATCAATATATTTTCAGGAGGAGGCCTTATGACCTTTTCCATTGGTATGTTGGCCGTAGCGCCTTATATTACCTCGTCAATTATTTTTCAGCTTCTTACTATGGTAGTTCCTAAATTAGAGGAGTTATCCAAAGAAGGTGAATACGGTCGAGGTAAAATTAACCAATGGACCAGATGGCTTTCAGTTCCTTTGGCAGCAGTGCAGTCTTATGGAATGATTACTATCTTAAGAAGAGCTTCGGCAGATATTTTACCTGATTTCAGTAATTGGCAGATGTTTATGGCAATAGTCAGTATCACTGCCAGCACTGTGTTTTTAATGTGGTTGGGAGAATTGATTACGGAAAGAAAAATCGGAAATGGCATTTCACTTCTTATTTTTGCCGGTATAGTTTCAGCTATGCCTACAGCTTTGCAAAATACGGCAGCAACAATGGATCAGCGTGAAATAATAAATATTGTTGTTTTTGCCGTTATCGCTCTTGTCACAATCATCGGAGTTGTTTTTATAACAGAAGGCCAAAGGAACGTGCCCATTTCATACGCAAGGCAAGTAAGAGGCAACAGAATGTTTGGCGGTGTAAACACACACTTGCCGATACGTGTTAACCAAGCTGGTGTTATTCCAATTATTTTTGCCGTAGCCATAATTATTTTTCCACCAACTATTGCCAGATTTTTTGTAAATGTCAGCACTGTCTGGGTTTCCAGGGCTGCAGAGTGGGTGGTTGTCGTATTTCAGAACCAATTAATCTATGGCATTTTATATTTTGTCTTGGTGGTCGCTTTTACATATTTTTATACTGCGGTAATATTCCATCCCGATCAAATATCAGAAAATTTGCAAAAACAGGGTGGCTTTATTCCCGGAATCAGGCCTGGCAGACACACCGCAGAATACTTGCAAAAAATAGTAAACAGAATTATATTTACCGGCGCTCTTTTCTTGGGTGTTATTGCTATTTTGCCGTTAGTTACTTCTCAGCTTACTGGCACACAGAATTTAGTTGTGGGAGGCACTTCACTTTTAATCGTGGTATCTGTTGTTATTGAAACTGTAAATCAAATTAACTCTCAACTTTCAATGAGAGATTACGAAGAAATATAAATTCCTGAATTATAATAAATGGGGGCTTACGCCCCTTTTTATGTTGTAAAAAATAGGTTAAAATATATATAATTAGCCGTCAAGATAAGTTTTATTTACAGATTATAAAATATTAATATCTACATTATGTTTAAAAACGAGAAGCCATTTGAAATCATTATGTTTGGTCCTCCTGCTTCAGGAAAAGGTACGCAGGCTAAATTACTCTCGAACACTTTTCAAATTCCCCATGTTTCAACTGGTGATATATTAAGAAACATTAAGGCGGACAAATCAAATCCTATGTCTCAAGAAATAGCAAACTTGATAGATAACGGCATTCTTGTTTCTGATGAAATGGTCACTAAAATGGTTATTAACAGAACAGCTAATGAGGATTGTTCTCATGGATATATTCTGGACGGTTATCCAAGGACAATTGAACAGGTAGAATCCTTGGAAAAAATGGCTGGCATTGATTATGTTTTTTTAGTTGATGTTGCTGATGAAGTGGTTATTGATAGAATTTCTGGTAGGAGAATGTGTAAAAACGGCCATACTTGGCATATAAAATATTCACCAACAAAAGAAGATGGAATTTGTGACACTTGCGGTGAGCCTCTTTTTATCAGAGATGATGATAACGAAGAAAAGATAAAAGAAAGATTAAAAACTTATCACGACAACACTGATCCTATTTTAAATTTTTATAAAGAAAAAGGAAAATTGATAAGAATTAACGGCAATCAGCATATAGAAGGCGTTTTTCAGCAAATTGTAAAAGAACTAGTTGATGATTTAAGGAAACAAATTGAAGTCAAAGAATAAGTTTAAAATTTTAAAAAAAGAACTGTTAAAAGCAGTTCTTTTTTTATTTTAATTAACGAATTGTTGTTTTTTGCATCATATATATATGCACCTTAGAAAACAAAGCCATGGGAGATAAATAAATGCCAGAATCTACCGAAGATTTTAATGAAATAGTGGAGCAAGAAATGGTTTCCATTTACGGTTTAACAACTGAAGAAAGGGTTTCTGTAAAAAACACAATTGCCCAGAAACGGCGAGAGAATTTGCTTAAGCTTCGAAGAATATTGGATGAACAGTTGGAAGAAATTCCTGCGGATAAAGAGTTGGTTTCTGTCCAAGAGCCAAGGAGGAAATACTTTGCAAAAAGAATAAGTGATCCAAAAGAATTTCTAGATCGAATATTGCCCTCAGAAGAAAAGGACGCAATGACGGTAAGAGACATCGTAGATCTTGCTTTGAGTAAGAAAACTTTCTTCGATAGGCGTAACAAAACAAGAAGACAGTTGAGTATGATCATTTCCAATGTTTTAAGAATGAATGAAGATGACTATGCTTGTACCAGGCATAAGCCCAAAAAATGGTTTAAAAAATAAGTACTTTTGCGTGAAAAATATTGCTTGCAAATCGCTTTGCAGGCATTTTTTATAATAAAAAAAGCCGGCTTGCTATCTTTTGATAGCTTGCCGACTAAGGAAAGTGTCACGAATTAATAGTATCTCTCAATAATCTTTAAGTAGGTGCCTCCTATCATAAGTGCGAAAAGGAAAATACCTAACGCGCTACCTGTAAAATACAAATAACTTGTAGGAGTTGCGCCACCTACTGCCTGTATTGTAGCGAGTAAACTGAAAATTACAACCGTTAGTGGTATTACCACAAATAACAGTAGAGTTGAAATCATCCAGGAAACTATGCCTACAAGAATACAAAAAGCAAAAATCGGATATACTATTCCTATTTTCATATCTTGCCTCCTTTTTTAATTGTGCAACTAGTCTACTTGACTATTTTATAATTATATCATACTTTAATAAAAAAGTCAATAATAATTATCTAAAATTAAATAAAAAAATCTATATTTAATTTATCTTTTTTAATATTTATGATAAAGTATATTAATGATAAAAATAAAGACAAAAACAGATCTTATAATATTGCAAGAAGGAGGTAAAATACTTGCGACGGTTTTAGATTTGGTTATAAAAAAAATCAAACCAGGCGTTACCACCGGTGAATTGAATGATTATGTTGAAGATTTGATAAAAAAATACGGAGGCGAGCCAAGTTTCAAAAATTATAAAGCGGCATGGGCGGAACACGCTTATCCGGCCGCTCTTTGCGTATCGCTGAACAATGAAGTTGTTCACGGTATTCCCGAGCCGGAGAGAGTAATAAAAGACGGCGATATAGTCAGTTTGGATTGCGGACTTAAATATAAGGGTCTGTACACGGATATGGCTAAAAGCGTAGGTGTTGGAAAAATTTCAAAAGAAAACCAAAAACTTATAAGTATAACTGAAGAAGCTTTGATGGCCGGAATTGAAGTGATAGCGCCTGAGGTTAAACTCTCAGATATTTCAAAAACAATCCAAAATAAAATTGAAAAAGCGGGATTTTCGGTCGTGAGGCAGTTGGTAGGACACGGAGTCGGCTTTTCAGCGCATGAGGAACCGCAAATCCCAAACTATTACAGTAAAAGTTTTCCGGAGGTAATTTTGAAAGAAGGCATGGTTTTGGCAATCGAACCAATGGTTAATATCGGAGGTTGGGAAGTTGATACGCTTGATGACGGTTGGACGATAGTTACCGCCGATGATTCTTTTTCAGCGCATTTTGAACATACTATTGCTGTGACACAAAAAGGTTACGAGATTTTAACATTATTATAATGTCATTGCGAGGGAGTTTAAGCGACCGAAGCAATCCCATGTTAATAAAATGAGCAATTACTATTTTATTTATATATTAACCAATAGGTACAATAAAGTTTTATATATTGGCGTAACAAACAATTTATTAAAAAGAGTTTGGGAGCATATAAATAGTGAAAATAATTTTTGCTTTACAAAAAGATATAATGTCTATAAGTTGGTATATTACGAAGAGTTTTATTCAATAAGCGATGCAATAGCTAGAGAGAAACAGTTGAAAGCCGGTTCAAGGCAAAGAAAGATTGATTTAATAAATAATTTTAATAGCGAGTGGAGAGATTTGTATGAGGAAATGATATAGCCATGAGATTGCTTCACTTCGTTCGCAATGACAGCAAATATTATGAAACTACTTGGCATTGATTACGGTGATTCAAAAGTGGGGTTGGCAATAGCCGATACCGAAAGTGGCGTTGCTTTACCGTATATAATTTTAAAGAACAACGGATGGAATAATCTTATTGAAGAACTTAAAAAAATTTTTATTACAGAAAGAATCGAAAAGATCATTATCGGTTTGCCTGTTGATAAAAATGGAAACGAATCGGAGCAAGCACTAAGGGTAAGGGAATTTTCCAAAAAACTTAATGAAAATACAAGTATCCCAATAGATTACTTAGATGAAAGATTTTCAACAAGGCAAGCTCAGGATCTTTCGCCAGGCAGGCAAGAAGATGATGTGGCCGCAATGTTGGTGCTTCAAAATTATCTTGATAAAATTGCATAATTTCTAATTTCAATCTAAGTTAATTTCAAAATTAAATCTCATTTGTAAATTAGAAATTAAAAATTGAAAATTAATTTAAATGACATATCTTACTCAGGGCATAGTCTTACGGCGTGATCACTTAAGCGAATGTGATCGACGCTATGTAATTTACACAAAAGAATTAGGTAAAATTAGCGCCATAGCCAAGGGTGCTAAAAAAATAATTTCCAAATTAAATTCTCACTTGGATTATTTTTGTATTGCTAACTTAATGCTGGCCAAGGGTTCGAATTGCGAAAGGATTGCTTCAGCTCAAATCCAAAGCAGATTTCCATCGATTGTTGGGAATTCTTTAAAGTCCACTTCGGCTTTTTATTTTTGCGAAGTATCTGATTCACTTATTAAATTTACTTTAAGCGATGGCAAAACATTTCAAATTATGGAGGATTTTTACAGTGCGTTAGACGGCGCCCAAAATAAGAATGAAGTTTTGTTGGCTTTGAATGCAAGTATTTTCGAACTATTGAAAAGGCTTGGATATGAGCCAGAAATTACAGCCAAAAACCAAAAACAACTATTATTTGACCTGAATAAATTAATCCAATACACGGCAGAAAAAGAGGTAAAAAGCTTCGAATTTCTCTATAAATTTTTTACCTAAAATAGCTTGCTTAAATAATTGATTTTTTGTATAATATATTAAAAGTATTCGCAAAAATGGCTTTGTTGCATTTTTGCCGATAAAAAATAATTACAAAATTATGGGAAGAATTTCAGTAGCGGAGGTGACAAACAAAATCGGGGAGGAAGTTCTTATTAAGGGCTGGGTTCATACCAGAAGAGATCATGGTAAATTGATTTTTATTGATTTGCGTGACAGAAGCGGAGTTTTACAAGTAGTATTTATTCCTTCAAATAAAGAGGCGCATGAATTGGCACAGAAGCTTCGAAGCGAATATGTCGTTTCAATCAAAGGGCAAATTAATGCGCGTCCTGAGAATATGATTAACGATAAGATTCCTACTGGAACTGTCGAAATGTTGGCGACCGAATTGGAAATTCTAAATGAAGCCAAGACCCCTCCTTTTGAAATTGATAAAGATACTATTGGAATTAATGAAGAACTAAGGTTAAAATACCGCTATTTGGATTTAAGATCGGAGAGAATGACCCGAAATATGGTTATGAGGCACAAGATGATAAAATTTTTTAGAGATTTTTTAAACGATAAAGGATTTTTGGAAATTGAAACACCGATTTTAACTAAGGGAACTCCTGAGGGCGCAAGGGAATTTATGGTGCCATCCAGGCTTTGGCCGGGCAAGTTTTATGTTTTACCTCAATCACCTCAGCAATTCAAACAATTACTTATGGTTTCTGGAGCAGAAAAATATTTCCAAGTTGCGCGCTGTTTTAGAGACGAAGATCAAAGAGGCGATAGGCAGGCTGAATTTACTCAGTTAGATATGGAGATGAGTTTTGTTGAAAGAGATGAGATTTTGGAAATAGTAGAAGAAATGTATATTAAACTGGTGGAAGAGTTATATCCTGAAAAACAAATACAGCAGAAGCCGTTTCCTCGTTTGACCTATTCTGAAGCAATGGAAAAGTACGGTTCTGATAAGCCGGATTTAAGAAAGGATAAAAATGATCCAAATGAATTGGCTTTTTGTTGGGTGATTGATTTTCCAATGTTCAAGAAAAGTGAAAAAGAAAAGAAACTAGTTACTTCTCATCATCCTTTTACTATGCCAAATAAGGATGATATGGAGAAATATCCAGATGAGCCTTTGAAATGGCGTTCAGACGCATACGATTTTGTCCTAAACGGCAATGAATTGTCCAGTGGCTCAATCAGAATTCACAGAAGAGATATTCAGCAAAAGATTTTTGAACTTTTAGGAGTCAGTAAAGAAGAAATAGAATCAAGATTCGGTCATATGCTGGAAGCATTCGAATATGGCTCTCCACCTCATGGTGGTATCGCTCCTGGTGTTGATAGAACTATTGCTTTGTTGCACAATGAGCCAAATATAAGAGAAGTCATAGTATTTCCCAAAACTGGAGATAACAGAGATCTTATGATGGATGCCCCTAATTACGCCAGTAAAAACGTTTTGAAAGATACTCATATCCAGATTGCTGAAGACGTTATTGAAGAAGCTAAAGAAAAAGGAATTAATTTGTTTGGTGAACAAACAGAAATAGCAGACTAAAAATTAAATAAAAATACTATGGAAGGTACAAAAAAATGGCTTCTAATGTTGACCGTCATCCTGGTCTTATTAGTTGTTTTGGTTATGTTGTTATTTTTTTATGTTATTAACCAGCAAAATGCTATCCAAAAGCAAATTGTTGATTATTATCAATTCAAAACAGAATCTTTGAATGATGATGCTCAGAGTTTTTTAAGCAATGACGACAATGAAGAAGTTGAAACTCCTTTCGTTTCTGATTTAGAAGATGAAAGTGAGACAGCTAATTCGGCTATAAAACAGCTTTTTGTGGAAAAATACGATAAAAATGCAAGTGAAGTAGTTGTAAATATAAGTAAATTGGAAGGAAACTTTGCAAGCGGTGGAGTAATATTGGGAGAAGGTCCCGGAAACGGTGGCTATTTTTTGGCGACAAAAGTTAATAACAATTGGAAAATTGTATTTGATGGAAATGGAGCTTATAGTTGTACCTTGCTTGAAAGCTACGGATTTCCGCAGTCAATGAAGGAAGGTTGCTATAATAATTAACTTAATAAATATGGAAAAACAAAATACAATTTCAAAAGGCAATGGAGCTCTTGACGCATTCCTAAACTTATTGGTATTAATTTCTCTTGGCTGGTTAGTGACATCCATAGGAAAAATACTTTTTAACGTTGTTGATAATTACTTTGCGCCAAATAACTATTACTATGGTTATAATGTTTCAGTTCAAGTCGGTTTAAAAGCAGGCATTGCTTCATTAATTATTCTTTTGCCAATTTTTTTGATTGTAGTAACTGTCTTACATGCCCAGTATCAAAAACAAAAACTGAACAATACAAGCGGGATACACCGATGGCTAACTTACTTGATGCTTTTAGCATCTGCTCTAACTGTAATTGGTAGTCTAGTTGCTCTTATTGTTAATTTTCTAAACGGAGAATATACTGCAAATGTCCTTTTAAAGATCTTAATAATATTATTGTTAGCTTTGGGTATATTCGGTTATTTCGGATATGATCTAAAGCGTAAAGAATATTCAAAAAAATCTACTGTGTCAATTGTTGCTTTTATTATTATTTTAGTAGTTGGAATCGGATCGTTAGTAGGATCTTTTTTGATTATCGATTCTCCCAAGGTTTCTAAAATGAAAAGAATGGATTTGATTAAGGTTGAGCACTTAAATACAATCAATGCGAATGTTCTTTCTTTTTATTTTACTAATAAAAAGTTGCCAACGATTGAAGAAGCCAAAATCAAATCTCTTTTCGATCCTGAAACAAAACAGCCTTATGAATACAATGTTTTAGGTGAAAATGAATATGAACTGTGTGCAAACTTTTCTTATGCAGTACCGGAAAATGAAAAAATGCACGCTGCAGAAGAATGGTATAGTCATTTAGCCGGGCGCCAATGTTTTGCAAAAAGCATATCTGAAACAAATTTAAATAATATGCCGATTGGAATAAAACAATAATATGCCAATATCAAAAACACTCAAAGATTATCTTAAAAAGAATAATATAGATTATGAAGAGATTGTGCATAAGACAGTTTACACTGCTTATGATGCTGCACAGACTCTAAAGAAAAATTTAAATGAAATAGCTAAAAACTTATTGGTAAAAACTGATAAGACTTATGTTTTGGTTGTTATTCCCGCCGATAAAAAGTTACACCTGGAAAAACTGAAAAAAGCCTTAAATGCTAAAAGTATTTCAATTCCCAAAGAGCAGATATTAATCAAAGTTCTAAAGATAAAACCCGGGGCTCTTTCTTCTTTTGGTAAATTGCATAAACTGGAAACCGTAGTGGATAAAACAATGGTTGCTACCAAGAAGGCAGTTTTAAGCGCAGGCAGTTTTACCGACAGTGTATTTATGAAGGTTAAAGATTTTATTCAGTTGGAAGAAGCAAAAGTTGCGGACATAGCCATGAGTGGAGGTTATAAGATTCCCAAAACCACAAAGAAGCAAATGAAAAAAGTTAAGGCAAAGGTTACTAAGAAAAATTTATCGAAGAAAGCAACCGGAAAAGCCAAAAAAACAGTTCCGAAGAAGAAGGTCACTAAGAAGAAATAATAGGAATTACTAAGAATGTACGAAATTAAAACAGAACAGTATAGTGGACCGTTAGAGTTATTATTAAAGCTTATTGAGGAGCAAAAATTGAATATTTCGCAGATATCATTGGCCAAAGTTACGGATCAATATCTCACTTATCTAGATAAGCTGAAAGAAATTAACGCTTCGGATCTGGCCGATTTCCTTGTTATAGCAACCAAGCTTTTAATTATTAAATCAAAGTCAGTTATACCCGCTAACGTTGAAGATGAAGAGGACAGTGCGGATCAACTCGAGATGCAACTTAAAATGTATAAGCAGTATCTCCTAGCGACAAAAAAAATTGAGTCTATATTGAAGGAAAAGAATTTCGTATTTACTCGCGAAAGGATCGTTCTAAATTTTGAACCCGCTTTTTCTCCACCGGAAAATTGTGAAGCAAGTGATCTAAGAAATGCTTTTGAGAATATTTTAAACAGAATTGATTATATTGTAAGATTGCCGCAGAAAATAATGGAAAAAACTGTAAGTTTAAATGATGTTGTTGAAAGCATGAGGAATAATTTAAAAAGCGCAGAAAAAATTATTTTTAGATCTCTTATATCTCAGGCCAAATCTAAAGGAGAAGTGGTTGTGTATTTTATGGCCTTGTTGCAATTGATTAAAAACGGAGAGGCTTTGGTTAATCAAGATACAATATTTGATGAAATAATAGTTCAAAAATTTTAAATGGAAGCAATAAAAAATAAAATTGAATCGTTGTTGTTTATTTCACATAAGCCTCTGGCAATTGGTGAAATTGCAAAAATCAATAGTATTGATGCATCAGAGGCAGAAAAAATATTAGAAGAGCTGTATGCTCAATACCAAGAGCGCAATTCAGGTATTGTTATTTTAAAAAACAATAATAAATATCAGATGGCAACAGCTGGTGATTCTTCTGAAGTTATATCTGAATTTATAAAGGCAGAAATAACTGGGGAGCTCACCAAGCCGTCACTTGAGGCTTTAACTATAATAGCTTATAGAGGTCCTGTTTCAAAGGCAGAGTTGGAATTAATCAGAGGAGTAAATTGCGGGCTTATTTTAAGAAATTTGTTAATGAGAGGATTAATTGAAGCTAAAGAAGATAAGTCAAGAGAAATTACTGTTTATAGTGTAACTTTCGAATTTTTGAAATACCTGGGAATCACAAAGGTTGAGGAACTTCCGGATTTTGAGAGCCTAAATAGGAATAATAATTTAGAAAAGCTTTTAGAGGGAATTGTGGGTTCTTCCGAAGAAAACATTTCAGAAACAATTACAATAGATAATAATGAATTAAAATAATGATTGAAATACTTGCAAACTTAATTTTAGCAGCTATTTTGTCTCAATTTACATCCAACCAACCACAGATTAACGTATCTCAAGAGAATGCTCAAATCAGTAATGTGTATTCTCCTCAAAGAAAAGTTTCTCCAAGCATCGGTGTAAAAGTATCTGCGCAAAGTCTGGCTGCAGCTGATGAAAATACTCTTCAACTGCTTTATGAAAAAAATTCAAAAGAAGTAAGGTCAATTGCCAGCATAACAAAATTAATGACAGCCTTGGTTTTTTTAGAAACAAATCCTGATATGGAAAAGGAAATAATCATTACAAAAGATGATTATAGGGCTGGAAACAGGGCATATTTTTTTGAAGGAGAAAGGGTAAAGGTAAAAGACTTATTCAGTGTAATGCTTATCGCGTCTGCAAACGAAGGATCTGCGGCTTTAGTCAGATCTACCGGTTTAACAAGTGAGGAATTTATAAAAAAAATGAATGACAAGGCGCAAGATCTTGGCATGACACAAACTATTTTTGCCGATGAAACAGGATTGAATAATAATAATAAATCTACCGCTTCTGATATTTTAAAGCTGGCGAAAGAGGCTTTCAATCATGATGAAATATCATCAGTAGTCGGTTTGAAAAACTACCAGTTTGAAGTCGCGAATAATAAGATTAAAAGAAGTGTAGTGGCTACTGATAAAATTCTTGGCGATGACTTTGGTTACGGTAATGATAGTTATAGAATTTTAGCAGGTAAAACAGGTTATTTGGATTCAGCTGGATACTGTTTTGCAAGTAAGGTGACAAACAAAGATGGTGACAAGACAATTATTGTGGTTTTGGGCAGTTCTGGATCAGATACTCGGTTTAATGACACAAAAAGTATTGCTTACTGGGTTTATAATAATTATATTTGGTAATGAAAAATTTAGTAATTGCTAATTGGAAAATGAATTTAACTCCGAAACAGTCGGTTGATTTAGCTTTGCAAATGGAAAATAGTTTAGGAGGCGAAAAAACAGAAATTGTTCTTTGTCCGTCTTTTTCTGCACTTTCAAATGTATCGGAAGTTATTAATAAGCCTAATATCTTCCTGGGTGCACAAAATATATTTTGGGATGAGAGAGGTGCTTTTACCGGCGAAGAATCAATCAGAAGCATAAAGGAGCTCGGATGCAAGTTTTCAATAATTGGTCACAGTGAGAGGAGAAAATATTTTAATGAAACAGATAATCAGTTGCAGAGAAAAATTTCCTTGTGCATTGATAATGGAATCGTACCTGTTTTATGTATAGGAGAAACAGCAGAACAGAAACAGCAGGGACTGACTGAGAATATTTTATGGAATCAGTTGACTCAAGCATTAGATAAAATAGAATTAATGCCTAAAGAAGAAATAGCCATAGCATACGAACCTATTTGGGCCATTGGCACAGGATTATCACTCGACGTAAATGATGCTAAAAAACATTTTGACTTAATTTACCAAAAGGTGACTGATCTTTGGCCATTGACAATAGCAGCCAATAATGTAAGGATATTATACGGTGGCAGTGTTGATAGTGTTTCTGCCTTGGATCTTTATAAAACTGGTAAAATTAAAGGTTTTCTGGTAGGCGGAGCAAGTTTGAGTTGCGAAGAATTTACTAATATTGTTAAAAATATACAATAAAAAAATGTTAGTTCATATTAAAAAAATTGTACCAAGAGCCAGAAAAAAAAGTTTAGCCATAGGAGCGTTTAATACGTCGAATTTGGAAGTAACGTTGGCGATAATTCGAGCAGCAAGCTTGCAGAAATCTTCGGTGATTATCCAATCATCAGAGTCAACCATAAAGTATGCAGGTTTAAAAACATTAGTTGCCATGGTTAAATCAATTTCTGAAACTGATGGCAAAAATGTAGCCATTGCGCTTCACTTAGATCATGGCAAAGATTTTGATTTAATAAAGGAATGTATCGCTTACGGATTTTCTTCGGTGCAATTTGACGGTTCAGAAATTCCTTTTGAAAAGAACATTGAATTGACCGCAAAGATAGCTGATTATGCGCATGATAGGGGAGTTTGGATTCAGGGAGAGTTAGGAGCTATGGCAGGAAAAGAAGGCATATCGGCAAATAATCTGCCAGGAGATCTAAAATCTTTAATGACAAATCCTGCAGAAGTTAAAGAGTTTGTCAAAAAGACAAAAGTCGATACTTTAGCGGTATCAGTTGGGACGATACACGGATGTTTTAAGGGTATTGAAAAAATTGATTATGAAAGAATTAGGCAGATAAATAAAATGGCAAATAAGCCGTTAGTGCTTCATGGCGCATCCGGAAATAACCCGCAAAGTTTAAAAAAGGCTATTGATTCCGGAATTTCAATTATAAATATAGACACTGATATAAGAATTGCTTTTACAAAATCTTTGCAAACGACTTTATCTAATAAAATAAATTATTACGATCCAAGGAAAATTTTAACTCCTTCAATCGAATCAATGATAAAAGAAGTATCTAATAAAATTAAGATACTTGGATCAGATAAAATTTAAAATATGTTTTCTGTCATAATACTGTCAATTATAATAGTTATTTCCGCATCATATTTGGCATACGTAATTATCAAGAAGTTTCCCGATTTAAAAAATTTGGACATTACTTCTATGCCGAATGCAAAACAAGGCGCTATTAAAGTAAAAATATTGGAAGCAAAATTGCAGAGAAGCGGTGACAATTTTAAGAAGAAATTTAATAAACTTGTCACGCCTAAGTTCAAATCAATGTCATCTAGTTTTTTGAAACTAAAAGAAAAGGTGTCAGCAATGGAAGCTCATTATAAACTCAAGGGTGAGGTAAACAAAGAAAAACCGGCTCAAAGTGTTGAGGAAATAGTTGAAGAAGGTAGGCAGTTGATGGGAAAAGAGGAATTTGTTGCAGCCGAAAAAAAGCTTATTGAAGCAATATCGACCGATAAAAAGAATGTTAAGGCTTATGAGGCTCTTGGTGAACTTTATTTTGACAATAAGTGCTTTGATCAGGCAGAAGAAATTTATAAGTATTTAATCAGATTATATATTTTAGCTACGGTTCCGGCCAAAAAAAGAGGTCATTTTAAAAATGGCAAATTGCAAGAAATAGAAACAGAGCTCTTAAATTCCTTGGAAATCGATCCTAAAGTGGCAGCATATTATTGTGACTTAGCTAAGGTGTATGAAATGCTTGATAATAAAGAAAAAGCTCTTGATAGCTATATGAAGGCAAACGCAATTGAACCTAACAACCCTAAATATTTGGATAAAATAATTGATTTAGCCGTTAAGTTAAAAGATAAGGATTTGGCAAAGCAAATGTTCTACCATTTAAAAAAGATAAATCCTGAAAATGGAAAATTAGAGGAGCTTCAATTTACTATTGAAAAAATCTGAATTTATTGCTAATATTCTGTAGTCAAGCTATTTCATAAATAGTTGCCGTTGTAGCTCAGTTGGTAGAGCAACTCCATGGTAAGGAGTAGGTCTGCGGTTCAAATCCGCACAACGGCTCCATGGGTCGGTACCTAAGCGGTCAACAGGGGCAGACTGTAAATCTGCTGGCTTCGCCTTCGGGGGTTCGAATCCCTCCCGGCCCACAAGAAGATAAATCATGTAGTTTAAGGACGGCAGCAATGCCGTCTTTTGCATTAAATTTAGTAACAATACCATCATCAATAGTGAGTTCGGAAAACATACTAAGGGCTATTTCTTTCTTTTCTGAATCAATGGCATTTTCATAGCTTACTTTAGCATTTTTTAACAGTTCGGAAATCATAAATATATATCGGCTCATTTCTTCAATATTCTCTTGATATTGAGACATTTTTTCCTTCACCCTTTCTAAATGTGTTTTTAACCTATTCAAATCTTCACAATAGCCATCAGGAGTCATTGTGCCACACCTAAGAAGAGTAATTTTATTATTTTCCAAATATTGGATGTCTCCAAATATTCGTCGTTGCTCATTTTGTAGATCTGCTAACTCGGAGTTTCTTTCTTGATGAAAAACATTAAGACTGGATTTTAATTTAATCTCCAACTCAGCTAATTCTTCATCACTAAAAGATACCTTCTCCAAAAAATTAATTACAGCTAAATCAATGTCTGATTCTCGCAAATTCTTTTTTGGATTATGGCAAAATGGTTTACACTTGGCGGTATAATAGTTAATACCTTTTTTTGTATATGGTGAATAAACTCTTCCACAATCACATTTAATTAATCCTCTGTATGTATAAAATTCTTTATCTACATAATAAACGCCCCGACAATTATTTTTTTTCAAAATTTCCTGTACTTGATTATATATAGAAACACTGACAAGTGGTTCATGGATTGCATCAATAATCTGTCCCAAGTATTTCATTTTGCCAATATAAAAAGGATTACTAAGTATTTTCTCTATCGATTTTGCATTAAGTGGTTGGCAGGTTTGAGGAATATTTCTAACTTTGAATTCAGAATCCAGTATTTGTTCAGATGTGCGTCGTTTTCTTAACGGTCTTGTTGTTAAGCCTTGTTCATTAGCCCATTTTGCCAATTGGCTTAAACTCCATCCACCACCAGCATATAGTTCAAACAATCTTTTAACGAGTGATGATTTATTATAATCAATCAGTTTTCTGTCCGAGCCGTTATTAAGGTAGCCAATGGGAGCTGCATAGGTACAATAGCCATCCTTGGCCTTTTTGTCCTTGCCAGCCTTAACTTTTTCAGAAACGACTCTGGAATAGTGTTTAGAGAACATCCCATCGATATCCATATGTAGAGCTCCTGAGCTTGTTTTGTCATAATTGGCCAAAACAAAGTGTATATCACAACCATTATTAATAAGTTGTTGTATGATCATAGCGTCTTGATCGTTTCGACTTGCTCGATCCCAACAAAGAAAAATGGCCCCCTTAATCTCATTATTTAATAGCATTGAAACTAATCGTTGAAATTTCGGCCTTTCAATATTATAGGTTACTGTGCCGTTTATATTAATTTTAATATTGGAGGTTTTAAAAGCGCTATGAGACTCTTGAATAATACCTTCATTACATAAACCAGTTATATTACAAGTCATGGCGATTGGCAGATTATTTCTATTTGAGTAATTTAAACCAGCCTCAACCTGATATGGAAGAGAATTTTGTTGATTTTCGGCATCATCAGAGCTTTTTCTGCAATAGATCAGATATTGATTTTGATGGGGATATTTTGACATAATCTTATTTTAGCTGATTAAATTGTTAGGGTCAAAAGATTTGTCAGACTTTGATTCTGCAGGAGTCAAAATGCCATTAATCATGGTAAAATCCTGACATAATAGGCGGCGGTTAATCTTCTCAAGCACACCAAAAAATACAGCAAGGCTTTCGACTTGTTCATTGGTAAAAATATTTTTTTGGTTGCTTGATGTTTGCATCGTTAATTATTTTTGAGCTCTATTTATCTAATAAATGATCCAATAAGTATTGGTTGAAATCTTTTGCGCTTAATCTGTTTTCGCAGTATTTGCAGGCCCATTGTCTGGGTCGTGCAATTCTTTTTTTACATATTTGGCACAAAGTTTCTTCTTCTCGTTTTTCCATGTTTTTTTGTAGTTATTTATTATAATGTCTAAAAAGCCCGCCATAGTTTTGCATGGCTTTTGATTATTAAGCCAATTTCTTTGTTTAGGATCTATTCTTATTAATCCCTTAAAACGTGTTTTGTAATTCATAATTGTTGTTAAGTTAACATATGCCCCACCAACCATGCGTTTCCTAACTTTGGTAACAATGTTGATAAGGATATTATATTCAGACTGGTCCTTGCCTACTTGTCCTGATTATTTCACCATTATTATTTGATCATTTGTGATTTTGTGATTGTGCGTTTTGGTCCTTTTTGGACGTTACCATGAGTTGAGGTATCCGCTGGTCTGTCTTGCCGTCGCTATTTATTTAATGTCACTTCGACTCTCGAGACAGCGAGATGGGTATGACATACTTAGTTTAATCCATAAAAAGGCTTAAATCATTTAGCATTTAGTTGTTTTTTAATAAAATAAAAATGGCCGATATCAGCCATTTTATTTACCATTATTAACAACAAGTAACAACAACACTTTGTGCTTGTTTAGTCATCAGTTTCTATAAGATTATAGATTGAATAATCTATTTTATAGCCATTGTCATTTATTATTAATTTTTTAGTCTTGTTAAGATTCGATTTGAATAGTTCATTTATTTCTCTAATTGCAGCACTTAGAAGTTGATAATTTTTATATAAACCAATTTCTATTAATTCTTTTGCCTTAATACCCTTATTGCCCTTACTGGAATACAAATGACGAAGTAATTTTTTTCTATTTGTTCCTGGGATATATTTTAAACTAGAATTATCCTTTTCATTAGTTCTTAAACTAAAATCAGATAAAGATAAAAATATATTAATTTTTCCCCCGCCATCAATTCCTAATGTATTTTTAAGACTTAGCAGTATTTTTTCAGCTTCTTTTTCAAATTCTTTGGTAAAAGTAATTATTAAATGGCCTGGGAATTGCGGTAAATTTTCTTCAATTGCAAATTGTAAAGGATAGGGATAGTCAAAAGGATCAATAAATATAAATTTATCTATTAAACCGCATTCTCTTTGTATTAAAGATAAGCCATCTGCTATTTCTTCCAGCTTTTCAGTATCAAATCCCATTTTCTCAAGTTGGCAATGATTTAGTACTAATTCCTTACTTTTATTTGGGTTTAGGGATTGGTTTAGTCTATAAAAATTTATCAAATCATTTATTATTTTAAATTTATACTGATTGGTTGTTAGGCAAGAATTATGTAAATTTTTTTCCATTTTTTTATAATTATATATTAAGGTTGGGAATGTCTATCGTTCTGTTTTACGCAGTAGCGTTATTTTAAATTTAATCGTCTAAATCCTTTGAGAATTCAGGTACTTCATTATCAGCTCTTTATTTTTATCAGCCATATGACCAAGTCTTAAGGTGATCCTTGCTCTTCTTGTTTGTTTGCCGTTATAGGCTATCATTTTTAGTCTATTATAATATTCCCACGCTTTTCTGTAGCGGAAGAGGGAATAATATAGTCCATGAAAGGCCGTAGACTTTATCCTTGTTGATTCATGGATGAGATTTTGACATTTACGGCAATAGAAAAATTTATATTTAGTTGTTAGGTAAAGTTTTTTTGCTCTTCTGTCACATTGTGAGCAAACAAAGAATGGCCTTGTTCCGTAATTGATCTTTACTGCTTCAATGTCTATAAATTGATAGTTGGTGGTGCCGTCACTAAGAGTAATCTCCAGATCAATCGCATGCGTACTTACAAAAAATGAATAACTTATCAATACTTTATTAACTCCATTGAATAGGCTAAGCAACCCTCTTTTTTCTTCGGGATTGTTGCTACTGTCATAAATGCAATATAAAAGCTTTTTGTCCAGTTGAGAAATGTCAAGGCAAAGAGATTTTTCAACTAGTGTTTTTGTTGATTTTTGTGCCATATGACTACATTTTAATATATTTTCAATAAGTGCGCTTGTTCTAACGGGCCCATTTTTATTGATTATATTTTTTGACGCAATTATTGAAATGAATATAAAAAGGAGCAGGACACAAGTACACATATACTTAGAAGATTAAAAGTGTATAAGTTGTTGATAATTATTAAATTTACTAAATAAAACACTATTC
>CAYGKC010000009.1:0-34665 GCA_964350585.1 uncultured Gammaproteobacteria bacterium
AAAAGGCGCTTTTTGAAAATCTTAGAGATGATATTTGGGATATGTATAAAAACATGGAAAAATAAATTTATATTTAACCTCGCTGGTTTTTTGGTTTGCCTTTTCATAATTAGGCTCAGATATTGGTCTTAAATAGCTCATAACAGGAATCGGTTGGACATTTTTCAAATTCGTTTTCTTCCAGTCAAAGAACTTAGATTAATGTTAAATGAAATTTTCAAATATATTTTTTTGAGTTCCTTTGAAATTTTTTGAAAAAAAAGAGCAAACAGATAAAATTAATATCTGTGAGGCGTGCAACTTATTATGTGTCGAAATGTTAACTAAAATGTATGTTTTTCTTTTAGGACCAATGCCCTAAATTATGAAAGAAGTAAATTTTGAACCTAATTTAGAAGGTGAACAAGATATTTCTTCGTCTATCGTTACGAAAATTAATTCATTACTGACTTAAATAACAATATGAAAGAAGGATTTTCAACAGCAGATTTATCAATCGGCAAACATGATAATGCATCCAAAACGCCAGAGATTACCGAACAAGAAGAAATGCCTAGAATTTTTGAAGCTCTGAGAAAATATTATTGGCAAAGAGAAAGAATAGGTATTGATCAGCCGTTTACTCATACGCTTGATAAGATTGAAGTTTTTGAGGCTCTTAGTAATACTAGACCACAAACCTTAGAAGAAGCCCAAAGTATAGTCGCAAGGTACCATTCTAATTGGCAAAAAATTGGAGAAATCACGCACTTATCGCAAGAATCATTTAATGAGAAAGGACTTGCAGATTTAATGATTCATCAAGAAACGGCACGACAATATGTTAGGTGCATTTCTGAAGCATGGTATTCTGCCTGTCTAGAATATCGATTTAGAAATGATCGACTGCGTGGTGGACGATACATGTCTTTTGAGGAAGAATTTGGAATAGATATTTTTAATGTTGACACTTTCCTTGCACAACCACAAGAAGATAGGGAGCAATTATTTATACAATATCCTGAATTGAATGAAATGCGAAGACGCTTTCATCTTGATGAGATGCAAGTTTTAAAAGATACACAGAGAAAAATCAAAGAAGCGATACATCGATTGGTTAAAGAAAAGCCGGAAATTATTAGAGACTTAATAATTAAATTGCAAAATTCAGAAGAACCAATTAATGATCTAGCTTTAGATGATGTATTTGGAATCAAAACAGAAGAAGCCGAAAGAAACACTAATTACATACAATTACGTGAGCAATATCCTAATGAAGAATTTTGGCAGGGTGGCGGTGACACTTGTTGGACGACATACGAATTGATCAGAACTATGGTAAGAGAACTTAATATGAATGATTCTGATGTTTTGTATGATTTGGGTTCAGGTTTTGGACGCGTGCCAATTTACACATCCTTGGCAACGGGCGCGCAATGTAAGGGGATAGAAATCGTTCCTCAAAGAGTTGCGGAATCAATTGCTGTGAAAAATAATCTTAACATCGATAATTTGGAATTTGTTCAAGGCAATGTACTGGAACAAGATTACAGAGACGGCACAGTGTTTTTTCTATTTAATCCATTTACTCGCCAGACACTTGAGGCAGTAAATGAGAAATTAAGACAATTGGCACAAACAAAAAATATTAAGGTAGTTTCACTTGGACCGTCAACAAATTTTTTTAATCGGCAAGATTGGTTAAAACCGACAGAAGCAAATGAACATTCATGGAATCTGAAGATTTACGAATCGCAATAAGTAGTTTTGGCCTTCGGGCAAGCCTTACTTTAATTAAAAAACACGTTTGTAATAAAACGTGTTTTTTGATCTGTTTTTTTGTATTTTACGGGTTGTTTTTCAATGCTTCAGACTGTCTGAAGCATTGAAAAATATCTAAATTTATATAATAAAAAAAGCCTTCTAAATTATAAGAAGGCGTTTGTTAAATTCTTAAGCCGTTAGTTGCTCTGTTTTCTTTTCTTCTATTTTTTGTTGCGTCTGCAGTTCGGCATTTGCTGATACTAGTAATATAAATACTATTAACAGTAAAAACCAATTCAAACTAATAATGGCCAAAATTCCTAAAATAAAAAGGAAAAATTTGGAAACTGCGCAAGCAATTATAGTTGCTTTGAGTTTGTTTTTTAGTGCTATGGCAAGTGCAGATCTCAAAATTCTTCCTCCATCCATGGGAAAGGCAGGAATTAGATTGAAAATGAAAATCGCGCAGTTGTACCTTATAACATGACTGCTATAGATACTGGGATAGAAGCTATGAACTGCATATCCTAAAATTATTAATATCGCGCTTATCACTGGCCCTGCGACTGTTATTGTCAGCTCTTTTATGGGACTTATATCTTTAATCTCTTTGTCAAATAATGCCACGCCTCCAATAGGGGTTAGTATAATCTTCTCTGTTTTAATGCCTAACCATTGAGCCATAAGAGCATGGCCATATTCATGGGCCATGATATAAATAGCAATTCCGCCTACAAACATGAAGTATTTTGCAATATTTTCAGAACTAATGAAAACCACTGCATAGGATATGATGAGGCCTATTGAAATGGCATGAATGCGCGTTTCAATTCCAAATAACTTAAAAATCCTTATGCTGCTCATTTCTTTTCTCCTCTTTGTTGTAAAGAACCATAATATTATATGAAATTAGCAGAAAAAGTCAATAGTAATTTTAAGTATAATTTAATCTAGTATTTATATAATCATCATATGCCAAAAGCAAAATCAAAAAAACAGCAGATGGCGGCAGGTGTTGCCTTATCAGCTAAAAGAGGAGAGAGGAAAAAGGAATCCCTAAAAGGCTCTTCTAAGAGCATGTATAAAAGCATGTCTGAAGAGGATTTGAGAGATATGGCAAAAACAAAAAGGAAAGGTAAGCCCCAAAAGAAATAACTAAGTAAATATTAAATACATGCTACCTAAAGAAATTAAATCATTGTGGATCGACACTTCACAAGAGACAAATTATCCTGAGTTAAAGGCGGAAAAAAAAGCGGATGTCGCAGTAGTAGGAGGAGGTTTGGCAGGTATTTGTATTGGTTACTTTCTGTCTCTGGAAGGACTTAAAGTTACTGTATTAGAAGCCTCAAAGATCGGTTCCAAAACTTCCGGTAATACTACGGCCAAAATAACTTCTTTGCATGATTTGAAATATAATTTTTTAATCAAGTATTTTGGCAAAGAGAAAGCTCAGATGTATGCTAATTCTCATCAATGGGCGATCAGAGAGTATGAGAGAATTATTGCAGAAGAAAAAATTGACTGTGATTTTTTGAAAGCTCCTGCTTTTTGTTATGCTGTTACCGACAAGGGTGTTGAAAATATAAAAAAGGAAGTAAGGTCCGCTATAAGCCTCGGTTTACCTGCAAAATTCAAAAAAAAGGAACCAACCATACCTTTCAGTCATAAAGGAGCTATTGTTTTTGATAATCAAGCCTATTTCCATCCAAAAAAATTTATTAATGCGTTAGCGGAACGTATAACTAAAAACAAGGGTAGGATTTATGAAAATAGTAAAGTGATCAAATTTATTGCGGGAGATAAAATCAAGCTAATAACAAAAAATGGTTCAGTAAGTGCAAAAAAAGTCGTTATAGCTACTAACTATCCTGTTTATGATAAAGATCGCATATTTTTAAAAATGAATCAGATCAGGTCTTATGCCTTGGCAGCAAAAAGCAGTAAACGATTTTCTCCTGGAATGTACATAAGTATAGATGGATCAAGGCTGTCATTTCGTCCTCACAAGTCAAAAAATAGTAAATGGTTGATTATTAGCGGACAAGATCATATTACCGGAGAAAATGGAAAGGATTACTATTTAAACTTGGAACAAGAAGCTAAAGAAAATTTTCAGGCAAATAAATTTGAATACAAGTGGGTCGCCCAGGACAGTTTTCCCATTGATCGAGTGCCCTTTATAAGCAGGATGAAGACTCCAGGTTTTTTTGTAGCAACGGGTTTTGGGGAGTGGGGGATGACTTCAAGTATTGTTTCGGCAAAAATTTTAACTGACCTAATAAATGGCAACAGTAACGAATGGGAAGAACTGTACTCACTATCAAGAACAAATCCACCTTCATTGCAGAAGCTAGGCAAATTGGGAAAAAATGTAATCAAAGGATATAGTGATAGAATAATTAAGATAGGAAAGTTCAGTCCTTCCAAGTTGATTGCTGGTAAAGGCAAGATTTTTAGTCATCAGGGTAAAAAGATAGCAGTTTATAAGGATGAAAATGGCAAAATTTATGCCTTATCGGCTGTTTGTACGCATATGGGATGTGTTGTAAGGTGGAATTCAAATGAAAAAAGCTGGGATTGTCCTTGCCATGGATCGCGATTTGATATAATGGGAAGGGTTTTGGACAATCCGGCTATTAGTAATCTGAAAAGAATTAAATTGGATAATATTTGATTAAAAGCTTAAATTGATTTAAAGTTAATGTATAATCAATAATTTAGAAATTTATGTCAACAGCTCTCATTATTATTGGAGTTATTGTTCTGATAATAATAGTATCCGGTTTAAGGGTTATAAATCAGTATGAAAGAGGTGTGGTTTTCACATTTGGACGTTATGTGGGAACAAGAAATCCAGGACTTAGTTGGATTTTTGCTTTCTTGAATATTCAAAAGATGGAAAAAGTCGATATCAGGGTTAAGGCGGTAGATGTGCCCGATCAAGAGGCAATTACAAAAGATAATATTTCAGTAAGGATAAATGCGGTTATATACTACAAGGTAAGTGATGCTGCTAAGGCGGTTATTGAAGTCGAGAACTTCTCTTACGCAGTTTCACAGCTCGCGCAAACAACTATGAGGAACGCTTCCGGTGAAGTAAGTTTGGATGAATTATTAAGTAATAGGGATGAGATTTCAGCAAGAATCCAGAAGGTTGTCGATGAAGCATCTGATCCTTGGGGGATAAAAGTTATAAATGTGGAATTGAAAGACGTGCAGTTGCCCGAAGAAATGAAGAGAACTATCGGAAAACAAGCTGAGGCTGAGCGTGAAAAAAGATCTGTAATTATTAAAGCCGAAGGAGAGGTTGCTGCCGCTGAAAATATGGCAAAGGCTGCCGGTATTTTGGCTCTATCTCCAGGAGCATTACACCTTAGAACACTTCAATCAATCAACGATATTTCTTCTGACCAATCAAACACGGTTATTTTTGCAGTACCGTTAGAAATACTTAGAGCTTTTGAAAAAATGGGAAAAGAGTAAAGAGTAAACTTTTATAGAAATCCGCCAATATGGCGGATTTTTTTATTGTAACAATAATAATTATTTTTTAATCATTTTATATAATAATGAAAATAAAACATATGGATAATATTTTTGAACCATCGCTGCAAAAAACAAATGAGTTATTGCATAATATTGAAGATAAAATGGGATGGGAAGATAGGAAAAATCAAGCATATCAAGCGCTTAGAGCAGTTTTGCATTCACTTCGCGACAGAATGAGTCCGGATATGGTTATAAAGTTCAGTGCTCAGCTTCCTTTATTTATAAAAGGAATTTTGATAGAAGGTTGGAAATTTGAAGAAAATCCCATTAAGTATAATAGGGAAGAATTTTTGCAAAATATTGCTTTTCAACTGCCATACACCGTAGAAGATTTGGAAACATTATTTTCAGCAGTCCTTGATTCACTTAGAGATTTAATTGGAGATGAAGAAATTGAAAAAATAAAGTCACTAATGCCTAACGGACTTAAAGAAATATTTTAAAAATGGCTAGATATACCGGTCCAAGAAAAAAATATGAAAAAAGATTCGGATTAATCGAAGGAGGAGAAAAAATGAGGAAAAAATCTCCTTACGGTTTGCGTTTGGAAGAAAAACAAAAAGTTAAATTTGTTTACGGTGTATTGGATAGGCAATTAAGAAGATATGCCAAGGAAGCGCTTAGAGAAACAAATCCACCTATTTCGTTGCTTCGAAAACTTGAAACGCGTTTTGATAACGTGGTATTTAGGTTGGGCTTTAGTCTTAGCAGGGCTCATGCAAGGCAATTGATTTCCCATGGCAAATTTAATTTAAATGGAAAAAAACATAACATCTCTTCCCATCTGCTCAAAGAAGGCGATGAATTAATGCTTCAGCCTCAGATGATGGATAATTTTCAGGTTCAGGAAGCTTTAGAAAAATCTAAAAATCTTCCTCTTCTGTCGTGGCTGTGGAAGGAAAACAATAAAGCTAAAATCCTTTCACTTCCCTCTGATGATGAATTGCCAAAAGAATATAAAATGGACTGGGTTATAAGTTTTTTTGTTTAGTTAATTAATTCCGATTTAATCCGTCTAATATAAGGTAAAAAATAATTATAAATTATATGATGTCAAAAATAGATTCAATAAAAGAGTTATATGTAAGTCAACTGCAGGATATGCTAGACGCGGAAGAACAATTGGTAGATGCTCTTCATAAAATGGCTGAAAAAGCCGGTTCGGATAAACTAAAGGCTTCTTTGCATGATCATCTTGAAACTACAAAGCAACAAGCAGAAACTGTTAAGCAGATTCTTGAAAGTATGGGGGAAGAAGTAAAGGGAAAAAAGTGTAAAGGAATGCAAGGAATAATTAGTGAGGGTGAAGAAATGCTTAGAAAAGATGTTGATCGTGACGTAATGGATGTGGCAATCGTTGATTCAGCTTCAAAAGTTGAGCACTATGAAATGGCTTCTTACAATGCCATTAAACAGTTTGCTGATCTTTTGGGAGATAAAGATGCAGCGGATAAAATAGGCGATATTTTAAGAGAAGAAGAAAAGACAGCAAAATCTTTAGAGGAGATGGCAAAAAAAGAAATTAATGTTGAAGCGCCTTTACGATAGAAATTTAAAAAAATGAAAAAAAAAATTAATAAAAAGAATTTATTTTTGTTCGCCTTTTTGGCTACTCTTTTTATTCCTTGCTTTGTGTATGCGCAAAATATTCCGACGGAAGATCCGATAAACTACGGACTTTTATGGGCATCGACTTTTGGTTTGCCAAATGTTAATTTGTTCGCCTTTATTTCGAGGCTGGTACGCGTTTTTTTGGCTATAGTTATTGTTGTAGTTGTTTTAATGATACTTATTAGCGGACTTAAGTGGATGTTGGCAGGAGAGGATGAAGATAAAAAAAAGAAAGCAAGAGGCGCTTTTATAAATGCAATTATTGGCCTTATTATAATTTTTGCTGCTTATGCAATAACGGCGTTTATTATAGGCGCTCTTATGAGCGCAGCCGGAGGTACGCCCGCTATATAATAGTTAATATTTATTTAATAAGTGAGAGGTACTATAATCTATGTTCTTTATTTTTTCGCAATTTCGAAGGCTAGCCTTAGTTCGCAAATCTCCAATTTTTTGTTGGGGGTAGCGGTTAAGGGGGCTTAGAAAGGAGCACTGGAATACAACTGGTGCTCCTTTCATTGTAAAATTAAAAATAAAAAAATAATGAAATGAAGGCATTAATTATAATTTTAGCGGTTATTATTGTAATAATTATCGCTGGTCTGGGCATAATTTATCTTGTTGAAAAGGATAATATTGCTTTAGAAAGCCAGTCAAATAATAATGGAATTGGGCAATATTTGGCTCCATTAAACAGTACATCATCAAAAAACATAGTTGAAGAAGTTGGTGATAACAAGAATCTGAGAATATTTCTTGTAGCGCTTAAAGAGGCTGGCATGGAAGACATTCTTTTTAACGGTGGGCCGTATACTCTTTTTGCTCCAACTGATAAGGCTTTTAATCAGTTATCAACCAGTACGATGCTTAGGATCGTAAATCAAAAAGAATTTTTGATTGATGTTTTAAAAAATCACATAGTAGACGGAGCCTATTTATCTTCAGATTTTAAAGTGGCGCAAAACCTTAAGAATTTAAATCAAAAAGATCTCTTAATTAGTTTGCAAGATGGCTTAAAGGTAGGGGATTCTAAAATTGTGCAGCAGGATATTGTTGCGAACAATGGAATCATCTATACAATAGATAAAGTAATTTTAACTGAATAAATATTTATTTCAGTTCAATAAAGAATCCCGTAAATAAACGGGTTTTTTTAGTCATAATAAAAAAAATTTAGCGTCTTCTATTACAAAGGGTCAAGCTTCCAGCCTAACTGACCCTTGTAAAATATAAAGGTCCAAAGCTGGAAATTAAAATTTTAATTACATAAATTAAAAACATATGTCTTTTTTCAAAAAATTAGCCCTTGCAACAGTTTCATTTGTTATAGCGTTTAGTATGGTAGCTGTAGCGCTTCCTGTGTCAGCTCAAACAGAAACAACCGTTACTACAACCGAGGGTTTTCAAGTTGTCGTGCCAGTAGGTTATGAAAAAATTCCTGGTCCAAGTAAGATATCTCAGTACACTGATATTATCAAATTTCCCGGAAGTATTGATTTATTTGGACAACCAAGATCAATATCTCAGGCACCCGTAACCAGAACAGTTGTCCAGGCTGCAACAACACAAGCAGCTACTAATGGCACTGTAGTTGGCGGAACAAACCTAAATGATCTATTGCTGCTTAGTCTTTTAGGAAATAGCGGTGGTGGAATTTTTGGTGGAAATAATAACGGAAATCTAGGTAATATCCTTGTTCTAGATGCTATCTTTGGCGGAAACGGTTTAGGTGGAAATCTAAATCTTGGTTCAGGTTCAGGTAGTAGTTTAGATTCAGGAAATTTGGGTAACTTATTTGTTTTAGATGCACTATTTAGTGGTGGAAACAATAATTTATTAGGTGGCGGTGGAATTCTTGGTGGCGGAAGCAATGATCTTGGTGAACTTATGATCTACAATGCTATTTTTAGTGGTGATAATGGCATTGATTTAGGTAACCTGATCATGTTAAACAGATTGTTTTAAGCTGAATTAAATCTAAGCAAAACAAAAACAGCCTCTGGCTGTTTTTGTTGTGCGATTTTTTTAAGCGCTTCTTTGTGTTACTTCATTCGGAGTTATTGTTAAAACCGAAATTCCCAATTCATTTAATTCTTTGATAAGTCCCTCCTCGTGGTACGAGCCAAAAGTAATAACTCCTGCAGTCTGTTTTTGGCTTTTTAACAGTTCTGCAAAATATTTTGCAGCTTCTGTATTCCTTTTATCTACAACAATATCTTGAAGCTTTTCATTATTCTTTTTTATAAGTCCTTGAATTTTGGAACTGTCCGTTACAGTCATGTAAGGATTATTGGCTCTTGAGGGCATTGTAGTAGTGTCAATTTTTGTACTGTTATATGCTTCTGCTATTTCACCATAGATGTTGGCTGCCTCCTCGACTAAAGGGCTAAGTTTCTCGTCTTTATTGGAAACAAACTTAACTAAAGTTAATTCACTTTTAAGACTTGAAGCATTGAAACCCTCAGTTTTTTGTACATTGTTATTAAAATTTGTTTTAGACAGTTTTTGGAGTAATGTTTTTACCAAAGACTCTCTTAACTGGGTTATGTTAGTACCAGGATTGGTTGCTGATCGATTTATGCCATTGTTTTGCATTTGAGCAAGCCTATCTTGCAAATAAATGGAGTCTCTGACGATTTCAGCAGACTGATTCTGAAGTGGCAGGTCTTCAGCGCCAAAAATTGCGAGTTTTTTACCCTCAGCCATTAGTTTTAAAGGTGCTCCCGCAAGGATAACATCTCTTTCGATAAGTCCAATAAGTTTTTGGGATAAGGTATAAAAAGAAGAATTAATTTTACCATTGTCGTTTTCTTTGATTGCACTTACGGCTTTGGAAAATTTTTCTTTTAACTGTATTTTATTTTTAATATCATCTATTTTTTGTTCCGGAACAATTCCTTTTAAATCTCCTTCAACCATTACCAGGTTTATTCCGTAGTTAGTTTGGAGATGTGAAACAATTTCATAAATCTGTTCCTGGGCTATGGTTGCCGAATTATTGGAAGCATCAGAAGAATTACTTCCTGGATATTTGTGTGTTTGAGGAATGAGAATAGCCATTGATTTAGAATTGGCGGCAGGATAATAAGCAGTTTTGCTATCCGGTATTTTAGAATAGTTAACGGGGCTTATAAGTTCGTTTAAATCATAATTATGAGATTGTTCTTCTAAAAAAAAGCTATTGAGGTTCACTTTGTTCAGACTATTTCCCATAAAAATAGAATTGGTCAGAAAAGCGGAGGTTACTGCGGTTACGGCAAGTAGTCCTCCAACAAAATAAAGATAATATTTTTTATTCATTTTTTTTATTATTAATTTAGTGAAAAATTATTTTAGTCAATCGTGAATAAAATTTTTGTTCACTGCGACAGCACAATAGCAGATAAAAATAGCACTGTCAATTGATCTTCTGGACCATAAAAATTAATTTAAATAAAATTACAACAATTTAAATTATTTAAAAAAAATAAATAAATTCACTTAGCCTTAACTCACATGTAGTAGAATTTTAAGACTGGAAAAAAAGTAATAAATTTACAATCCATGTCAAAAAAAAATAAATTCATCATTGCTTATAATAAATATTCTGATCCAATATACAGATACTGTTACTTCAGGGTATATTCAAAACAGATAGCAGAAGAATTAATGCAGGAAACATTTATGAGATTATGGAAATATTTACACCAAGGTCTAAAAGTAGATAATACTCAAGCGCTTCTGTATCAAATTGCGAGAAATTTGATTATCGATTTGAGCAGGAAAAAGAAGGTAAGACAGAAAATAGAAGATACTATTTACAGTGATTCAAGTTATTTGGAGCCATCATATGACGGCAAAGCTGATATTGAGAAAAAAACTCTTTTAAAAGAAGTATATGAAATGATGAAAAACTTAAGTTTTGAATCGCAAGATATTTTAATTATGCGTTTTATCGAAGGCATGAAGCCTAAAGAGATCGCGGAAATATTTCATACCTCACCTAACAATGTTTCAGTCAGAATTTACAAAGCAATAAAAAAAATGAACAAATATCTATAAGAATTATAATGGAATAATCCTTACTATCTAAGGATGTTTTTTCGTTGACAAATATAGTTATAAATGAGAAACTATAGTTAAATTTGTTTCTTTAAGGGCTTGTGGCCTTAAGTAAAGATTAGTTTTCAAGGGCTTATGGTCCAGTGGCAAGACGTGGCATTCGCATTGCTGAGACGGGAGTTCGATTCTCCCTAAGTCCAAAAATTCAAATAATATCTTAAAAAATTTTCACTCTATTAAAATTATACTATGGCTTTGATGTTTTCATTAGTAGGAGTGGCGATTATCGGCCTTATCTCCCTTCTGGTTGCGCTAGTTCTTTTTGTTAAAGATAAAATATTCCATAAGCTTCTTATTTTTTTTGTAAGCTTATCAGCCGGAGCATTGCTTGGAAGCGCTTTTTTTCATTTATTGCCTGAAGCGCTTGAGGGATTGGATAATTCTTTAGTTGTTTTTTTGTTCGCCATAATCGGTTTTTGCTTTTTCTTTATTTTGGAAAGATTTTTGCGCTGGCGACATTGCCATGAAGATGGTTGCCAAAGCCACAGTCATATCGGCTGGATTAATTTAGTGGGAGATGGCATACATAACTTTATTGACGGTTTGGTTGTTTTTGCCGCTTTCTCAATTGATTTTAATTTAGGTATTATAGTCTTGGTAACAATATTATCCCATGAACTTCCCCAGGAGATAGGGGATTTTGGAGTTTTAATATATTCAGGCTTTAGTAAATCAAGGGCAATTATTTATAATTTATTATCTGCTTTGGCTGGTATTGGTGGAGTATTGGTAGCTTATTTATTTGGTTTATGGGGAAATGGCGTACCGAGCAATTATTTGCTTCCGTTGGCTGCTGGTGGCTTTATTTACATTGCCGCTTCGGATTTAATTCCGGAATTGCATAAGGATAAAAACAATTTAAAGTCAGTTGCTTCTTTTGCAGTATTTGTTTTAGCTGTTATGTTTATGTTTTGGTTGAAAATTTATTTTGAATAGTTTTAAAAATGTATTATAATAAGAGTATAATAATTAAAGTCAAATATGCTTAAAAAAATCTTACACTATTTTAAAAAAAGAGAGGAGGAATCAAAAAGAAAAAGAATAATAAGGGTAATTGTACCCATTGTCGTTATTGTAATCATACTAATTGCAATTCTACTGGTTGTCTTTTTTCCTAGAAACAATGCTTCCGCTGCAAAACTAAGAGTAACGATTGTAACCGAGAAAGATTGTGCAACCTGTTGGGATGTAAACCTTTTGATTGACGCTTTAAAAACTCATAATGTAAAAATTTCCACTACAACTATTTATCATGACAGTGGAAAGGGTAAAAGCTTAGTTAAAAAGTATAACATTGATAAAATTCCAACCGTGCTAATTGAAGGTGAATTGGACAAGGATCCAAACCTTAAGCCTTTTTGGGAGCAACTGGGTGAAATGAATGGAAAAGTTTTCGTTTTTAGACAGGTTATACCACCTTACTTTGATTTAGCCAGCGGACAAATGAAAGGAAATATTTTAGTTACCTTTTTAACTGATGAAACATGCACTACTTGTTATGATGTGTCTCTTCATGGAAATGCTTTAAAAAATTTGGCCATTCCTACTGAAAATTACAAATTTGTTGATATGGCAAGTAAAGAAGGAAAAGACTTGATTTCTAAATACTCCATTAAAAAAGTTCCTACTATGTTAATTAGCGGAGAAGTAAATTTGTATAACAGCTTAACCCAGTTATGGTCTCAGGTTGGAATTATAGCTGAGGATGGAACTTACGTTTTTTCCGAAGTTGATTTGATGGGTACTTATAAAGATTTGGTAAAAAATAAGGTTGTTGTGCCTGAACCGGCGCCTCAAACTCAGGAATAAGTAAAAAAAATAAAAACGCCCTTTGGGGCGTTTTTTTGTTGAAAGTAAGGTTTATTGATGTTATAGTGAAGATATGGATAAAGAGAAATACAACTTATATATAGTGGCGACTCCCATTGGAAATTTGGCAGATATTACTCTCAGGGCTTTAGAGACATTAAAGTCCGTTCCTTATATTTTTTGTGAAGATACCAGAGTATCAAGTGTTCTATTAAAAAAGTATGGCATTGGAGCAAAACTTATTTCTTATCATCAACACAGTAAGGAATCTAAGGTTTTAGAACTAATAAATATTTTGAAAAATAATAATGCTGCTTTAATTACAGATGCGGGAACTCCAGGAATATCAGATCCTGGCAATAAATTAATCGCAGAAATAGTAAGTGCTGATAAAAATATTAATATTATTCCTGTACCTGGGCCGTCGGCTATTATTGCAGGATTGTCTATTTCCGGAATGCCCACAGATAAATTTTTGTTTTTTGGTTTTTTGCCCCACAAAAAAGGAAAAGAAACAATAATTAAACAAATTGCGGAAAGTGAAATAACTACTGTTTTTTATGAATCTACTCATAGAATTATAAAAACATTAGAAAAGTTAAATCAAATCCTTAAATCAGATAGGGAAATAGTCGTTTGCAGAGAATTAACTAAAAAATTTGAGACAGTATATCGTGGCAGTGTCCAAAGCGTTCTTGGCGAATTGGACAGGGGAGTAATCAAAGGCGAATTTGTAGTTATTGTGTCGCCTAACCGTTAACTTGAAATTAATGCAAATTTGTTGTAAAATATATAAATAAACTTTTTGTATAATGTCTAAATTCTATATAACAACGCCCATATTTTATAGTAATGCTGAGCCTCATATAGGTCATGCATATCCGACTATTGCTTCGGATGTTTTGGCGCGTTTTCACCGTTTAAAAGGTGAAGAAGTTTTTTTTCTTACTGGTGTTGATGAACATGGGGCAAAAATTGCAGAATCAGCTTTAAAGAACAAGAAAGAACCTCAAGAGTATTGTGATGAAATTGCCGCCAAATACCAATTTATGTGGGATGAGCTTGATATTTCAAATGATTTTTATATTAGGACAACATCGCCAAGACACAAGGAAGGTGTGACTGATCTCATTCTTCGTTTAAAGGAAGTGGGTGTGATTTATGAAGGCAAATATAGCGGACTTTATTGTACTGGTTGTGAGGCTTTTGTTACGGAAAAGGATTTAGTCAATGGAGTTTGTCCCGAACACAACCGTGAGCCGGAGGTAATAGAAGAAAAAAATTATTTTTTTAATTTAAAAAAATATTTACCGCAAATAGAAAAAATTATAAATGATAGAACTCTAAACATTGTTCCGGAAATAAGGAGAAAAGAAGTTTTAGGATTATTAAAGCAGGAGCTCCCTGATTTTTCCTTATCAAGGCAATCTTTAAAATGGGGTATTCCGCTTTCATGGGATAAGGATCAGGTTGTTTACGTATGGGTTGACGCTTTAAGCAATTATATTACTGCCTTGGGTTATGGCAGTAAGGATGATTTGAATTTTAGAAAATTTTGGCCGGCAGATTTGCACATCGTTGGCAAAGAAATAATTAAATTTCATTGCATTTATTGGCCTGCTATGCTTTTGGCAGCAGGCTTGCCTCTTCCTAAAAATATTTTTGCCCATGGCTGGTTCACTGTCGATGGTCAAAAAATGAGCAAATCAGTCGGGAATGTTATTAATCCTTATGATCTAGTTAAAGAATTCGGATCAGATGCTGCGCGATATTTAATTATCTCACAATTTCCCTTTGGGCAAGACGGCGATATTAAATTTGGCAATTTTTCCATCCAATATAATTCTGATTTAGCTAATGGAGTAGGGAATTTAGTAAGTAGAGTTTTAGCTATGGCAGAAAAATATTTTGCAAGTAAAATTCCAAAAGCTGATGATGAATTAAAAAAGGAAGTTGAAGTTGTTTGGAAAAGTTACATTAAAGCCATGGACAATTTCTCTGTATCTGATGCAGTTTCTGCTGTGAAAGATTTAGTTTCTCTCTGTGACGGTTATGTGGAAAAAAACAAGCCATGGGAATTGGCTAAAACTGACAACGTAAAACTGGCAAGAGTTATATATAATCTTTTAGAAGCAATAAGGCACTTGGCTTTGATGCTTTATCCTATAATGCCTGAAACTGCCGTAAAAATATTTGCCTCACTTGGCGAAGAAGGATTCACGAATTTCTCTTTAAAGGATTTAAGTAAATGGGGAAGGTTGCAACAGGATTTGTCAATAACCAAATGCGCGCCCTTATTTCCGAGACTTAACAAATAATTTTCAATATGTCTTTCGCTATTACCGATATTATTCTAGCGGTTATAGTTTTGGCTTTTGCAATAGCCGGCTTTTTTGCCGGTTTTATTAAGTCATTAGGCACTATAGTCGCTTTTTTTGCGGGTGCCGTTTTGGCGACCAGTTATTTTGATCAGTTTGGATCATTGTTGTCGCCAATAATTGGCAATCATATGGTAACCGCCAAAATAGTCGCTTTCTTTCTGATTTTTATTGTTGTAAATCTGGTTGTATTATTTATTTTTTATCTTTTGGGAAAAGTATTCAGAATAATTTCTTTTATACCGTTTTTAAGTTCGCTTAATCGTTTAGCCGGCTTGCTATTGGGATTTATAGAAGGAGTTCTTCTGACCGGATTATTTATTTATATTATGGTTAAGATAATTCCAGATTCTTCCTTTGTGGCAACTTTGGAAAAATCCCAAATTGCTAACTTTCTGGTTGCTGTTATGGCATTTATTGGCAATTTAATAAATTAAGCATATGATTTTTGACAGTCATGCCCATCTTAATTTTAAGGCTTTTAGCGAAGATATTGCAGAAGTGATAAGTAGGTGCCAGAAGAAAAAAATGTTGGTCCTAAATGTTGGCTCACAACTTGTAACATCTCAAAGGGCTGTGGAAATAGCACGAAATAACTCTAACTTTTTTGCTAGTGTGGGAATTCATCCTATTCATATTTGGGGAGAAAATTTAGACGAGCATGAGCAGGCGGCGAAAAAAGAAATGGGAAAAATGGAGCCGGAAGAAATGTTTAATGAAATAGCTAAGCTTGCAAAGGATTCTAAGGTTGTCGCAATTGGCGAGACTGGAATTGATTACTTTCATATTGAAAAGGAATTAGAAACGGTAAAAAAGCTTCAAAAAAAATTTTTTAAGATGCATTTGGCACTGGCTGAGGAATTAAATAAGCCGTTGGTGCTTCACGCAAGGGCATCCGCAAGTGAAGATGCTTACTGGGATATTCTTGAAATATTAAAGGAAAAGGAATACCTACCGCTTTCAGAAAAAAAAGGTGTAATTCATTGTTTTGGTTCAAATTTGGAAATTGCAAATGAATTTATTTCTTTGGGATTCGCCATTGGTTTTACCGGTATAATTACATTTAAGAAAAAAGCAGAAAATCTTCAAATGGTTGCTAAAAATATTCCTCTTGAAAATATTTTGATTGAAACTGACAGTCCTTATCTTGCTCCGGAGCCATACCGGGGAAAAAGGAATGAACCTATTTATGTCGAAGAAGTGGCAAAAAAAATTTCTGAGCTTAAGGGTGTACCGATAGGGCAAGTGATAGAAGGAACAACGAATAACGCAAAAGAAATATTTAAAATAATAATTTAATATGGAAAATTGCATTTTTTGTAAAATTGTTAGTGGCGAGATTCCCAGTTATAAAATTTACGAAGATGATGAAGTTATTGCATTTTTGGATGTTGCGCCAGTAAACTCCGGTCATGTATTGGTGGTGCCAAAATCGCATTATAAAAATCTATTAGATATTCCTCAGGATTTAGTTTGTCAAGTTATTGCAGTTGTTAAGAAATTAGCACCGTCTATTTTGGAAGGAGTGGGAGCAAAAGATTTTAATTTACATTTGAATAACGGAAATATTGCCGGTCAAACTGTGGAGCACTTTCATTGGCATATTATTCCTCGCTTCCCAGACGACGGCAAAGAGCTTTGGCATGGCAATAAATATAAAGAGGGTGAGGCACAGCAGTTAATGGATAAAATTAAGAGTAATTTAAACGGCTATTGACAAAAATATAAAAATGTGTTATAATTATAGAATAACTAAAAAAGAGCGTTAAGCGCTCTTTTTTATTTAAACGGTTATCTTAAGTTCATTTTGTAAATAGCTTTTTGTCCTTCCCACGTTCCTGAAAAATAGATATCTTTGCCGTTTCTGGTAGTTTCTAAAAAGTCAGCTTCAATATCTGATCCAAGAGTAGTGACATTACGTAACTCACGATCATCAATTTCAATTATGTCTATTTTATTTCCATAAGCAAATATTATATGCCTGCCAAGTGGGTGCCATAGGGCTTTCTTTATGGGCTGACTTAATCTGGTAATTATCTTGCTTTCAGCTTTATTAATGTTATAGAGCGATATTTCAAAGTCACTATAGTAAAGGAAAAGTTCGGAGTTAATCCAGTCAATTTTTTTGGCGTTTATTTCAACTGTTTTTTTATTGCCATTTTTATCTATAATGGCGATTGCCGAGCCGTTGGAAAGAATAATATTATTGCCTTGTTCTTTTAAAAAATTGTAATTATTATTTTCGACCTGTCCTATCGGTTTTGTGTTTGTTTGCGATTCTTGCTTTTTAAAAACTAGTTTATCCTTAAGGTAATAAAAGTCTGATCCTGATATAAAAAAGTCATCTACTGTATCATTTGAAATGGCTTGCTTAGCTCCGCTGATCGGATCAATCTTCCATATACTTTTTTCACTTAAACCTAATAAATAAGAATCCGTATTAGTGGGCCATTTAATAAGTGAGTAGTCGCTTAATGTTAAAGGTTTACTGTTTTCATTTTCAGAGGAACTATAAACTGCAAAATATTTTTTACCGTTATTTGTGTATTCAACAATAAATTTTTTACCTTCCGACACAATTATTTTATGCGCTTCACCATTTAAATTACCTAAATGCTTAAAAGAGCCGTCATCTAAAGTAAGCGAATAAATATAGTTTTCATTATTAACGAAAATTACTTTCTGTTTGTCGCTTGATAAGGTCCATAATTTTGCCTCAGAAGAATTAATGATTGTGGGCTTGGTATTTAGCCAAAGAATTATTTTTTCGGCAAAAGTTGTTGTATTTTCATAGACAGGAAGTTTTTTGCTCCAAGAATGATAGCCCTCTTTTTGAATTTTGATCTCATAGTCTCCCGGAAGAATATTTTTTATTTCGGCAGGTGTTGATTTTAATTCGTAAAATTTATCGTTTAAAAATATTTGAGCCTTGCGTGGGGCAGTACTGACTATTATTATGCCGGTTTTTTGAACCCTGCCTTTTTGTATGTTATATCTGAACCCTGCAGTATAAAGAAGAATGAGAGGAGTTGTGATTAAAAATATAAAAAGAAAAACAAAGTAAATTACCCATCTTGATTTTATTTTCATACTATTGAGATAACTTTTCTATTTTTGCGCCAAGAGCTTGTAACCTTGGAACGATGTTTTCATAGCCCCTTTCTATTTGGTAGATGTTTTCAATTGTTGTTTCCCCTTTGGCAACGAGTCCGGCAAGGACTAATGAAATTCCAGCTCTTAAATCAGGGCTTTCTAATTTGCTTCCGTAAAGCTCTGTCGGCCCATAAACAATTATTCTATGCGGATCGCACATGATTATTTGCGCTCCCATTTGTGTTAATTTATCGGTATAAAAAAGTCTGCCTTCATATATTGTTTCATGTACTAAACTAAGACCTTGGGCTTGCGTCATTAAAACAGTAAATGGTGCCTGTAAATCGGTGGGAAAGCCGGGATATTCATGCGTTCTTATTTCGGTACCTTTTAGTTCACTGGGTCTGGTTGCTACATAGTCCTTTCCAATCTCTAAATCAGCGCCGGCTTTATAAAGTGTTGAAATAAATGTCTCAAGATGTTTTGGGTTGCAGTTTTTTACTTTTATTCTGCTTCCGGTTATTAGACCCATTATAATAAATGATCCGGCTTCGATTCTGTCAGGGATAATATCGCAAGTACCGCCATTTATGCATTCTACGCCTTCAATTACAATTTCTGGAGTGCCTGCACCTTCTATTTTAGCTCCGCAAGAATTTAAAAATTCTGCAAGTGCGGTTATTTCAGGTTCCATAGCCGCATTTACAATGGTGGTTTTTCCTTTGGCTAGACAAGCAGTCATCATTAAGCTTTCTGTAGCAGTAACCATTACCCAGGGCATGACTATTTTTGTGCCTACTAATCCTTTGGTTGTAAGTTTATAATCATTTTTTTGAATAGTTATTTTGGCCCCTAGTGCCTCAAGTCCGTTTAAAAACATATCTATCGGCCTTTTGCCAATGACACAACCTCCTGGATGAGGAAGGCTCACTAGTCCATGCCTGGCCAAAAGCGGACCCGCAAACATGATTGAAGCCCTTAGTTTTCTTACTAGGTTCGAATCAGGTTCTTTATTGTTTAGTTGCTTGCAGTTTACTTTCAGAGTTGAATCTTGCCAGCTGATCTTTGCGCCGATGCTTTCGAGTATTTCATTCATTCGTAAAACATCCTCGATTCGGGGAGCGTTATTCATTACTATTTCCCCATTAGTTAGCGCGCATGCGGCTAAAACTTTAAGAGCTTGGTTCTTGGCTCCGGCCACTTTAATTTCACCTTTTAGTTTGCCCCCGCCAATTATTGAATATTTGTCCATTTATTTAGTTAATATTTACTAAAAAATTTAATGCTATTCTAATTATTAGAATTAGCTTTAAATATAATTATTTACTTAGCTTATATTGAATTATACCCTTTAATTGCCCTTTTAGTCAATTTGGACACGAAAAAAATTTTTTGATATAATCAGAGCATATTAGTTTAGGAGTGGATAATTCATAATATTTTTAGATGTTAAATAGCGACGTTAGAAATATAGAAACTGTTTACACTCAGTCTGTCAATTTAAATTTGAATAAAACAAAAAAAATGCTAAATATAAACTGGGGATTAAAAACAAAAATCTCTATCTGGCTGATAATTCTGATAGTCATTTGCGCTTTTGGCACAGGTGTGCTTGCAGGAGGAGCGAATTTTTTCTCACCAGAAAATGATAAAGATGTAATAAAAGGCGCCATAATAAGCACAAGTACGAGTGTTACATCTACGGGCATTATTTTAAACAGTGAAGGAAAAGTTCCGGATTATTTGACCAAGGATGTAGATTTTAAACTATTTTGGGAAGTTTGGAATATTCTAAAGGCAAATTATTATGTAAAAGACGTTCCCGATACTCAGATATTTTATGGCGCGCTTGCAGGTATGGTCCAGTCCTTAAATGATTCCTATTCGGTGTTTATGACTCCGCAAGACAATACTGCCTTCCAACTTGATTTGCAAGGAAATTTTGAAGGTGTAGGAGCAGAAATAGCCCTCAAAAATAACTTAATCACTGTAGTTAGTCCCTTGGCTGATAGCCCCGCTATAAAATCTGGACTTAAGCCTAATGACGTAATTATGGAAATTAACGGTACAAGCACGCAAGGCATGAGAGTGGATCAGGCGGTAAGTTTGATTAGAGGTCCAAAAGGCACTCAGGTGACCTTAACCATATTTAGGGAAGGTTTGCAGGAACCTCTTAAAATTACGGTCACGCGCGAGAACATAGTTGTTAAAAGTTTAACTATGGAATTTAAAGGGGATCTTGCTTATATTAAAGTAAGACAGTTTAACGACGATACAATTCCATTTCTGGAACAGTCAATTAATCAAATTAATAGTAGGAACACCAAGGGGATAATTTTAGATTTAAGAAATAATCCTGGCGGATATTTGCAGACAGCGGTAGATATGGTGGGAGAATGGGTAGGTAATAAAATTGCGGTTTTAGAGAGGCACAGTAACGGAACTGAAATAAAGCATCTGTCTACTTTTTCAGAAAAGTTGTCTCATTTGCCGACAGTGATATTAATTGATGGTGGGAGCGCTTCAGCTTCTGAAATTGTAGCAGGGGCATTGCAAGACTATGAAAAGGCGACTCTTATTGGTGAAAAAACTTTCGGTAAAGGATCAGTACAAGATCTAATAGGATTAAGTAATGGTTCTGCTGTAAAAATAACTGTAGCTAAGTGGTTTACTCCCAAAGGCAGATCAATTGATCAGGAAGGCATCCAACCGGATATTAGTGTTGAACTTACTGATGAAGATTTTAATAACAATAAAGATCCGCAATTAGATAAAGCAATAGAATTTTTAAATCGATAAAATATGCAAGTAGTATTAATTAAAGATGTTCAAGGTTTAGGAAAGGCAGGAGATTTAAAAAATGTATCAGACGGTTATGCCAAGAATTATTTACTGGCGAGAAAATTAGCCGCTAAAGCTGATTCGAAAAATTTAGAGCTGTTAAAAGGCAATAAAATTCAAAAAGAACAAAAGAATAAAAAGGAAGCTTTAGAAGCACTGAAACTAGCAAAAAAACTTAAGGGTATTATTTTACGGATAAATGGCAAAACAAATGAATCTGGCACACTTTATGCTGCAATCGGAGAAGAAGCAGTTGCAGAAGCGCTAAAAAAAGAAGGTTTTATAGTCGATAAAAAAATGATCGAACTCCATGAGCATATAAAAAACGTTGGGAAATTTATGGCAAATATAAATTTGCATGGTGGCTTAAAAGCTCAGATTAATATAGAAGTTACTTCTAAGTAGTAAGTACTGCATTTTAAAAAAAAGAGAATAGAGAAGAAATGTCTCTATTTTTTCTTTTATAAAAATTAAAAAATTAAATATGCTAATTTGGTTTACCAGCATTAGCTATGGAAGGTGACAATTATGTTAATAGAAAACCACGGGGGGAGGAAAAAGTATATTTTTGTTATAGGGGGAGTTATGTCGGGTGTGGGTAAGGGAATAGCTGCTGCTTCTATCGGTAAGATATTGCAAGGAAGGGGATTTAAAGTAACAGCAATCAAAATCGATCCTTATCTTAATGTGGATGCCGGCACAATGAATCCCGTTGAGCATGGGGAGGTTTTTGTTACTGAAGATGGAGATGAAACAGATCAGGATATTGGAAATTATGAAAGATTCTTGGATATTAATATTCTGCGAGATAATTATATGACCACGGGCAGGGTATATCAGGCTGTAATTAATCGTGAAAGGAACTTGGAGTATGGCGGTAAATGCGTGGAAGCGGTACCTCACGTGCCGTATGAAATCATTGGTAGAATCAAGAAAGCGGCAGATTTAGCAAGTGCTGAAATAGTAATAATTGAAATTGGCGGAACAGTAGGTGAATATCAAAATGCTCTATATTTGGAAGCGGCCAGAATGATGCATTTGGAAAGCCCTGATGATGTTTTGTTTGTGTTAGTGAGTTATTTGCCGGTGCCATCTAAAATTGGAGAGATGAAAACAAAGCCTACTCAAAATGCTTCCAGGGAGCTTAACGCTGCTGGAATTCAACCGGATTTTATATTGGGAAGATCAAGTCATCCGCTTGATGAGCCTAGAAAGGAAAAATTAGCCTTGTTTTGCAATGTGGCAAAAGAAAATGTGATTTCAGCCCCAGATGTTGAAAGTATTTATGATGTGCCTATAAACTTCGAAAAAGAAGGCTTATCAGAAAAAATTCTAAAACTTTTAAAGCTGGAGCCAAAGTTGCAAGATTTGCAGGAATGGAGAGATTTAGGTGAAAAAATTAGAAGTTGCCAGCAAGAAATTAAAATAGGCATTGTGGGAAAATATTTTGAGAGTGGTGATTTTATTTTGCCAGACGCCTATATATCAGTTATTGAAAGTTTAAAATTTGCAAGTTGGCACTCAAACAGGAAGCCGATTATCGAATGGATTAACAGTGATGATTATGAAAAGGATGTATATAAAGTCAGTGAATTAAAACAATATGATTGCTTGGTTGTTCCCGGAGGTTTTGGCAGCAGGGGGATTGAAGGAAAAATTTCAGCGATAAAATTTGCCAGAGAAGAAAAAATTCCTTATTTAGGATTATGTTATGGAATGCAGTTAGCAACCATAGAATTTGCCAGAAACGTTTTAGGCTTTAAAGACGCCAATACTACTGAAATAAATCCAAGTACCACTAATCCTATAATTCATATTATGCCTGAACAGGCGGAGAAGTTAGCTCATAAAAATTATGGCAATACAATGCGTCTGGGATCATATCCTTGCATACTTAAAGAAGGTTCACTTGCTTATGATCTTTATGAGAATTTAGGAATTTCTGAAAGACACAGACATAGGTATGAATTTAATAACGATTATCGAGATTCATTTGAGAAAGCTGGCTTAAAAATTAGTGGGACATCTCCAGATAATGATTTGGTAGAAATTGTCGAATTATCTCGTGAACAGCATCCGTTTTTTATGGGCGTGCAATTTCATCCCGAATTAAAGTCACGACCTCTCAAACCGCATCCTTTATTTCTGGGTTTAATTAGGGCCTCAATAAAATAGCAGTTTATTAATACGCCTACTTATGTAGGCGTATTTTTTTTGTAAATAAAAAACACTCCCTTTCGGGAGCGCTTAAGTAAAAGATTATTTTACATTTACAATTTGAGCAAATTCTAGTTTACCGGTAAACTTTTTAACTTTTTTCTTATTAAAGCTTACAATACCGTTTGCTGTGGCAAAAATACTATCGTCTTTTCCTACTTTAGTGTTTAGGCCTGATCGATAACGAGTTCCTCTTTGGCGTACAATAATATCTCCAGGTTTCGCTATTTGGCCGCCATAAAGCTTGATACCAAGTCTTTGAGCATTGGAATCTCGTCCCAGTCTAGTACTGCCGCCCGCTTTTTTATGAGCCATATTCTTCTATTAATTAAATATAATATAAATATTTTAACTCATTTTGTAACAAATGTCAATATATGGTCGTTTATGCTTTTATGTTATAATAATTACAATATGTTTAAAAAAATTGTAATAATTACCGCTTTAAGTATTGGATTTATGCCAATTTTGGGTTGTGGTAATTCTTCTAAGCAGGTTTTAGATCAAAATGACAAAAATATAAAAGAAATAGTAAAATACTATCCTGAGTCATTTTCTTCCCAGCGGGAGGTTACAGAAGATCAAAATGGACAGTATCCAAAGAATTTTGATATTCTTGATTATTTAAGCGATAAATATGATCCTGGAACCTGTTTTGGCATACCGGAGCCAGTGACCGAACATGAGTTGAAATCAGTACTGCAAGAAGAAGACAAATTAGCACTTTATTTTAAGAACAAATATAAATTAGATTCTGATATTGACATTTTTTTAAAAATAAAAAAACTTTCTGTTATAATATTAACTCCATCTTCAGGGGGGAAATTTAATTATGAAATAAAGGATGGTCAATGCTGTAGTACAAAAATTATAAAAGGCGAAATACTTAATTTGGGAGGAAAGATATTTGAAGAGTTTAAATCCGAAAAGATAATTGAAAACCCTTGTTAAAAACTATGATAAACAAAAAAAATTTATTAGGTGCAGTTATTTTAATGCTAAGTCTTTTTCTTTCATCTTGCCAAAAAACTGATATTGTAGAAGTAAATAATGAACCTCCTCTTGCTATTGATTATGAAGAAAATTCGCCTGTTAAAGAATTGCCGGATCCTTCTTTAAAAAATGGTGTCGAAACCACTACCGATAAAATAGAAGTAGTCATACCTTCGAAATATGAGTTAAAGGTTTTGTTCTCACAGCAGGCGCCGTTTGCAAATTGGGATGAGCTTCATCAAGAAGCATGTGAAGAGGCCTCAATAATAATGGCAGTAAAATATTTTAATAATGAGCCACTTGATGAAACGATTATGGAACAAGAAATTCAGAAGCTTGTTAAGTGGCAGGAAGAAAATGGTTATCAAATTGATTTGACAGCAAAGGAGACTGTCCAAGTTTTAAAAAATTATTTTAATATAGAAGCTGAAATTTCTTTTGAAGTGACTTCCGATAAAATCAAATATGAAATTGTTAAAGGAAATTTAGTAATTGTTCCTGCTGCAGGAAGAAAGTTAGGCAATCCTAATTTTAAACAGCCTGGGCCTATTTATCACATGTTACTTATAAAGGGATTTAATGGTTCGGAATTTATAACAAATGATCCCGGAACCAGAAAGGGAAACGGTTATAAGTATAAATATGAAAAGCTTATTGGCGCAATTCATGATTGGAATCATGAATTGGCGTCAGAAGGAATGACAGATGAAGAAATAGAAGAAGGCCAAAAAGTCATTATTATAGTAAAAGGAAGTGTCTCTTGACAGCTATTTTCTATATGCTATAGTATAAATACATACTAATTTACTAGGAGTTTATATGATGTTTACCACTAAAACCGAATATGGCTTAAAAGCAATGGTTGCTCTTGCGAAAAACGGCAATAAGGCGGAGCCTATGTCTGTTGCTCAAATATCTAAACAAGAACATATTTCTCGGGCGTATCTTGAGCAATTGCTTAGCAAGTTAAAAGCTAACGATTTAGTAGTAAGTGTTAAAGGGGTTAGCGGGGGATATGCTCTGGCAAGATCTCCAAAGCAAATGAATTTATTTGAAATTGTTGAAGCGCTAGAAGGTCCTTTGGCTGTTTTTTACTGTATGGCGGGAGAAAATGTCAAGGTTGTTTGCTCAACAAAGGGATGTTTGACAAAAAAGGTTTGGGATGAATTACAAAAAAATATCATTCACACCTTAAGGAAATTTACATTAGCGAATCTTTTATAAAATCAAAAGCAAAAAAATTAAACAGCTTAGGTATTTAAAGTGACAGTTATTAATCCAATTTAAAATTAGAAAATTAACACATATGTATAATGAAAAAGTATTAAACCATTTCCAATCGCCTCATAATCAAGGCGCTATTGCTGATGCTGATGGAATAGGACAGGTGGGAAATCCAATCTGCGGAGATATAATGAAAATATATATTAAAGTTGGAACAAATAAAAAAGGAGAAGAAATTATTAATGATATTAGATTTGAAACTTTAGGTTGCGGAGCTGCAATAGCTACTTCTTCAATGCTAACTGATATGGCAAAAGGAAAAACACTTGATGAAGCTTTGAAAATTGGAAAACTTGATATCGCCAATGAATTGGGAGGATTGCCACAAGCCAAATTGCACTGTTCGGTTCTTGCCCATGAAGGCTTGCATGAAGCTATAAATAATTATAGAGTTAATAAAAATAAATAAATTTTATGCATAATGTTATTGAAGAAAAAATAAAGGTTGCCTTAGACGAGGTGCGGCCGCATTTACAAATGGACGGTGGAGATGTCGAATTTGTTTCTTTTAACGAAGCAGATGGCGTTCTAAAAGTTTCACTAAAAGGCGCTTGCCACGGTTGTCCGATGGCGGTTATGACTCTTCAAGAAGGTATTGGTAAGGCAGTAATGGAAAAAGTTCCGGAAGTTAAAAGCGTGCAAGGCGTTTAATAGAAAAATAAAATACTATGAAAATATTGGTGACCGGAGGGGCGGGTTTTATCGGTTCAAATTTTATTAGGTACTGGCTTGAAAATCATCCAAGTGATCAAATTGTTAATTTTGATGCTCTTACCTACGCTGGAAATTTGGAGAACCTGAGAATAGTAGAAAATAATTCAAATTATAAATTTATAAAAGGGGATATTTGCGATAGTCATTTAGTGAACGAAGTTATGAAAGGAATTGATCAAATTGTCCACTTTGCTGCGGAATCGCACGTCGATAGGTCTATAATTGATTCGACTCCGTTTATAAAAACAAATGTTTTGGGCACTCAAGTGCTTCTTGATGCCGCGATTAAAAATGGAAATATAAAATTTCATCATGTGTCTACTGATGAAGTTTTTGGAGCATTGAATTTGGAAGGCAGTGATAAGTTTACAGAAGTAACTCCATATAATCCCCATAGCCCTTATGCAGCCTCAAAAGCCTCTTCTGATCACTTAGTGAGGGCTTTTGGTGATACTTTTGGCTTGCCATATACCATTTCCAACTGTTCTAATAACTTTGGACCCTATCAGTTTCCTGAAAAGTTTTTGCCACTTATGATTTCAAACATTTTAGCAGATAAAAAAATTCCAGTTTATGGTGATGGAAAGTATGTTCGAGATTGGTTATATGTAGATGATCATTGCAGAGCAATTGATTTGATAATTAATAGTGAAAAATACGGCCAGACATTTTGCATAGGCGGAATGACTGAAAATTTAAACAATTTGCAATTAGTTCAAAAAGTTTTGTCGGTAATGGGAAAGGACCAAGATATGATTGATTTTATAAAGGATAGGCCCGGCCATGACAGGAGGTATTCAGTTGATTTTACTAAGGCAAAAAATGAACTGGGCTATGAACCGAAATATTCTTTCGATCAGTATTTGAAAATGACTATAGACTGGTATGTTGCCAACATAGATTGGACTGATAGGGTAAAAAGGGGAGATTATCAGGATTATTACAAAAAACAATATAAATCATAAAATTTATGAAAGGAATAATTTTAGCGGGAGGAAACGGCACTAGGCTTATGCCCTGTACAAAAGTAACGAATAAGCATCTTCTGCCCGTATATGATAAGCCGATGGTTCTTTATCCTTTAGAAACATTGATGGCGGCAGGAATTAAAGATATTATGATAGTATCTGGAACGGGTCATGCCGGACATTTTTTGGAACTGTTGGGTTCTGGAAAAGATTACGGTATAAGAATTTCTTATGCTGTGCAAGAAAAAGCGGGAGGAATTGCTGAAGCTCTTGGTTTGTGTGAAGATTTTTCAGATAAGGATAAGGTGGCTGTAATTCTGGGAGATAACATTTTTAGCGATTATGCTTCAATTGCAAAATCCGTTAAAGATTATTCTCTTCAGCATAGAGGGGCAAAAATACTTCTTAAAGAAGTGCCTGACCCTAAAAGATTTGGCGTTGCCGAGCTCAACGGTGATGCAGTAAAAAAAATAGAAGAAAAACCAGAAAATCCAAAATCTAATTGGGCAGTTACTGGGTTTTATCTTTATGATAGCCAGGTTTGGGATATAATTAAGGTGTTAAAGCCATCTGGCAGGGGAGAGTTGGAAATTACAGACGTTAATAATTATTACATTGAAAATAGCATTATGACATATGAGAAACTCGATTCCGACTGGACTGACGCAGGCACTTTTGATTCACTTTTAAGAGCTTCAAATTTGATTGCAAATAAAATAAAAAAAACGCAATTTGATTTATAATTATGAGAATATATTTTGACAATGCAGCAACAACTCCGATGGATCACAGGGTTTACTTAGCTATGGAACCTTATCTAAAAGAGAAGTTTGGCAACGCTTCGTCACTTCATTTATTTGGTCTAGAAGCAAAATCTGCAATTGATGATTCTCAATTGACAATTTCAAATTATTTAAATTGCGAAACTGGGGAAGTTTTTTTTACCTCTGGCGCAACTGAAAGTAACAATTTAGCAATATTTGGTAACCTGGGAGGATTAAAAAAATTAAATGTCAATTTAAAACCACATATTATAATATCAGCCATTGAACATGAGGCAGTTTTAGAACCGTTAAAAAAATTAGTTAAAGCCGGTTTTGATATTACTTTTTTAAAAGCTAATTCAAATGGGCTAATCCAAATCAGCGAGTTAGAAAAATCAATAAAAAGAAATACTGCTTTAATTTCAATAATGTACGCGAATAATGAGATTGGCACCATACAGCCAATTGCTGAAATTGGAAAGTTACTAAGTAGATTGAATATTAAAAGAAAAAATAAAATTTATTTTCATACAGATGCTACGCAAGCAGCTCCTTATCTTAGTATGGATGTAAAGAAGCTTGGCGTTGATATGCTTTCTTTTTCCGGCCATAAAATATATGGTCCCAAAGGAATTGGAGTCTTATATTTAAAAAAAGGCACTCCGTATGAACCTCAGTTTTTTGGAGGGCAACAACAGAATTCGATCAGGCCCGGAACTTTTAACACTCCAGGAATTGTCGGTATTGCCAAAGCAGTAGAAATTATAAGCAATAAAAAAAATCTACAGAGTGAAAATGAAAGGTTGCTTAAATTAAGAAATTATTTATTATCCAAAATTAAGGCAAAAATACAAAGAATAAGTTTTAATGGGGATATTGATAAAAGAATTCCATCAAACCTTAGTGTGATCTTTGAAGGGGTTGAAGGAGAAAGCGCGCTTCTTATGCTTTCACAAAAAGGAATTGCTGTTTCAACCGGATCAGCTTGTTCTACAGGTTCACTCGAGCCCTCTCATGTTTTGTGCGCTATAGGCATAAAACCCGAATTAGCCCACGGAAGCATAAGATTTAGCTTTGGTCGTTTTAATAACAAAAAAGAAATAGACGTTTTAATGAAATATCTCCCTGATATAATTTCAAAATTAAGAAAAATGTCACCATTAAAATAATACCCCGTTAAGGGGTATTTTAAGTTTAACGGATCATTTCTACCGTATCTCAGTTGTTGTCGTATTTTTTAGCGCAGGTTTAGTTTTTAAAACCTTATCGGTTGAAGTAATAGTTATTGTCATTTTCTTTTCCAAATTTTTAATAACAGAACGAAACTTATTAACTTCAATTTTTTCTGAAATAACCTTTTCTTGAAGTAAACTTACTTCTCTTGCTTCAGAGAGAGTTATATAAAAATTGCTGTAGAGAAAAATTATTAATACGGAAAGAATAGTGATAACAAAAATAAATGCAGAAAAGTTTAAATATTTGTAAAAAAATATATAGCTTTTGGGCAGTTTTTTCATAGTTAGTTGTTTATCTGATAAATTGTACCTTTTAGGCTCAGTGAAGCATTGTTGTCTCCGTTGAATTCTAAATAGTCTATGTTAAAATAGTAATACATTTCTTCTAAATCTTTTAAGTAGCTAATCAAACTATTTGAATTTCCGCTGGCTTTTATATCCAGGGGAGTTCTTATTACTTTGGTATTTGTGTTCTCAGAAAATTGGGGGGTAGCTTGCGAAATAACTAAATTTTTTGCTGATAATCTGTCAAGCGTATTTAAAAATTCTAGTTCTTTCCCTTTTTGTATGAATATATGATTTAAATTATCAATATTTCTTTCTATTTCATTCAAGTCATTTGAGATTTGTCTAATGTTAAGTCCCATAGAAGCTTTTGCCTCTAAGTCCTCTTTTTGTACTGTAATATCTTTACTAATTTCGATTATAGCATCTAAATTCGGCATTATTAAAAAAATAAAAATAACAAAAGAGCTTACAATAATAAGTAAAATGCTAATAATAAACTTATTTTTCATATAGTTCATAAATCTTTTGTATTAATCTCAATTCTGATACTAAAGTTATTATTTTCCTTGCTTATTAAGTTATTTAACGGAAGGTTAACTTTATTAAAATATTTTACTTTTTCCAGGCGTTCTTGAAAAGATATTAATTCGTCTCTTGTTAAGGATGTGCCTGATATTTCTAGTATTGACTCCTTTTTGTACAGTTTAAGGTTTGTTAAATTTATACTTTCATTTTTTGCTTTAAAAACTTCTTCTAAAACAAGAGACCACTTTATAAAACCCTTTTGCACAAAATCGGCATTATTAATTCTTTCGTTATATTTTTTTATTTTATTGTTAGTAACTTGAATGATGGCGATATTGTTGCTGTTTTGATTCATCATATCAACAAGCTGATTTTCAAGGTAATACTTTGATAGCATTAGTATTATTGAAGCAATTGAGGCAAAAAAAAGAATAATCAAAAGAGCTTCTTTTACGGCGATAAAAATTTTTTTCTTATTCGCTAGGAGTTTATGTTCTTGTGGTATTAAATTTATTGTTATCATTTCTGTTTTTTAATAGAGTTTTCCATAACTCCTCTTAATCCCAAACCTAGTGCCACTAAATAGCTTTGGGATACTTGTCTGGTAAAATATTTAGGATTGGGATTTAATATTTTGGCGAAAGGATTTGAAATTGCAACTTCTATATCTAATTGCGATTTTAAAGTTTCAGAAATGTTTAAAAAATTTGCTCCGCCTCCGCAAAGAGTAATTTTTTGGATTTTTTTTGCATTGTTGAAACTACTGTTGTAGAAGTCAATTGCTTTCTTAATACGTTCACAAAGTTCGTTAATTTTATCGTTATAAATTTCAAAGATAGCTCCATCACATTTACTTCTGTCCAAACCGCAGACTATTTTTGCTTTTTCAGCCTGCTCGGTATTTAAATCAATGGTTTTTCCTATATCTGAAGTAATTTCATCGCCTGAAATCGGCAAGCTGATAGTAAATTTTATAGTGTTTTCGTCATAAAGAAATAAGCCTGTCCATGTCGCTCCAATATCAATGACTATATGTGGTTGTACATCACCGTTTAATTCAATAACTATTCTGGATATGGATGCAGCTTCAACCTCCAGAATAATTGGGATAAAACCTGAATCTTCCAAGACGGTCATGTAAGAATCAACAATTTTTTTTGGTGAAGCTCCGATTAAAACGTCCAATTTATTTTCGTTTATTTTGACAATTTGTGAATCGTAGTAAATTTCTTCTATTCCAAGAGGTAAGTGTTGAGCTATGGCTTCTTTAATTTTCTCTTCTATTTCACAATCTTCGTAGGCTTCTATTGTCACATGCTTTAAAAATGTTTTGGCTTCAGGCAAAGAACAAACTACTTGTTTACTAAGCCTGGTATGACCCATCCTTGTTTTGATCAATTTATTGAAATTCAATAAAAAAGATTTCTGGTCTTCAATCTGACCGTCAACGATGCAATTTTTTGGCAATTTTATTTCATTATATGCTCTGAGAAATATTTTTTTGCCTTTTTTTTGCATTTGCGCCAAACGCAAGCTTCCATTTGATATATCCAGACCGAAAGAATCTTCATTAGCATTCAAAAGAAACATTGTATAAGTTATTTTTTTTAATTATAGCAAAAATCAAAGAAATTGGTAAGGTTAGTACTTTTCTTCCCAGTGTTCTACGGTTATTACAGGCGAAAAAGTGGGTGCTCCGATTACCGAAGCTATACTGTCATTATCAAAAGTTATTTCCACTCCTGTCCATGCACTCGAAATTGTGAGCTTTCTTGAGATTATCCCACCGCTGACTTTAATTAGTTTTTCCGTTGATAATATATTAATTTGATCATTGGCATAGATTAAACCCGTAGCAATAAATTCCCCAAGACAGGATTCAAAATTTAACGTTCGCTTTGCCAGGATGCCAGATGGAGTCGAAGAGTTTGCTTTTAAAACTGCTATGTTTGGTTTTCCACAGTCAGTTCCGTTACAACAGTTGGTTGTTCTTTTACCCATAACAATATTTCCATCGGAAGCCAGTACTCCGTTGATTGTTATATTTTTATTGCCCATAATTTCTATATCTCCCGTTACATAGGTGATGTTGTTTAAGGTAATGTCATTGTTACTTTGTAATAATTCTTCAAATTCTTTGGCAGTATATACTTGACCGTAATTTATTGCTTTATTTTTTAGAGAATTGCTGTCTGTGGGAGCGTCAAAAGAAATTGCCGGCATTAAAATATCTGGAACTTTTTCGTGCATTGAAGAAAATTGCAAATTGGAATTACTATGTACAACAATTCCAACTCCCGCGCTTACTTTATCGCTAACTGTTACTTCGCTTTTATAATTTATAATAATATTATTAGCAGAAAATAAACTGCCGTTTATTATCCATAGCTTTGAACCTGAGATGTCAATATTTCCATCAGCATATTCGGCAATATTATCCAGTGTTGTTGTGCCAAGCGCTTTAAAAATGGAAGTGCTGATTACTCTTTGTGCAGTACTGTTTCCTTTTTTAATCTTTCCTTTGGTTGTTATTTTTGCTCTGGCAAGTCCATTGTTTTCGATTGTTATTTCATACGAAGCATTATCATAAAGAGGAGACTCTTCAGTAATGTTAATGCTCCAGTTTTCATTCATTTCGAAACTGTTTTTCCATATTGTATCGTTATTTATTTTCCAGATTGCTTTTGCCATAGCGCTTTCTGCCAAATAATATGCTTGCGATGCTGTTTCTTGACTTGAGGATATTTTTAACTCTGTCATTGTAAAGCTTAAAATATAGGTTGATAGTAAAAGAAGCAGTGAAATAATAAAAATTGAAAGAATTAAAATAAAACCTTTTTTATTATTTTTAATATTTAATTTACGGTTAGAGATTTCTGCCATAAGCGGAGGTATTAATTGTTTGAATAAATTTTCCTTTAGAAAGGTATAAATTAATATTTATCAATTTATTGCCCCAAAATTCAATTTCGTCAATATATTCACCAATAATTTTTGGAGTGGAACTTGAAATAATAGGATCGTTTCCTGTATCATCTTTGGCATAAAAGTAAACATGGGTTGAAGACGCATCATCACTAAAGTAGAAGTAAAATTCTTCTCTAAAAAGCTGATTTTGGTCCACGTAGTATCTGATGTAATTTATATTGGATATTTCATGTCCGTCTTGAAAAATTATTTCATTTGAGGCTTCTGATGTATCTTGTGATATTTCTGTTATGATTTCTGGGCTTTGCCTTATTTCCCGCACAAGCCTGTCCAGTATTACTCTGCCATTTTGTATTATCTCCGCCTTGCTATCTGCGCTTCGATATGTTCGGTGGCTGATGTCGTGAACTTGCGCCAGAACAAAAAAAAGCAATATGCTTACGGATATTGAAATTAGAATTTCTATTAGTGTAAATCCCTTTTGCATATTAATTATTTTTTGCGATAAGAAGGTTGAGTGATAATTTTTTTTCTTTGTTCAAAAGTGAGCTTTGCCAGTATACATCTGTTTTTATTAACTTTAAATCAGTATCGTTTACAGAAGGCGTTAAATCAATGTTTACAAATTCAACTTGAGTTTCTCGCCAGTAGTAATAAAAAAGGTTTGCCGGATCGGTTGAAAGCCTGTGTTTGGTTTCAATTATGCCAGTAGGAATTTCACTATAGGGCAGAGAAAATATTTCTTCTATTTTTGCTTGCGCAAGATTGGTGGCTACAGTTTCTTGATTTGCATGCGTGTTAATTTTTAAGGCTAAAGGAAAAGCTCTGCCGATAGCAACAATTATTATAAGGATTATACCGATACTTATAATTGCTTCTAACAGAGTCAAACCTAATTTATTTTTTTTAATTTTACTGAATGCGGACATAGCCGGAAGGTTTAATTTCAATTGTGGAGTTTTTTTCTTTAGAAGTTAAAACAATATTACCGGGTTCAATAACAGCCCCGGTGGAAATAAAATTAATAGTGTTACTGCTAAATCCGTTAATATCAGAAAGTTTAATGTTGTTGTTTAGTTTTTTTGTTAACAAAATATCTTCTCCCTTTTTAACACTATAGCTGTTTGTAATTTTATCAAAAATAACTGAATGGATTATTTGTTCGGTTACAGCTAGTTGCTGAGCATATCTTAAATCTGTTGCTGTTTCTCTTATTGCGGAATTAAGGACGAAAGAAGGTATGATATTTTTATAAATTGGCACGCTGATAATTGCCAATATTCCAATAACTGAAACGGCTATGAGTAATTCTAAAACTGTAAAACCTTTTTTAGTCATATTACATATTTTCCGTCATAGAGAATATAGGCATAAATACTGCAACTGCGATTCCTGCAACTCCCGCCCCAATTAAAAGCATTAGAATAGGTTCTATTATAACAGGAAGATTATTCATTGTTTGTGAAACTTCTTCTTCATAAAAATCTGCAAGATTTCCTAATACATTATCCAAAGTTCCTGTTTCTTCACCTACAGAAACCATTTGAACGAAAATACCGGGAAAAATTTTTGGGTATTCTTTTAAGATGGATGTAAGCTTTTGCCCTTTTTTAATTTTTTC
>CAYGKC010000009.1:34765-37479 GCA_964350585.1 uncultured Gammaproteobacteria bacterium
TTAGCAAAATGATTACAGCCACTATTAAAATATATAGCCCATATTCTTGCATAAAATCGCTAACAAAAATTAATACTCTAGTAGTAATTGGCAGTTGAGTGTTCATTTCTCTAAACATTCCTGTAATAGTAGGAAGTACGAAAATCAAAACAAATATTGATATGCCAAGCATTGCAACAATTATAATGCAAGGATAAATCATGGCATTTCTAACTTTTGTTACAATTGTGTGGTCTTTTTTATGCTGTATATAAAGTTCGTTTAATACTTCTTCCAACCTTCCTGACGATTCGCCAGCTTTAATCATATTTATAAACAGTTCCCCAAAGTCTTTAGAGTAAGGCTCAAAGCTTTCTGACAGTGTTTTACCTTCTCTAATGGTATTAGTTGCCTTGGCAAGAATTTTTTTTAATTTTTTATTTTTTACCTGTTCGCTTAATGTATTTAAGGCATCAGCTAAAGATATTCCAGCCTTGAGCATAACAGAAAGATTCTGCAACAAAAAAATTTTAGCTGTAGCCGGTATTATAGAATATTTTGAAAAATCAAAAGAAATGTTTTTTACTGATTTTTTTTCTTCTAATGTTTCTTCCATATTTTTATTCTTGTGTAACTCTTAAAACTTCTTCGATAGTAGTAATGCCTGCTTTCGCTTTAATAAAACCGTCCTGAAGAATTGTAGTCATTCCTTTTTTCTTTGCTAATGTTTCTAATTGGTCACGAGAAGCTTTTTTTAGAATTAACTCTGAAATTTCTTCATCAATTTCTAAAGTTTCATATATTCCTATTCTTCCTTTGTAACCTGAATCATTGCATTGCTGGCAGCCTTTGCCTCTAAAAAAAAGGATTGATTTAATGTCTTGTCCTTCTATTAAATAACCTTGTTCAATTAGATTTTTTTGCAAAGTTTCTATGTCTATTTGTTGTTGTAATTCGGCAATTGTTTTGGGGTCTAAGTTATAGCTTTCCATGCAGTTCTTGCAAATTTTTCTGAGCAATCTTTGAGCAATAATAACATTAATAGTGGATGCGATTAAAAAGGTTGGTATTTGCATATCAATAAAGCGTGGGATGGTGGTGACAGCATCATTTGTATGCAGAGTTGATAATACAAGATGTCCCGTCATAGCCGCATTAATGCCAATTTGAGCAGTTTCAACGTCTCTTATTTCTCCAACCATAATAATATCAGGATCTTGACGAAGGAAAGATCTTAAGCCGTTAGCGAAAGTGAAACCTATTTTAGGTTGGATTTGGCTTTGATTTACTCCCGTCATTTTGTATTCGATTGGATCTTCAATTGTACAAATATTTACATCCGGCTTATTTAAAATATTTAAAATGGAGTATAGTGTGGTAGTTTTTCCTGAACCTGTCGGACCGGTTACTAAAACCATGCCATGCGGTTTGGAGATATTCCTTTTAATTATGTCTAATTGTTTTGGCTGGAAGCCCAATTGTTCTAATGTAAGTTTTTGTTGTTGATCAGGTAAAAGACGTAACACCATTTTTTCACCGTCAAATGTAGGCATGATTGAAACACGAAATGAAACTTGATATTCCGCCGTTTTCACTTTAAATCTGCCGTCTTGTGGAAGACGATGCTCATCCAGCTTTAAGTTTGATAAAATCTTAATACGAGCTATAACACCGGCGTGTGTTGCTTTGGGAAGTGTCATCACTTTTTTTAAAATTCCATCTATTCTGTACCTGACTCCCACATCTTGTTCTGAAGGTTCAATGTGTATGTCAGATGCCTTTTCTAAAATGGCATATTCTAAAAGCACATCAACCACACGTACAATTGGCAAATCTTGCGCTAATGTTTTTAAATTTTCGGGTCCTTGTGATTCAATGGCATCTTGAGCCTCTTCCATTTCTTTAATTTCGGCATTTAAACCTTTATGATACTGCTTCAATACATCTTTTATATTGTCAGGAGTAGTGATATGTAAAATTACTTCCAATCTTGTTTTTTTGGCAATAAAATCAAAGAATTCAATATTTTTAATGTCTAAGGTGGCAATTTTTAATTCTTTTTCTGTTTTGTCAAAGGCGATGGTTTCATGGGATTTGGCGCTAATTTCTGGAATGAGATAGAGTATGTCTTTTCTTATTGCCTTATTCTTTAAATTAATAAACGGCAAACTATAAAAGGTGGCAGCTTTTTGATAAAGCAGATCGGGAGTAATTATTTTTTGGTCAAATATGTATTCTTCAAGATTTTTGCCAGATTTTTTTCCTTCTTCAATAAATCCTTGTATTTGTTCTTCATCGGCTAAGCCGTTTTTTACAAGGATCTCTAAAAGATCTTTTTGATTTATCATATAAGCATGGGAAAAGAAAATATTAAATTTATTATAACATAAAATAGTTGAAAGCTTAAGGGTAATTTTAATTTTTAATTTTTAATTTTAAAATTTTTATTGTCATTCCTGCGCAGGCAGGAATCTCATGTTTATGAATTACAATTCTTTTGTCACTTTTTTTAGAAAAAAGTAACCAAAAAATCGCAGCTATTAAAAATCAAGGGAAAATTAATGCACGTTTACTAAACCGCCAATGTCGCTATCGCTCCTTTAGGCGGTTCTTAACGCTCACTTAGCATTAATTTTCCACTATATTTTTAAATGCTGCATTAGAATACACTTATTGATTTATAAATTGATATATAATTTTATTCTTATCCCCGCATCTTTTTTATTGTCATTACT
>CAYGKC010000010.1:0-34250 GCA_964350585.1 uncultured Gammaproteobacteria bacterium
GGGTTGGGAGGGGTTAAAAACATATATGATATTCTTCATCTACGGTACAGACAACTATCGGTGCCGGCAAAAATCTAAGGAACTTCAAGAACAGTTTATCCAAAAAAAAGATAAAACCGGTTTTAATGTTGTTAAATTAGACGGTGACGAAATGGATTTTGATAAATTCAAACAAGAAGCATTAACCGTTCCATTCCTTGGTGAAAACAAACTTATAGTAATTTCAAACTGCACCAAAAACAGGTCAATAAATAAAGATCTTCTTAATTTTCTAAAAGAAAAATCTGAAAACCTCCAAAATTCTCTTATATTTATTGAAACTTTTGAAAATAAAAAGGACGAACCTTCCAATGCCCTATACAAATTTTTGAAAAATCAAAAGTACAAATGGGAAATAAGTCTCCTTAGCAACTTTGAATTACAAAAATGGGTTGCAAACTATTTAAATTCTAAAAAAGCAGATTACGAACCTAAAATTATTCCACTTATTATTGCCCTTATAGGAAATGACACCTCTCAAATTAAAAATGAAGCAGATAAACTAATCGCTTATAAACTTGGCAAAAAAATAACTGAAGAAGACGTAAAAAATCTCGTCAGTGCAAGATTTGAAGATAATATTTTTGCCTTAACGGATGCCATTGCGTTTAAGAACAATAAACTTGCCATTAAATTAATTTCAAGCCAACTTAATAGCGGTTCAGCTCCCTTAGCTATTTTAAGTATGATTTCTCGTCAGTTTAAAATTATTCTAAAGGTTAAAAGCAAAACAGAAATATCCGGTTACCCCAATGGATCACAGATAGCTTCTGAGATTGGAGAAAATCCTTTCGTAGTAAAAAAAGCCATTGACCAAAGCAAAGGTTTTTCCATTCAGCAACTTGCAAAAATCAATGAAGATATTTTAGTAATTGAAAAAAAATTAAAAAACGGGGCCAAAAACCCCGAACTTTTATTTGATTTGCTTGTATTAAAAAATTAATTTTTCCCTGCCAACTGTCCGCAGGCACCATTAATATTTCTGCCTAACGATCTGCGGGTAATACAGTCAATGCCATTTTTGAGCAACACATCCCTAAAGCCTTCCATTCTCAACTTTGATGAAGCCTTATATTTTGAGGTCTCATTATAAGGAATCAGATTGACCATAACAAGCGGCTTATGAAGTGACTTAATTATTTGAACCAACTCCTTAGCCATTTTTATATGATCATTTAATTCTTCGATCATTATATATTCAAGCATTACTTTTCGATTTGTTTTTATTATGTAAGCTTCAATCGCCTTAAAAATTTTTGAAAGCGGGTATTTACTGTTTATTGGCATTAATTGAGAACGAATTTTATCATTTGAAGCATGCAAGGAAATAGCCAAATTCACTTGCAAAGGAAAATCAGCCAGCTTTTTTATCCCGTCAATGATTCCAACAGTGGAAATAGAAATTGATCTAGCTCCGATATTAAATCCTTCCTTATCGTTTAAGGTTTTAATGGCTTCTAAAACATTTTCAGTATTTAGAAACGGTTCACCCATTCCCATAAACACAATATTATCTATCTTTTTACCTTCTCTTTTCAATACTCGAGCAAAAAATAAAGCCTGTACAACAATTTCCCAATCAGTTAAATTTCTTTTAAAGCCACTTTGTCCGGTAGCGCAAAAAGAGCACTTCAAAGGACATCCCGCCTGAACAGAAAGGCAGACGGTATTACGGTCACGATATTTCATTAAAACCGTTTCAATACAAACATCATCCTCAAATTTTATTAAGGCTTTATGGGCAAATTCATCTTCAAAAGATGTGGCATTTATCTCCAAAGGAAATTCGGTAGAAAGCTTCTGTATAAGGTCTTTTGGTAAATTTTTAGCCTCACTCCAATCAGATATAAAGTTTTTAATAATAGCCTCGTTAACTTGCTTATAACGAAAAGATGGCTGTCCTTGTAAAATATTCTTTAAATTTGAAAACATAGTCTTGACATAAAAACTCCCTCCGGAAGGAGGGGTTTTTTTATTTAGCTATTGCGTTTAATTTTTTCATTAAGCGCGACTTTTTTCTTGCTCCTGCATTTTTTTTCAAGATTTTTTTCTGAACCGCTTTATCAATTGCCTTGATTGCGTCCTTAACCTTTCCTGCAGCATCTGATTCTTTTTTCTCAATAAAGGTTTTTGATTTTTTAACTAAATCCTTGATTTGTTTTTTTGTTTTTTGGTTCAATGAAGCCTTCTTTTTGCTCTGTTTGAGCGCTTTCATTGCCGCTTTCTTTATGGGCATAGTTTTAATGTTAGTTTTCTTTTGCATCCTTAGGCCATTTGCCGGATTGCTTTAAACTTTTTTTATTATAACATAATAATTTTTTTTTGACAATAGGCAATATTTGAATTAAAATAAAGGAAAGAAAACATTACCACATAGTTGAAATAATATAATTTCCATAAATATGTTCAAAGAAAATTCAACTGAACAACAAAGAGAAACCGACACAATTATTGGACCTTCAGTTAAAGTCGAAGGAGATTTCGTAACTGAAGGCAATATAATCGTTGAAGGTACAATTTGCGGTTCAATTAAAACTTCCCGCAATCTCAAAGTCGGATCCAAATCAAGAATTTTTGCTAACACCACGGCAGAAAATGCTTTAATTGCCGGAGAAATTCAAGGAAATGTAAGTATTGCAAATAAACTTGAATTAGCGCCAACTGCCAAAATTTTTGGAGACATAAGAGCAACTAAAATTGTAATGTCAGAAGGAGCCATTATTAATGGCAAATGCATGATGGGCGATAAAACCAAATCCTTAAAACCTGATTTTTCAAAACAAAAAAGAATTGAACTTAGGCCAGAATCAATTAAAGTACAAGAATAGAATTAATTTATTATGTATCACTATTTTTACGATTCTTTTTTAGGTGAAAAAAAATTCCATTCAGAATTAACAAAAACCGAAACGCGTTTAATGGATCTTGGCATTAACGGCAAAGTCAGCAGGATTTCTTTTTTAAAAAACGTTGACACGGTAATCAAGGAAGAAATGGAATCTGGAGCCAAAACCTTCGTAATTGTTGGAAATGACATCACTTTTGGCAATATGCTTAATCATTTGGCAAATCTAGACTTGATTATAGGATTTATTCCCATTGGTGAAAAAAATAACTCTATCGCTGGACTACTCGGAATTCCCGTTGGTGAATGCGCCTGTGATATCTTGTCAGCTCGCATTATTACATCACTTGATCTGGGAAAGATTAATAACAGCTACTTTTTAACTTCATTAGAGCTTCCTGGAGACGGAACAGGGCTTGATTGTGAGGGTAACTACTACTTAAGCTTTACCGGCAAAAATAACTCCTTGAGAATATACAACTTGGCTGCAGTAGAAGATGTTCCATCAAAAACAAATCAAGGACTATTTACAATTGAAATAAAAAATATTGAAAAAAAGTTCATAATAGGTGAAAAGATAAACATAAGCTATTTAAAAAGCGCCCGAATTAATATTTCCCACGAAAAAACTCCTATAGCCATAAAAATTACCGAACAAAACAAAATTGTAAACACACCCGCCAGCGTCGAACTAGTACCGCAAAAACTAAAAGTTATCGTTGGAAAAAAGAGATTAATTTAGAAAAAGATTAAAATTAAATATTGTAAATTTAAATAAAAATCAATGCTTCAGACAGTCTGAAGCATTGATTTTTTTAGAGGTAATTTTAATTTTTAAGCTCCTACTGCTTTTACTGATCTAATTTTTTCAATGTTATCCTCTACCACCATTTCTTCAGCGCTTATTTCCAATACTTGGGATTTATCTACTATTAAATTGTTATTTAGTATTTTATTAGCTATAAGGAAATTACCAACATAAAATTTTATAATTTCACCACGGTCAGAATCGACTTCAAAATCATATATTTTACCAAGGTGTTCCCCCGACTGTGTTCTAACATTTAAACCAATAAGCTTTTTGGCATTTATGTTCATTTATTTCGGGATTACTTCTCCGTTTTTTTTCTTATTTTTTAAAATCAAAAGCTGTTGCAAAGCAGTTATTAAAGTTGTTAAGAACCAGTAAAAAACCAAACCGCTTGGCAAACTGATACCAATAAATATAGTAACTATTGGCATCATATATAGCATTTGTTTATTCATCATAGCCATCATATTCTCGTCTTTACTGCCCTCAGTTTTAACTTCGGGTTTTCTTCGAACAAACATTCTTGCTTGCCAAAATTGCGCAGCTCCGGCAAGTACTGCCATTATCCAATTGGCTTTTGAAAGATCAAGAAAGCCAAAAGCTATAGTGTTAATTTGTCCTGGATTGCTTATAAAAGGATAAAGCAAGTCTAAATTACCATTTGAAAGGCCGGTTCTAAAAACTTGATAAATAGCAATCAAAAAAGGCAGTTGAACTAATAAAGGAAGGCATGAAGAAAAAGGATTAACCTTTTCTTCCTTATATAAACGCATTAATTCCTGAGCTTGTTTCTGCTTATCATCACTATATTGTTTTTTTACCTCATCAATTTTAGGTTGAAGCTCAGTCATTACCTTTTGGGCTTTAATTGCCTTGGTGCCAAAAGGATAGAGAGCAAGCTTAATTAAAATTGTAATTATAATAATAGCAACCCCCATATCTTGACCAGGAACGATATTATAAATAAATATCAGCAAATTAAGCAAGGGTTGATAAAAAGCTATCGTTAATATATTAATCATTTAATTTTGTTTATTATTTGGGAACGGGATCATGTCCGCATTTAGAAAATGGATTGCACCTAATAATTCTTTTTACTGTAAGCCATCCACCTTTGATTATACCATGTCTTTCAATCGCTTCATACCCATATTCTGAGCATGTAGGAGTGAATCTACAAAAGCCATTAGGGTAAAATAAGCTTAAAACACCATGATCAAAAGAAAGTGTCTTTTGATATATTTTAATACTTTTTAAGATAATAAATCTAAAAATATGATAATCCATTATATTATTTTAAATTTTTGGAAGAACGACTTCATTTCCATTTCTAAATCCGAATAACTCAAAACAGCCGCATTGGGCAAAATTGTAAGAATAATATCAAATTTACCTTTTGTTTCAGGATTATATTTCCTGATAATCTCTCGAACTCGTCTCTTAATAATGTTTCTTTCTGTAGCTTTTTTACTAATCTTATTAGATACGATTACTGCATATCTAGAGTTTTTCTCTAAATTGGGTAAAAATCTTAAAATAAAGGACTTACTATATGCTTTTTTTCCTTGAGAAAAAACCATTTTAAAATCCTTTTGAGTTGATAACCTATATATTTTGGCTAACATAAGCCAATTTATTTTTTAATAGAAATTTTCTTTCTTCCTTTTGTCCTTCTTTTCTTTAGGACATTTCTACCATTAGGAGTTTGCATTCTTTTTCTAAAGCCATGCACCCTTGCTCTTTTCTTTCTTTTTGGCTGGTAAGTTCTTTTCGTTGCCATCTTATTAGAATTCTTATTAGTTACATCCATAACCATAACATTTTTAAGTATTATAGTCAATTTTGTATTATTTCAAAAATAAAGATAATATTAACTTAGTTATTAGACTAATCAACAATTTATCAACAGAGCTATAATTTAAAACAAGAGTAGGTGTTTATAAATTAAAACCTTTGTGATACAATTAATTTAATATTGTACTAAATCCCTCCACCCATGACTCCCCAACAACTATGGCAGGCCACCCTTGGTGAGCTTGAACTGTTGATTTCGAAAGCAAACTTTACTACCTGGTTTAAAAATACCAGTATTTCTTCATATGAAGGAGAAAAAATCATAATTTCTGTACCAAATGCCTTTACAAAAGAATGGTTGGAAAAAAAGTACCACCAGACAATAGTTAAAGCCCTAAGAAGCGTAACTGAAAATAACGTCAAAGAAGTAGTATATAAAATTGAAGCAATAAGTATTAATAAAACTAATGAAAATGAACTTCCTGCTATTAATATAGAAAGTACTGTCGTAAATTCGATAAATATTCCCTCACCTTCCACTTCTTCTGTAAATATCGGCGGTGAAAAAACAAATTTAAACCCTAAATATACATTTGCAACATTTATTGTCGGGAAAAATAATGAGTTAGCGCATGCTGCTTCATTAGCAGTATCAAAAAATATCGGTTGCGCATACAATCCCCTGTTCATTTACGGTGGCGTAGGGCTAGGTAAAACACACCTTATGCAAGCAATAGGACATAAGATACTTTTAGAAAATCCCCAAGCAAAAATCCTATACGTATCATGTGAAAAATTTACCAATGACTATATTTCCGCCATTCAAAACAATAGGGCATCGGATTTTGAATCAAAGTACAGAATGGTAGACCTTCTATTAATTGATGATATTCAATTTATATCAGGCAAAGAACGAACACAAGAAGCTTTTTTTCATACTTTTAACGAGTTGCATCAAAATAACAAACAAGTTGTAATTTCATCTGATCGTCCTCCAAAGTCAATACCGGCTATTGAACATCGGTTGGTTTCCAGATTTGAATGGGGAATGACTGCTGATATATCATCACCGGATTTAGAGACAAAAATGGCAATTATTGAGTCTAAAATTAAAGAAAAATCGTTTACATTAGACACAGAAATAGTTAGATATCTAGCCTCAGTTATACATAATAATATAAGGGAGTTAGAAGGCACTATTAATAAAATAATGGCTTTAAGCCAATTGCAAAACAGATCTCTTGGTGAAGATGAAATTAAGAATATTGTTTCTTCAGTAGTTACAAACGCACAAAAAAAATCATTAACACCCAAATCCATTCTTAATATAGTTGCTGAGTATTATGATATAAGAATAGAAGATATAATAAGCCCTTGTCGAAAGAAAAGTCTGACTGAACCGCGACAAATAATTATGTATTTAATGCGAGAAGAACTAAAATTTTCCTTTCCTAATATTGGACAAGAAATTGGCGGAAGAGACCACACAACTGTTATGCATGCCTGTGATAAAATTAACAGGATAATGAAAGATGATGATAAAATAAGACAGGACCTTGATATTTTAAAACAAAAGATATATTCTTTTTAAAAAAGATGAAAAACTGTTTATAACTTATAGATAAGTTATAGATAAATATTTTAAAAAGTGAATAAGTATTTTTACTCACTTCATATAGATACTTATAACTTGTTAATAACTTAGTAACAACTCAGGCACTGCTTGTGAATAAGAATTTTATAAAATAAATTATTTCTTATACACAAAGTAATAATTACTATCATTACATTATTTCCACAGTCTCATTTTAAAAAAAGAGAAAAAATCCTTATAAAATATCAATTAATTTTTTTTCCACTTATACACACCCCTTATTATTACTATTATTTAAATATATAATTAAAAATATGAAAATATCCTGCACACAAGAAAATTTAAATTCTGGATTAAGTGCAGTAAGTCACATTGCATCTAAGAATTTAAATCTGCCAATCCTTTCAAATGTCTTATTTAAGATTGAAAATAAAATCTTAACATTAATGGCAACTAATTTAGAAATTGGAATAACTACAGATATTCGAGGAAAACTAGAAGGAGATGGTGAATTTAGTATTGATGCCAGATTAATATCCAATTACATTTCCTTATTGCCAAAAGAAAGAATAGATTTAGAGATTAAAGAAGATGGAGAATTAAAAATTGAATGTTTAAATCAAAAAACAACAATAAAAACTCAATCCGGATCTGATTTTCCAATAATTCCAAAAATTTCTAAAGATAATGCGATAGTTATTCCTGTTACTGAATTTAAAAAAGCGATCGGAGAAGTAATTTTTTCTTGTTCAAACTCAGAGAGTAGGCCTGAGTTGTCTGGTGTTTTTATGCAAATAGAAAAAGAAACTATAGTATTAGCAGCAACTGACAGTTATCGATTAGCTGAGAGTAAAATAACTATTTCTAATAATAAAACAATTGATAAAAAAATAATTATCCCTTCAAAAACTCTTTCTGAAGTGGCTAGAATATTATCGTTATCAAAAGAAGAAGAAACAATTGATGATTTAAATAATATTGAAATTTATACTAATGAAAGTCAGTTAATGTTTAGTTATAATAATATAGATGTAGTGACTAGAATTATAGAAGGGCAATATCCTGACTACAAGCAAATAATACCTTCAAGTTTCATTTCTAAGGCTATTGTTAATAAATCGCAATTAATAAAAGCGATTAAAACATCAAGTTTATTTGCAAAGAATGGTATTTATGATATAAAATTGGATTTTTCTACTGTAAACAATGAAATTGTTGTAAATTCTTCATCTGTTCAAATTGGAGAAAATAATTCAAAAGTAAGCGCGCAGATAAGTGGAGAAGATTCAAGTATTATTTTAAATTATCGATATTTAATTGATGGTTTGCAAAATATAGGAAGTGAAAAGGTTGAAATTCAAATAGGTGATTCTAATAGTCCTTGTTTAATTAAACCAGCGGAAGAAAATAGTTATTTATACATTATTATGCCTATTAGGCAGTAATATAATAAAAAAACCCCGCATTAGCGGGGTTTTTTTTACTCTACCTTTAAGGAAAAAGAGTCGCTTTTGTACTCTCGGTTATTATTATCAATAATAATGGCAAATACTTTGTAGTTTCCTATTTGTGGTTTAACCTTCCAATTTACTGAAACATTTGTTTTTTCCGGTTCAATAAAACCAATGTATTTTTCATCCATACTATCATCTTTTTGGTAATAAAAATCAATTTTTTGCGCTTCCTGCCAGTTTTTTACGTTAGCGTTTAATATTAAGGGAAAGTTGCTGGCTTGAGAAGGTGGGTTTGTGAAACTAATAGATGGAGTATGATTTGTTAAAAGAAGATTAATTTCAACAGATTTTATAGCTGTGTTCTCTAAGTCATCTTTTGCGATAATTGTTAATTTATGGTATCCATTTTCAAAAGAAGCAACGTTAATTTCTGCTGGGCTTACATCAAATTTTTCCAACTGTAATTTATCGTCGATGTAATATGAGACTTTCTTAATACCTCTTCTTGAAGAAGCATTTATAGATATTTGTAAGTTACTATTTTTTATTGTATTACTTGCACCTGGAGAAATAATTTCTAATATTGGCTGGTCTTCCATTAAATGTATGTCATCATAGTCAACAGGAATAGGTACTTCACTCGATGAGCCTAAACCGTTATTTATTGCCCATCTTTGAACTGAGGCTTCCCAGGTGCTGAACTGAGGATCTGATCCTGGACTGTCCGGTTGCTCACCTCGAGGATTATCCTTATCTATGTAAAATAAGATGCTATGAGCCTCTCCACGCGATATTTCCTTTATTGTTGATGGTGGTGTAAAGGCGGTAGCAAGTTTACCAGACATAGTATCAATTTTAACAGTTGTTCCTTCACCTATTTGGCCATCCAAAATACTTTTTCCTGTTGCTATAGATTCAGGAGGGGTAAAGCTTTCTACAGGGGTATTTTTTAGCGATTCTCTCATGAACTGATTCCAGATAGGAGCTGCAATAACTGAACCGTCGGCACCTTTTTTCATAGCTTTATTGTCGCTATTACCTACCCACACTCCCGTAACAAGGCTTGGAGTGTAACCCATTGTCCAAGCATCATGAAAATTGTTTGTAGTACCTGTTTTAGCTGCTACAGGGCGATCTGGGAGTGTTAATCTGTTACTTGGACCGAATATATATGCTCTTTCATTATTGTCTGACAGAATGTTATTAATTTGTCTTGCTATTTGCGGATCAAATACCTCTTCTTTCTTATCTTTATATTCGTATAAAATCTTACCATTTTTATCTTCTATTTTAATAATGGCTGAAATAGAATGTTTTACGCCTTCTTGAGCAAAAGTTGCATATGCGTTTGTATGTTCAAGGAGTTTGACTTCTCCTCCGCCTAATACAATAGATAGGCCAAACCTACTTCTATCATTAAACGTGGTATAGCCAATTTTGTTAGCAAAATCTATGACATTATTAATACCTGTTAAATAAGTTGCCTTAACTGCGGGAATATTTAAAGATCCGGCAAGCGCCTTTTTAAAGGTTACTGGACCGTGTTCTCTTAAATTATAGTTTTGTGGTTCATACTTTTGTGATCCGGAGGTATCAAAATTTGTAACTACATCATAAACTATAGTATTTGGGGTATAACCTTTTATAAAAGAAGCGGCAAAAACCATTGGTTTAAATGATGATCCCGGCTGTCTCGGCCTAATGGTAACATTTACTTGTCCGTCGATTTTATCGTCAAAATAGTTTGCAGATCCAACCATTGCTAGAATTTGTCCTGTTTTTGGATCTACTGCCGTTAAGGCGGCGTTTCCAAAACCGAATTTATCTCCATTGGCACTTATACCATCAGCTACCGCTTTTTCTGCAATTTTTTGTTTTTCCAGGTCAAGAGAAGTATAAACCTTTAAACCCTCTTGATTGATAAATGTTTCACCATATTGCTGGGATAAAATTTCTTTTATATACATGACAAAATGAGGCGCTATCATAGAATCATTAGAGGCTTTAAATACCAGTTTTTCTTTTTTTGCCGATTCCGCTTCTTCTGGAGAAATATAACCTAACTCTTGCATGGAATCAATAACATATCTTTGTCGGACTATTAGCTTATCCTTGTTATTTCCGTAGGGTGAGTAGAAAGTAGGCGCTTGTGGAATTGCTGCCAGAATAGCTCCTTCTGCAATTGTAAGATCCTTTGCAGATTTACCGAAGAATGATTGTGAAGCCGCCTCAATTCCATATAGCACTGAACCATAAGGTATTTCGTTAAAATACATGCTTAATATTTGATCTTTAGAAAAATCATTTTCAATTTTATAAGAAATTAAAAGTTCTTTCACCTTTCTAGAATAAGTTTTTTCATTTGTCAGGATCGCATTTTTTACAAATTGTTGGGTAAGAGTCGATCCCCCAACCTTGCTTCCGGTAAAGACGTTTCTAATGACAGATCTAATCATTCCGGTTAAACTAAAGCCTTTATGATTATAAAAATTCCTATCTTCTGCGGCAAGAGTTGCGTTTTTTACGTGATTTGGAATATCTTCAAATGCGATCAAAGTTCTTTTAATATTGCCATGTAAATCGTATAATACAGTCTCTCCAGTGCGATCGTAAATTTTACTGCTGACAACTACTGATCTGTTTAATACTCCGTTGGCATCAGGCAAATCTTTTGATACCCATGCAAGCATAGCAGTAAGAAAAATACCGCCGATTAGGAGCAACAAAATGCAAGCGATTAAAATAAAGCTCAGTATTTTTTTGGGAAACTTTCTTCCCTTTTTATTTTTAGTCTTATTATTTTGGCTATTTAAAAAGGAAGGTTTTCGCCAATTTTGGTTAACAGGAGATAACGGAGAGATAGTCATATTTAATTTTTATTTATATTTCATTATTATAGCATTTGAACCTTAATTTTCAATTTAAAATAAAAAAACTGCCCTTTCCAGGCAGCTTTTTTTAATAATTACATTTCTTCGCTATCGTCTTCCATTTCATCTTCTTCGTCGTCATCTTCGTCTAACCCGTCAATTCCTTCTTCTTCTTGAAGGTCATCAGCAACCTCTACATCTTCGGCTGTATCATCATCATCGCCGTCAGAGAGATTGTTGAGAAGAATTTCTTCCAACATAGTTTTGTTTTAGTTTCTTAAAGTTATTTTAATAAAAAATAACCACCCTATTGTTTAATAATTGTAAAAAAAAATAAAATAGAAGTCAATATTAATAATCATAATTTGTAGCAGAACAAATAGCCACTGCCAAGGCGTCAGCCGCATCATCTGGTTTTGCTATTTCTTTCATTTTGAGGATAATTTTTACTGATTGCTGTATTTGTCCCTTGCCTGCTTTTCCATAGCCGCAAACAGCAACTTTGACTTGAAGCGGAGTGTATTCTCTTATTGGTAAATTGTTTCTTGCTGCAGCTAAGAGAATAACTCCCCTGGCTTGCCCTACAATAAAAGCGGTTTTGCTATTATTACAGAAAAATAGTTTTTCAATTGAAACAATATCGGGAGAATATGTTTCAATTATTTTTTGAATTTCTTTATCTAAAGATAAAATTCTGTTTGGAAGCGAGTCGTCTTTCGATGTTTTAATGCTTCCGAAGGCTAAGTTTATTAAGTTTCCGTTTGTGATTTTTATAATGCCATAACCAGTGTCTGCTATTCCAGGATCAATGCCAAGAATTATTCTTGTATTTGTTGATTTTACCATGTTGCATTTGTATATACGTTTGTAACATCCCCAATATCATCCAAAAGGTCATAAAAAGATTGTATTTTGTTTTGTTCTTCAATGGAACTAATTTTTAAATCATTCTTTGCAAAGTATCCCAATCCCGAATCAGTAATGCTAATTTCCAGTAGTTTAATTTTTTGCAAAATATTTTGTAAGTCTTCAGGGTTTGAAATAATTTCCCAATTTTTGTTATCTTTATCTATTTCTTGTGCTCCAGCGTCTATCAAGTCAAGTTCCAGTTGGTCTTTATCTAAATTGCTTCCTTCTAAATTGATTGTGGCAAATCCTTTTCTTTCAAACATCCAAGAAACGCTATTGGGACCCCCTAACTGCCCGCCATTTTTATTTGCCGTTGTTTTAACTTCTGCTACTGTCCTGTTTTTATTATCAGTGACTGCCTCAACCAAAAAAGCGCTGTTTGCCGGCCCAAATATTTCATAAGTTAATTCTTCAAAAGAATTCCCGCCCCCGGAACTCCCGGCTCCTCTACTTATGGCTCTTTCAATGTTATCTTTTGGAACATTTGCTGTTTTTGCCTTATCAATTGCCAATCGTAACTTAAAATTGGAATTTGGATCAGTTCCCCCTTCTTTGGCAGCTATTGTAATTAAATTTGCTAATTTTGTAAAAATAGCTCCTCTTTTGGCATCGGCAGCAGATTTTTGACGGTGTGTAGTTGCCCACTTGCTGTGTCCAGACATAATTTAAACCTAAATATTTTTATTAAATATAAGTTAAAAGATCAATTAAATCAAGCCTCTACTGTTAAATAATTGTTACTATTGTTAGATAAAAAATATAAAAAGTTATTAACAATAAACCTTCATTTCTTGAAATTTTCCACTTATTTTTGTTTATAATGAAGTATAGTACAAGTGAAAATCCTACTAAATTAAAAAATAGGGCAATGTTAAGGCCTATGTTAAATGGTTGAGGTTTAATTATAGAGCTTATGCCCATTATTAAAGAAATATTAATCACAACTGATCCAAAAATATTTCCAACTGCCAAGCTGATATTTTTTTTGGCTGTTGCAATGATTGAGGTAAACAATTCAGGAAGAGTGGTGCCAATAGCAACAATGGTTAAACCGATTGTTGCGCTTGAAAAACCTAAAAATGTAGCAATATTTAAAGAGGAGTATATAACCAAACTAGAACCAAAGAGTAATCCGATAATTCCTAGAATTATATAAAATATAGTGTGGTGTATATGAATGGGCTTAAAGAAAAGATTTTTTGGATTTTTTGTTGCTGATCCGAATGAATAATAAATAAAGATTAAAAAATAAATTAAAAGTATAAAGCCGTCTAGTCTTGATAAAAAAGGACTTTTTAAATTAAAGTTATTTGCCAGTATAAATAAAAGAAAAATGGCAAAAAATCCAAATGGTATTTGTTTTTTTAATGTATCTTTCTGTATGGCGATAGGGCTGATTACAGCGCAAATACCAAAAATTAGAAGGAGTGTAGTTATGTTTGCGCCAATAATATTACCTATTCCCAAATCCGGATAATTTATATAGCTGCTAAAACCAGCTACAAATAGTTCTGGTAACGAGGTGCCTATAGCTATAACAGTTATGCCAATTATGGCCGTTGAGATTCCGAGTTTTTGAGCCAGGGATACTGAACCATCGATAAATAAATGCACGCTTTTGTAAAGGAAAAAAAATCCAAGGGCAAGCAAAAGGATTTGATAAACCATTATAATATAGTTATTATCTGGAAGATTTTATATATGAACTTGAGTTATACGATAGTTATGTTAGAAACCGTATCTGACTCATCTTTAAATTTCATAACACGCACACCTTGCGTATCTCTGCCTAAAACATTAACTTGCTTAATTGCAAGACGAATTACTTGTCCTTTTGTTGAAATAACAATTAGGTCTTCCTCTTCGCCGTAAATAACCTTTCCGGAGATTATTTTACCAGTTTTGGTAGTAATTTTGGCAGTTTTAACTCCGCTACCGCCTCTGCCTTGAATTTTGTAAGCATTTAATGGCGTTCGTTTACCATATCCATTAGCCATAATAACTAAAAGGTTGGCTTTTTTATCATCTTTTGGATCAAATATACCCATTCCAACAACAGTATCATTGCTCTTAAGTTTAATAGCTCTAACGCCTGATGCAGTGCGTCCCATTGGACGGACGTTGGCTTCTTTAAAGCGAATTGCCTGCCCGTCAGAAGTCACTAAAATAATATTTTCAGTTCCCTTAGATGGCAAAACCCATTCCAAATCATCGCCTTGTTTAATTTTTATAGCAATAAGACCGGATTTTCTTACGTTGGCAAAGTCTTCTATTGGCGTTTTTTTAATATAACCCTTGCTTGTGACCATATCAACAAATTTATCATCCTCAATTTCTGTAGATGGAAGAATTGCCGCCACCTTTTCTCCAGGAGCTAGTTGTAAGAAGTTTACCATGGCCTGTCCTTTAGCAGTTCTTGAACCTTGAGGAATGTCATAACCTTTTAATTGGAATACTCTGCCTTTATTTGTAAAAAACAATATATCACTATGGGTATTAGTTAAGAAAAGGTGTTCTATTGTATCTTCTTCTTTTGTGGTTGCGCCTATTACTCCCTTGCCTCCCCTGCCTTGTTGCTTGAATGTATCAGGCGGAAGTCTTTTTATGTAGCCATCATTGGAAATCATCATTATCATCTCTTCGTTTGGCACTAAATCTTCCATTTTAAAACTATCAACGCCATTGGCGATTATCTGTGTTCTTCTATCTTCACCAAATTTTTCTTTAAGAGCGGTAATTTCCTCTTTTATTATGGATTTGATTTTTGCAGGTGATTTTAAGATCAGCTCCAATTCTTTAATTAATTTTTGTTTTTCTTTTAATTCAGTTTCAATTTTAAGTTTTTCTAAATTTGCGAGCTGTTGCAGTCTCATTTCCAATATGGCGATAGTCTGCCTTTCTGATAACTTGAATTGCTTAATCAAATTAATTTTTGCCTCTTCTTTATCTTTTGATTTTTTAATTGTGGCAATAATTTTATCAATATATTCTAGAGCCATCACTAAACCCTCCAATATATGTGCTCTGTCCTTGGCCTTGTCTAAATCATACTGTGTCCTTCTAGTAATAATTTCTTGCCTATGTTTTATATATTCCTCTAATATTGTTTTTAAATTTAAAATTCTTGGCTGTAAACCATCAACTAGAGCAAGCATATTAAAATGAAACGTTTCTTGAAGTTGAGTATGCTTAAACAGTTGGTTTAAGATTTTTTTAGGATAAGCATCCCTTTTTAATTCAATTACAATTCTTACCCCGTCTTTATTGGATTCATCTCGCAAATCTTTTATACCTTCTATTTTTTTATCTTTAACTAATTCTGCTATTTTTTCCAATAATGATGCTTTATTTGTTTGGTAAATTACTTCAGTTACAATAATACGGAAACCATTTTTTGTTTCCTCGATATCCGTTTTAGCTCTGCAAACAATTCCTCCTCTGCCTGAAATATATGCTTGCCTAATATCAGTATTGTTATAGATTATTCCTCCGGTGGGAAAATCAGGACCCTTTACAAATTTAAATAATTCTTCAATTTCACAATCAGGATTTTCTAAAATATGAATAACCGCATCTACTATTTCTCCAAGGTTATGTGGTGGAATGGTTGTTGCCATACCGACGGCTATTCCTTGCGTGCCATTAATTAAGAGGTTGGGTAACTTCGCAGGCAGAACTTTTGGTTCTTGATGTGCGCCATCGTAGTTGGGTATGAAATTTACAGTATCTTTTTCAATGTCAAATAACATTTCTTCCGCAACTTGTGATAATTTAGCTTCTGTATATCTCATAGCAGCTGCTCCATCGCCATCCATTGATCCGAAGTTTCCTTGCCCTTTAACTAAAGGATGCCTTAATGAAAAATTTTGCGCTAAGCGGACCAATGTATCATAAATAGCCGCATCGCCATGAGGATGGTACTTTGCCATAACTTCACCGACAACATTGGCTGATTTTCTAAATTTGGCGTTTGCTTTTAATCCAATATCCCACATAGCATACAATACTCTTCTATGTACTGGCTTTAAGCCGTCTCTAACATCCGGAAGCGCACGAGAGACAATTACTGACATAGCATAATCCAAATAGCTCTGTTGCACTTCATCACTTATAATTCTATCCTCCACATTTGCGGTGTTGGTTGTAATTTCTAAGGGCATCTGATTGTTCCTCCTAATTTCTTTTTTTGGCATATCTGAATTTATAATATTTTAATTGTTTTGAGCAATGTTTCTAAGGTTTTTTCAAAGTAATTTGCCTCATCGGCAGTAATATTTATTTGAAAAATTTTATCGCCTTTTTTTATAAAAATTAAATAATCAATTTCATCTAAATTTTTGTGGTTATATCTTAAAGAATTTTCGCCTGCAATCAAAGTCTGTGTACCGGTCGATTTAATATAATCTTTCGAATCAATGTTTGCAGTTATCCATTTATCAATAGAAAGTTTGGAAATAGTTGAAGATACTGTTACTTTAGTTGAACTTGCGTTATTGGATGCGTCAACGATGTTGATTTTCTTATTTGCTTCTTTAAGCGTCCATCCTATTGGATATTGTAATGAAATACCCATAATTGTTGATTCATGAATAGGCCAATTAGTTGCGTCAGTGTTATTTTTTACTCTGTTTATAATTTCATTTTTTATTTCTTCAATTTCTTCTTCGCTAATGTTGTTTGTCGAAGTAGGATTTTCAAACTCAAAACTCTTTTTAAAACCGTCAATTGAGTTTGTGAGTTGATCTTGAATGCCATTTAAAGAAATATCTTTAGCAGTATCACTTAACCCCTTTTTTAGTTGTACAAACCATAAAATAGCCAAAGCAATAATAAAAGGAATTAAAATAGCTAAGGTTATAGCCCTTACTCTGTCATTTTCTGAATGGTCGCTAATATCTACGAATTTTTTTCCGTCAATTACATAAAAGTTTTTTTCCGAATCATTAAAGTTTGAATTTTCAACAAGTTCTTTTTTTGCGACCGATTTTTGCGATATTTTACTTTTCGTTTTTGGGCGGGTTGTTTTTTTAACAGGTCTTTTTTTATTTTCCATTGTATTAGGCGGATGGATTTAAAATAATAATTTTGGTATTCTCTTGCGCAATATCTTTTTTGGAAATTTTAAATTTATCAATTTTCTCATTAGAAAAGCCCGAATTTTTTAAGAAATCATCAGCGTTTGCCATTTCATACGCCAAATTTGGAATCTTATAGTGCATAGGAATAACGATGCGAGGCTCTACTTTAGAAATAATATCAATTGCTTCCTTTGAACCGATAGTATATATTCCTCCAACTGGAACTAATAAAATGTCGACATTGCCTAAGCGTTCAAGAATTTCATCATTTATAGTCTGGCCAATATCTCCTAGATGTACGATGCTAATTTCTTCAGTTATAATCTTATAAATAGTGTTCAATCCCCTTTCTTTCCCCGATTTATCGTCATGAAATGAAGGAATTCCATAAATCATAATGTCTTTTGTTTCAAATTCTCCCGGAGTATTGATAATAATCGGCTCACCTTTTATATTCTCTAAGGCATTGTGGTCGTCATGATTGTGCGAAACCGTCACAATATCGGCTTGAATTTTAGGCATTTTAAGCCCAGTTTTTACATCAAAAGGATCGCAAACAATTGTAGCTTCCTGCTGGTTGTTTTTTGTTTGTATCTTAAAGCATGAAACACCGTACCATTGAATTGTCATAACTAATTTGCTATATTTAATAAGTATTCCTGTCTAAAAACAGGATTAAATTTATATATATTTTACTATTATTTTGTATTTATAGCAAGTAAGTGGATTGATATTAAGTTAAAAAATATTTCAAAATTAATAAATATAGTCCTGTAGTGAATTTTAAACAATTAGACTTATCTATATGTCCTCGTAGTTCAGTGGATAGAACAAGGGACTCCTAAGCCCTAGACACAAGTTCGATTCTTGTCGAGGACATATAAATGAGTCTAAATCTAATCAATACATTTACCCCCAGAAGGGGTATTTTTTTGAAAAAAACTGTGGATAACTTGTTAGTACTGGGGAGAAATGTCTAGACATGTCTAGACATAACTTTTCCACTACAAAATTTTTTGTTTAAATTTAGATAAATAATATATTTTTATTTAAATTTAAATATTTTTTTAAAACTATAATACTATTAATTTATACTAAATTTGACATTATGTTGCTGTTATTGGTAGTTTAATAGTATATTAAATAATTATTAATTAATCTAAATATATGGATGATAAGTCCTTATCAAATGAGACAACTAATAGTGAAGAAGTATTGCAAAACAAAGAAGGTAATGTAGATTCCATACAATCCCCTTCTCCTGTTACAGAAAATACTCAAGAACAACAAAATATTACAAAACTAGATGAAACTGTTATTGATGGAGAGAATTTAAGTAACAATAATGAAGTATTGGAATCTAAAGAAAAAGGTGAAAGTAATGGAGGAAAGAAGGAATTTTCAAAAAATATAAAATTAAAGGATATAGTAGTAGCTGGGCTTGTAATTATTATTTTGATAATAATTTGGTTTTCAGCTAATAATAAAGATGAAATAGTGAATCAGGATCAGAATAATAATGATACAATAATAAAAGTAGATGATAAGAAAGAAGAGGGAACTGTTAATATAATTGGATCCACGGGAAACGATTCAATTAAAAAGTCTGTAGGTGAAAATGAAATAATAGGTAATCAGGTTAAAATTATTGCATTTTTTGGAAATTCAAAATTAAATCCCGAATCAGTTGATTGTTCATCTGTCTTCCCCGTGGAAAGGCTGATAGAAAACAAGTATAATTCAAATCTAATAAATACAACCAGGGGATTGTTAGAATCGTTATCCAGCGAAGAAACGGAATTAGGATATTATAGCGCAATACCCGCTGGAACATTTTTAAAAAATATTAATTTAACCAAAGGGATAGTAGAAGTGAATTTCACATCGGGTTTGAATAAGATTGGAGGATCATGTGCAGTTCAGGCAGTCAGATCTCAAATTGAAAAGACTCTTATGCAATTTAAAGAAGTCCAAGAAGTAAAAATATGTGTTGACGGAAATTGTAATCAAGACGAAATATTGCAACCATAAAATTCTTTAAAAAAACACAGCCTCAGGGCTGTGTTTTTTTTGTACTAAATAATTTTACTACTAAAAAATTCTTAATAAATAACTTATGCACAATTAAATTTTGATATTAATAATAAATTATTGTATAATATATTTATTGATAGCTTAAAAAAGATAATACTTAATAGCTATCATTTAATTGATATGAAATTGTCAATTGACTCAATAAAATTAGGGGAAAACATCAAGAGATTAAGAATTGAAAAAGATCTTTCTCAAGATGAATTGGCCAGAATAACTGAGCTAAAATTTTCTAATTTGGCAAAACTTGAGGGTGGATTCAATTCCAACCCAACTTTAGCTACCTTGATTTCTTTGGCAAATGTTTTAACTAAAGGAAGTATAGATAAATTATTGAAATAATAATTTTCTTTAATGCTTAAAAGATTTAACAATCTGAAATGGATGAAAAGTTTTTGTAAGCGGAGTTATTTAATTGTCGTGCCGATTTATATAATTGCGGCATGGGTTTTGTTTTTTTCATTTTTTGGATGCGCCCATGCCGCTTCGGGAATTAATCAGCAGTTGAATTATCAAGGAAAAATTACAAACAGCTCTTCAACGGATATGGCTGGATCATTTAACTTCAAGTTTGAACTGTATAATGATCCGACAGCAGGGGATTTGTTGTGGTCTGAAACCTGGGATGATTCAAGTAATCAAGTAGTGATTACTAACGGAGTTTTTTCTGTTGCTCTTGGATCAATAAGTGATATGGACGGTTCAATATTTAATAATGACAACTTGTATCTTCAAGTATACTTTGACGCAGACAGTGACGGAGTATTTGAAGAAATATTTTCTCCTAGAAAACGACTTACTTCTGCGCCTTATGCTTTTAACGCCCGTGCTTTGGGTGGATATTTACCTACAATAACTTCCACACCCAACTCTATTCCAGTTCTTGATAGTGCCGGGGGACTAACCATCTCAGGAGTAACAACAACAGTTGATATATATGCAAACTCAAACATTACAGTAACTGGCACCTCCACTTTTAATGGCGCTTCAATCTTTAATGGTGCAGTAAGCGGACCAGGTTTTACTAATGCGTGGGATCTTGCATTTAATTCTACTTCAACCTGGTGGGCTTTTGGAGATAGTTTTGATACTAATCTTGCTGGTAAAACTACGGATGACTTAACTGATGAAGGAGCCGTAAACAAATACTATGCAACATCTTTATTCTTAAACGACTTTACCAATCCATTAGTAGCTTCTACTACTGGTTTGGCAGAGGGAACAAATTTGTATTACACAATTGCGAGAGCCAGCACAACTGCAGTTAATGCAGTACTGGAGAATTTAAGAGGTAAAGCTGATGGCGTGGCGAGCCTAAACAGTTCTGGTAAGATTCCAATTAGTGAATTATCATCTGTAGTTATTGGTAATACATATATAGCCTCCACCACAGATGATATGATCCTGCTATACAATACCTACAGTCTTTCGGTTGGCGATGTCGCCGTTGTTACGGCAAGCGGTACAACATTTATTCTTCAAGAGTTAGATGGTAGCAGTATTTCTGATTGGGTAGAATTAAATTCTCCCGTTGCAGCTATAAGGCAAATAAACGGACAATTTGCCATAAATGGTGTTCTTACTTTGACGGCCGATCATATAAATGAAGGACTGGAACTTAAAAATCTTTACTTTACCAATGCAAGAGCAGACGCAAGAATATCTCTTTAAAAAGCTACGCCCGGAGGTTTAGCAACATTAGGCCTGGATGGAAAAGTGCCGACTTCTCAAATCGGTTCCATTCCTATTAATAATACTTTTGTTACAAACACTACTTCATCGATGCTCTCGCTTTCTGCTTCGAAAGGAGATGTTGCTGTTATTACGGATATAAATAAAACTTATGTTTTGCAGGGTGACAGTCCGCTTGAGCTGGATAATTGGGTTGAACTTCTTCAGGCTGCCAGTGTTACTACGGTAAATGGAATGTCTGGCATTGTTACTTTGACAACCTCGGAAATAAATGAAGGGACCAATTTCTATTTTACAGACCAAAGGGCAAGAGAAGCTATAAACGCTGTCGGGCCATTGACTCTTTCGACTACTACGGGAAATTTAGCATTAAATTACAGCGCAATTAATTTTAAGCTGACAGGCAGTGACCTAGACACCATTCAAGGCATAGGTACGGGAGCTAATCCGCAATTTAATAATTTAACATTGAGTGGAATACTTTCAGTAACAGGTGGAGCTGAGATAGGAGATGGTTTGACTGTGACTGGAAATGTTACAACAACAGGAAATCTTATAGTTACAGGAGGAGTAATTGAAGATACAGACAATGAAGATTTGATTATTAGGACAAACTCTACTGAAAATCAACTTGTTCTGGATAGTGGGGGTAACATTGGGATTGGAACAAGTACCCCATTAGCCTCGCTTCATATTTCTGGATCTGCAACTGGTGGAAATTGGCTTGGACTTTTTTCTCAAAGTGGAATTACACCATTAAATTCAACAGTAATATCTTCGCTACAAAACAAAGCAGTTACAGTTCAAGCTGATGGAGCCGCTTATTTTGTGGGACGAGATGTTACAAGTAATATCGAGTTTATTATGGGCGCTTCAAGTGCAGGTGCTGCTTTTGCCGGTTCAATGACTGCGCATGATTTTCATATTAGAACTAATAATTCTACGAGAATTACAGTTAAGGAAACGACAGGCTACATCGGAATTGGAACAACAACTCCTGATTCACTATTACAAGTAGGTAATGCAACGCAGTATCTTAAAGTCAGCTCATTGGGAAATACGACAATTTCTGGAAATCTTTCTGTTGGAGGAAGTGCAACAATCGGCAATTTGACTGGTTTGCTTTGGGGAACTAACGGCGTAATAGGCACAACAACCGCTTCTACTTTAGGAATACTTGAAACAGCCCTTGCTCAAGGAAATATTTTTGTCGGAAGTGCTACTGGTGTTGCAACAGCTAATTCGAGCATTTATGTTTCTTCAACAGGAAATGTGGGAATCGGTACAGTAGGTCCAAACTATAAGTTAACCGTAGCAGGTAGTGCGTCTTTTGGTTCATCTAATCAAATGACTGTTGATGCCAGTGGAAACGTAACAACGTCTGGATCAGTGAGTGTAGGAGGAAAGTTAGCTATATCTAATCCACCTACGGGAACGGCAGGTGCTGATTCTGCAGTAGCTCGGGAATATGTAGAATCAAGAGGGCAAAATCTAGTGACGAATGGAAATGGACTTATGGGAGATAATTACAATTTTTCCACTTTTACTTTTGATCCAATAGAAACTCATGGCGGAGGGGGATCATTCTCAACAGTTTCCAACGCTCAAAAGAATAGTGATGAATTGATTCCCGTCGACCCCGAAAAATATTATAGATTAGTCGTTTGGGCAAAAAGTGGAAATGCAGATGGGACAGAATACAATGCAACACGAAAACAGTATATGGGAATTACTCCTTATGATGCTGATGGAAATATTATGGCAACTTGGAGTTTCATTAAGTCTTCCGGTTCAACAGATACTACTTTAGCTGCACAGTTAAATCCAGGTGATACAACAGTGACTCTAACTGATGCTACTGGCTGGTATAACGGCGCAACCTGGTTTTCGAGAAATTTCGTATGGTGGCCATATACAAACTTAAAAGGATATACATATCCTAATTATACTTACAGTCGTAACGGAACTCGGTTGTACTCAGTTTTTAATACAGGAAATGTCGGCGCATGGGCAGCTGGAGGAATAAGCGGAAACGTGATTACTCTAACAGCGCCATGGCCTGGTCCGGCTTTGCCAGTTGGTACTCCCATAAGAAATAGTAATGATGGAGCATCGCATAAGTATATTGCAGTGGGCAACTTATCAGTGCCTAACACTTGGACGCGTTATGAAGGTTATGTTGGTTCAGTAAATACTGATGGAGTAAATGCGACTAACCAGTTTAATTATGGAACTGCTTATGTAAAATTACTCTTCTTAAATAACTATGGCGGAACTGATGATAATAGGATTCGTTGGAGCGATTTATGGTTTTCTGAACTAACTTCAAGAAACTTAGAAGTTGCAACGCAATGGGCTCCGGGTGTTGTTTCAATTGATGGGCAAACCTTTATGGGCGAAAAAACATTTGTAAGCAGTACGAAATTTAATACAAGCTTATCGGTTGGAACAACAACTGCCGTATCAATGTTTCAAATTCAAGGAGCTTCCGATTTAGCACTATTAAATGTAATGGCATCAACTTCTGTGACGGCTCTGTATGTCTCAGCTTCTGGTAATGTGGGGATTGGGACGTCGGAGCCCGGAGCATTGTTGGAAATAAACCAAGGAATGTCAAGTTATGCTACAGCATTTACTTCACCCCATTTAAAATTAAGGGCAAAGACTACAACAGACAATACTGGTTTTGTAGGGATAACTTACGATTCAAGTAATGCCCAGAATTATGGTTGGTCGTCAGGTGCTCTAAGAACTACTAATGGGCAATCAAGCTTTGTCTGGAAATATCATAGTAATAGCGCTGAAGGTACAGAAAGAATGAGAATAGACCAAAACGGTCTTGTCGGGATCGGAACGACAACACCAGTGGCTAAACTGGAGGTTGCGCCTGCAGCTGGTCAACAGACTTTTATTGCAAGAACCGTGGGACAATTTGGTGGAATTTATTTACAAGATGCGTCTAACAATTCTTTATTTTCTGTATTTCCAAGCGACGCTGATTTAGGAGGGACGGCACTTTATATGCGTGATGTCAGCACATTACGTGTTTTGATTGATACAGATGGTGATTCATATTTTAATGGCGGCAATATCGGCATTGGTGATACTACCCCAGATTATCTCTTAGATGTAGCCGGAACAGCCGGTTTTGATGGAAATTTAATAATGACAGGCTCGGCGGCAAATATTATTTTGGGCTCTAACTATTTATCCGGTGATGGCGGAGATGAAGGTATATTCGTCAGCTCAATAGGCTATATAGGAATCGGAACGACAACGCCCTCCAAGGCTCTTTCAATTTCCAATGGTTTTAATATTTTTGATGCAACTTCTCCTCATGATATTTTAATAAGTGGTTATGATTCTTCAGATGATGGGGTTTTGGATGTTTATGCAAATAATGCAGTCAAGGCAAGAATTCATGGTAATGGAAGTAGCTATTTTATAGGAGGAAGTGTTGGTATTGGTGATTCTTCGCCAGCTGCCCTCTTTACTGTTGGTGATGGGGATGACTTCCAAATTGATACAAACGGTAATGTAACTACAGTAGGAACAATGACTATGGGTCCAGGAGGAGTAACTAATAATTCTGGAATTGAACTCCAGGCGAACGGAGTAAAAAAATGGACAATATATTCTTCTTCTTCAAATGGCACTTTATATATTACAGATGGTGGTGGTGATAGTGGCGTGTATATGGCTCAAGATGCGACAGCTTGGGCAGCCAATTCCGACATTCGCCTAAAGGAAAACTTAGTTCCTATTACAGAAGCTTTATCTAAAGTTTTAAATTTAACACCATATGTATATAACTTTATTGGTTCACAGCGAAGAGAAATTGGTTTGATTGCTCAGGATGTTCAACAATATTTTCCTGAACTCGTTGATACTGGCGGAACATATCTCGGACTGACTTATGATCGTATTGCCCCCATTTTGGTGCAGGCAATTAAGGAGCAGAATGAACAAATCAATTTATTGCAAGGTCAAATATCTTCAAGCACTCCAATCAGTTCGACAAATATAACCCAACAAACGATTTCTGTTTCTGAATCAAATCCGAATCCGACATTTAATACTTTAGCCGTTTCCCAGGCATCGAATTTCTACGGCACTATTAATGTGATAGGTGAGGCGGGATTCAGATCGAAAGTAGTTTTTTACGAGCAGGTATATTTTAATAAAGACAGCGCAGGATCTGCCAAAATTTTAGCCGGAGCAACTTCTACTATTGTCACCTTTGAAAAACCATATCAATTCAGTCCATTTATAACTCTCACTCCAAAAGCGAATTTAAACAGTTTGAATTATTGGGTAGAGCAGGAAGTGACTTCGAGTTTTGTTATTGCCCTGAGTCAGCCGGCAATAAATGATATAGAATTTAACTGGCACGCCATCGCTGTTTATCAAGAAGAAATTTTGGGATGTATGGATAGTACTGCATTAAATTTCAATTCAGAAGCTAACACAGAAGGTGGCAATTGCGAGTATCCCGTAGTTGTAGAAGAAGAACCGACCGTTCCTGCAGTTATTGAAAATCCTGTAGAGCCCGGTGTTGAGGAAAATGAAGGCGAAGCAGAAGGAGAAGATGTAGAACTGACAATTTCTGAAGAAAGTTCGGCCGTTGATGAGTTAGGAGATACTGCAGAAAGTACAGAAGAAAATAATGAAGAGATTACTTCGGATCTTCAAGATGTTATAGATAATAAAGATGAGTCAATTATTTTAGAAGAAGAAGTTGTTTCTGAACAACCTGAAATTTAAAATATTAGTATGAAAAAAATAAATTCAAAAATTAAACTTCAAGCTCTAGCCTTTGTTTTAATATTATTTATTATATTTATCGGAATTGGAATTTTTGATGAATACCGAAAACAAGCTGATATTTATAAAATTGATGAAGGTTTAAGATTGAAAGCGTCAGAAGAAGATATTATTGAATATAGGAAAATTACTCTTCATTCAAACGAAGATACTCAGTTATCTGGAGCAGAAAATACAGTTGTATTATATACTTATATAACTGATGAAGAAGTTCCACAAGAACAATATAAGGGTTTTAATGAAGATATTAGCAAAAGAACATCCAATTCTCAATCCTTTGAGGTATCAAAAAATGATGATGAAACTAAATATATTGGAAAGTTTTATCCTGGAGTGAGGTTTGTAAAAAGGGATAATAAATGGTTAAAAACTAAGATGGCTACTACTACTGTAGAATTTTTTTCTTATCTTGCGAGGCCGACTATTTTAACAAGTATAAAAAATTTATTTATCCAAAGCGCTTATGCTACTGTTGCCACAACTACCAGTGCGTCAAGTGACGGTTATGTTTATAAGTATGATGATGACGATTGGACTTACGCACATGAGCAGGCTGTAGGAGATTCTGCAGATTATGTAGCTACAACGATGATGGCTACTGCTTATCAGAACGGCATAGGAGGCGATGAGGTTGAAATACGAAGAATGTTTTTACCTATTGACACTTCAAGTATACCTGTCTCTGCGAATATCTCTTCCGCAAGTTTATATATTTATCCCACTAGTATTAGTGGTGGGGGAACAAATGAAGGATATGTTGCAATAGTCCAAACAGATCAGCCCAGTATTAGCAGTCTTACTACCGCAGATTTTAATAATTGTGGAGCGACTTCAAGTGCGCAACTTGGTACTGCAACTTCAACAGGAGACATCGATAGTATTACAACTTCCGCATATTTTGAAATGTCGTTGAATTCAACAGGTGTTGGATGGATAAAAAAAAGCGGAGAAAGCTCTAATTGTGGTACGGTAGGCACTACTGGATATACTTGTTTGGGTCTAAGGCTTGGCAATGATATTGAAAACATAAGACCAGGCAATATGTTATTTCCTAGGCAGTCAGTTACAATATATTCTGCTAATAACGCCGTTAATAAACCTTATATAGAAATTACTTATTCAACGACTCCCGCCCCTCCAGCAAACCCCTCGCTATTTATTAATGGTGCAACAATGAAGATAAACGGCACAACGATGAAGATAAACTGATTAACAGTAGTGCGCAATTTATGATATAATTAAATATATGGCAAATATTCAAAATGGAAATGAACTAATCAATGTAAATGTTTTCGAAATGGCCGGAGTAGAGGACGGCATGGTCGTAGGAGATTTGGGTTGCGGCAATATTGGTTTTTTTGCATTATCGTCAGCTAAGCTAGTCGGCAAAAAAGGAATAGTTTATGCGGTTGATATTTTAAAGTCAGCCTTAAAAGCCGTGGAGTCAAGAGCAAAACACGAGGGATTGGAGAATTTAAAATTGATTTGGTCTAACCTAGAAATATTTGGCGCCACTAAAATTCCCGAAAACAGTCTGGATGTCGCTTTTATACACAATGTATTTTTTCAGGCAAAAAATAGTGATTCAATAATAAAAGAGTCACAGCGGTTAATGAAACCTCAGTCAAAACTGATGATAATTGATTGGCTTAAAGTTGGCGCCTCTTTTGGTCCGCCCGTCACAGAACGTATTGATCCTGAGGAAATTAAAAAGTACGCTCTAGCTGAAAATTTAGAGATGGTAAAGGAATTTGTGGCTGGTCCTTATCATTTTGGCCTACTCTTTCAAAAACAATAAAGCTGGACAATTGACAAAATCGCTTATTTAGCGATATAATATTTTTATATTTTCAAAAATGATTAGATTTCTCACCCTCAACTATTATTTCAATTTAAGGCCGATTTCAGGCAATAGAACACTGGTAGTTTTACTTGTTTTTTTTGCTGTTCTAATTCTAATTGGTTTGGCAATTAAACTTTATGCCAAAATTAAAAACCTCAAAAAAATTGATAGGAAATTAATAGATAAATATTTCTTATTTTTTATTGTAATGGGATTGTTGGGAATTTTAATTACTTGGTTTAGATATGAAAGCGCATATTTGCTTTCGGCCAGGTTTTGGCTGGTTATCTGGGTTATTGGCGCTTTGATCTGGCTTATTAAAATAATCAGATTTCAATTTAAGACAGTTCCTGAAGCAAAAAAAATGGCAGAACAAAAACAACAATTTAAAAAATATCTTCCACAAAGAAGCAAAAAAAAATAAAAAAAATATGGAACAAAAAGAAAAAAAGTTGAATTTGATTGGCAAACTTAAAAGATCTTCTCAGGTCTTTGCAGTAAGGCAAATAATGAAATTATTGCCATTTTTGTCAAAGAAAAATCTTGTAACTTTTATTGGCCTTTATGAAAAAATTGCTAAAGGTGATAATAAGAAAACCGTTTCAGCGGTAAAAAAAATGTTAGAGACCACTCCAGCTGGAGATATGATTTTGCGCGGAGTTAAATTAATTAATGGCAAATGCAGGGACAAAATTGCAACAACATTAATTGCTGACGGTTTTTTAATGAGAGATGAAAGAAGAAAAAAGATTACAGACGAAGGCGGTTGTGTTCCATTTAATGTTTTGATTTCACCTACAATGAGATGTAATTTGAGATGCACCGGTTGTTATGCTTATAATTATGATAAAGGTGATGACTTGCCTTATGAAGTAGTTGATAGAGTTATGACTGAAGCTGAGGAAATGGGAGTCGCGTTTATAACCATATTAGGCGGTGAACCTTTGATGTGGGAGCCATTGTTCAAGCTTTTGGAAGAACATCCAAATATGTATTTCCAATTTTATAGCAACGGAACTTTAATGACCGAAGAAGTTGCCCAAAAAATGGCAAAGCTGGGAAATGTAACAGTTATGCTTAGTATCGAAGGATTTAAAAAAGAAACAGATGAAAGAAGAGGCGAGGGCACTTATGACAAAATAATGAAAGCAATGGATATTTTAAGGAAATTCGGAGTTCCTTTCGGTTATTCAACTGCTGTTACCAGTATAAATGAACCTGTTGTTGCCAGTGATGAGTTTATTGATTTGATGCAAGAAAAAGGCGCAATCATTGGCTGGTACTTCTTATATATGCCTGTCGGCAAAGATCCTGATTTAAGTCTGATGCCTACACCGGAACAAAGAGTCCACCTTCTTGAATTTGATAAGCATGTAAGAGCAACAAAACAAGTGTTTATAGTTGATTTCTGGAATGATGCTCCGTATGTTGGCGGTTGTATTGCCGGTAGATATTATGCGCACATTACTTCAACCGGTGATGTCGAACCATGTATTTTTACACATATGGCGCAAGATAATATCAAAGAAAAATCCTTAAGAGACGTAATGAATTCAGGATACTTTAAAAAACTCAGAGAAAAGCAACCATATAATGATAATTTATATTTACCTTGCCAATGGATAGATCATCCTGAAGTAAGCAGAGAAATGCAAAAAGAATTTGATTTAAAATTGACTCATCCGGGTGCAGATGACATTCTAGTAAAGGAAGATTTAAGGAAAGGCATTGATGAATATAGCGCAAAAGTGAAAGATATTTATGCTACTAAATGGAAAGAAGACTTCGGCTGCAAAGGTTGTTCTTCATGCCACGGATCAGCGCCAATAGATATTGAAGAGAAGGAATCCACTCCTTGCTTATAAGTGATGAATAACTACAGATTGAATATTGGAAAAGTAGGAGAAAATTTAGCAGTTAAATATTTGGAAGCTAAAGGTATAAATGTTATTGGCAGAAATTATTATACAAGATACGGAGAAATAGATCTCATCGCCCAGCAAGGCGATGAGATTTTATTTATAGAAGTCAAAACAAGAACTTCGAATGATTATGGTTATCCTGAAGAAGCCGTTAATAAGAAGAAAGTGATGCATTTAGTTAAGGCGATTAACGAATATGTTATGGAAAAACAGATAAGGAATTTTTGGCGTATTGATGCCATAAGCATTGAATTAAATTTATCTTCAAAAATAGCTAAAATTAGATGGTTTATGAATATTTCAGAAAATTAACTATTGACAAAGTGGCTTAAATTTGCTATCATTAATAGAGATAGTATGGCAGCCCAAAAGGCTGTCATTTTTTAAAAATAATTGATAAAATTAAGTAATAAGGACTTGTGATCCCCGGATAAATCCTACCGTTCATCCGCAAGAACGGACTCACTTACGGATTTTCCGAGGATGACAATAAAGAATAACACTATTAATAATATGGCTCAATCACCAATACAAGCGGCAATCCAACAGATTTGCCAAGAAAAAAATTTATCAGAAGAATCAGTATTAAAAACAATTGAATCGGCTTTGGCCGCTGCATTTAGAAAAGACTTTGGAAATAAATTGCAAAATATAATTGTTAACTTTGAACCGAAAACTGCAGATATTGAAGTTTTTGATGTAAAAACGGTTGTGGAAGATCTTCCTGAAGGCTATGAGGAAATGCAAAAGGAAGAGGAATTCAAAGTAAAAACTTTTGAGAATGAAGGAATGGCTTCTTCTGCTTCCATTGAAGGGGATGAGGAAATTAGAAAATTCAATCCTAGAACTGAAATCGAATTAAAGGAAGCAAAATTAATTGATAAAAAATATAAAATTGGAGATGAAATTGTTACAAAGTTAGAGGTGCCTGGCGAGTTCGGCAGAATGGCAGCTCAGACAGCCAAGCAAGTTATAATCCAAAAAATCAGAGAAGAAGAAAGGCAAAATATTTTTGATGAATATAAAGAATTGGAGCACGAAGTCGTAATTGGAACAGTGCAAAGAAGAGAAGGAAGAAACGTTTTAGTCGACTTGGCGCATACAACGGCAATTATGCCAATGGAAGAACAAGTTGAAAGAGAAAGATACAGTATTGGAAACAGAATGAAGTTTTATCTTAAATCCGTAGAGTTAACGAACAAAGGACCACAGATAGTAGTTTCCAGAAACCATAATGAAATAGTAAAGAAAATTTTTGAATCGGAAATTCCAGAAATAGCCAATGGATCAATTGAAATAAAAGAAATTGTAAGAGAAGCCGGCAACAGATCTAAAATCGCAATATTCTCAAATGATGAAAGTATTGATCCAATCGGTTCATGCGTCGGTCAAAGAGGATCCAGAATACAAACTATTATTTCAGAATTAAACAATGAAAAAGTTGATATTATTCTTTGGGATGAAAATCCGGAAAAATTCATTATTAATTCTCTTTCTCCGGCAAAAGTAGTAAGTGTTGAATTAAAAGAAGAAGGTGAAAAGACAGCGCTTGTTAAAGTAAAAGAAGATCAGCTCTCATTGGCAATTGGAAGAGGCGGACAAAATGTAAGGCTAGCTTCAAAATTAACAGGTTGGAAAATTGATATAATTTCAGATGGCGGAAAAGTGGAAGTGGAAGAAGAAGGAACGGAGCCAGCTGAAACTGAATCAGAAGAAGCTGAAGAAAACAAAGAATAAGTTTATTCAGAACTGCCGCCTCTTTGGCGGCAGTTTTTTTATTCGCTATGTTTTTTCTTAAAAAGAACAAAGATGTTTATTGCGATTAAAAATATAATTATCGCCCAGAAGTAGTAACTGCTGTTTTGTGTTTTTTCGATTGTTGGTTTTATTTCTTCATAAGCGCTTTTTACTTCGCCTATTTTATTAATATCGCTCGCAAGCCTTGGAAGAACCCGCAGACCGGAAGAAGAAATTGAAAGAATTCCAGTTACCTCAACTATGTCACTTTCATTAATTCCAATTTCTTTAACATTAATTCCAGTTGAAGGTTTTATATGAATTCTAATTTCATTATTGCCGTCATCAATATAAATATAAGGTGATTTTATTTCAATTACAGTGCCTTTTAACTTTATTAATGAACCTATTTTTTCATTGTCTAATTCCTCTATGGTATACTCTTCAGTTATAAGTTCATTGGCTTTGGAAATAATTTTAATATCTTTTTGACTCGTTGTTTTAATTCTTTTTTCTCCTCCCGCTTCTGATACTTCTCCAATAATTTCAACAAGGTCTCCCATTTCCATAAGTGGAAAATCTTTTTTATAACTGTAAATTTGAATTCCTCCGGTTCCGGAAATATAAAATATTTGCGCTCCTAATATGCCGGGCAAAACAGAAACATTTCCCTTAGCCTTTATTTTTTGTCCGTTATTTAAATTTTTTATTTGAATAAGAGGCACTTCAATAATTTGCTTTAACGGATTCATAGATGTTGTTGATTTTGAAACTGATGTTTTTACTTTAGCTGTCTTTTGTTCTTCTTTTTCTTCGTCATCATCTTCTTCTAAAAGAAAAATATTTTCTACAGAAGGAGTGGCTACTGAAGTCCACAAATATTCTCCGTTTAAATTTCTACTCCAGGAATAATCTTTCGAAACCGGTCCTAAATATTCTACTGAATCAATTAATATGCCATCAGGAGAATATATGCTTACAATCTCTTTTCCTGAATTGTTTAAAGCAATTGAAGATGATGAGCGAAAGATAATATATAAACCGCCCGGTTTGACAAGTGAAGCAGACGAGGTGGTTATTTTAAATTTTTTTCCTGTCATATCTGTTACAAACCAACCCGTAAGATTAATTGTAGAGGTGCTTAAATTTTTTAGTTCGATGAATTCATTATTTTTTTCTTCAATCGAAGGTCTTGGAAATATTTCATTAATTTTTATACACCCTTGAATGAAAGTTTCCGTTGTTGTTGCTAGAAGTGGTGAAGATGTCGCAGTCGAAGTGGAGTTGTTTATTAAAATGTTTGAATTATTGGCACCGCTAGTAATTATTTTTACAGGTTTTGGAGTTATAATGTTTGGCAAATTTTTGCTAGGAGTTATTGTCTCTATAAATTCCTTTGTGTTTATTCCATCATTTTTTAAAGCTAAAGAATTTCCTTTTCCTGGAGCTGGTAATTCAGTATTAAAACTACCGTAAGAGATATAATCAATTAAAACAGATTTGTCATTCTTAAGTAATATTTCATCACCGGCATTATTTAATTTGGCAGAATCAAATTCAAGCGTATAAAAACCGTAAGCAGGAATAATTCCAGAGATATTTATTGTCGATGCGTTTTCACTTACTGTCCATTTATCCAAACTAATTTCATACTGAGTATTATTATAAAATTCAATCCATTCTTTTTCATTATCATTTGGATCTGGTTGGAATTCATTAATTATAATATCACCCGGAATAGGCATATATTTTTCTTCTTTTGCAATGATTGAAACAATCATAGTATCCGAACTTGTCCCATTGAAAATATCAGTTATAAGCAGAGTAACGTTGTATTCTCCAATTAAATCGTAAATATGAGTGGAAGTAGCTCCTGTCGATGTTGTGCCGTCGCCAAAATCCCAAAGATAATCAATTATTTCTCCCGTAGAAGAAGAAGCATTAAAAATAATTTCTTCACCTACTTCTACTTCCTGATCGGGGCCCGCATCGGCAGAAAGAATATAAATAGGCTTTGGAATTCCTGATATTTCAATATCATCAATGCCTGCACCGCCACCATTAGCAGATAGTGTTGAAAATTTAATTATTATATCTTTTCCAATAAAATCAGTTAAGCTGGAACTGGCTTTTGTTAGAGTGGAAGAAATAGGTTTGTCTTTATATATTATTTCCCATGATTGTCCATTATTATCAGAAACAAAAATCGTTATCTCTGAAAAGTTTGAAGTTGTGGATGAGTTGTCATATGTCCTAAATTTAAAATTAATCTCAGCTGTTGCATATGAGCTGAGATTGATTTTTGGTGAAATAATAGATGATTCCGTACTAGTCATTACAATATAATTGTTTCCGCTCGGCGCACCCTGACTGCAGCTTACATATTCCCAACCTTCTTTTTTTGAATCATCCAAATTTCCTTTATTGATTGGCAGTAATATTTCTACATCAGCTTGAGCGAATGTAGTAAAAATAAAAAATCCGCAACAAAACATTGCAGCGAATTTTAAAAAAACAAATTTCCTCCTGTTCATTTTTTTAAGATTATTTTTCTTTTAATTATAGCAATAAAAATAATTAATTTTAATAGCGCATAAGTAATTTTAAAATAAAAAATAGATTGACAAAATAGATAAATTTTACTATTTTAAATACAGGCCCGAGTGGTGAAATTGGTATACACGCTTGCCTTAGGAGCAAGTTCCGCAAGGAATGAGAGTTCGAGTCTCTCCTCGGGCACAAAAAAC
>CAYGKC010000011.1:0-28264 GCA_964350585.1 uncultured Gammaproteobacteria bacterium
GTTCAAGAGGTCTATTTAATTTAGACCAGGAATTTGTCCCTGATTATGTTGGATTAATCTTTTTTTAGGATCAATTTCAGTATACCCGCAATATATTTTTCCATTGCGTAGGCTTCTTAAAAAATAAACATGATGCATTTGGACGGCAGAGAAGTCGAATCTCTGACCTCCTCGACGTCAACGAGGCGCTCTAACCAACTGAGCTAGCCGTCCACAACAACTAATTTAACTTTATGACTAATCTCACAAACCTCAGCCACAGGCTGATGCGCCTCTGGCGGAAACTGAGCTAAGTGTCCTTTATAATTAAAAATTAAAAATTTTAAAATTAACTTCAAGTAGGCCTGGGTGGAATTGAACCACCGACATCTACGTTATAAGCGTAGCGCTCTAACCCCTGAGCTACAGGCCCTTGATTGTTGGCTATGTGGACCCTAGCGGGATCGAACCGCTTGCCTCTTCCATGCCATGGAAGCGCTCTACCAAGTGAGCTAAGGGCCCTTTTTTATTCAAATTATTATTTAGCTCATCGAGATTTAGCAGAGTGAAACTGAACTAACAGCTTTATTTAGCATTTTTAGTATAGTATATTTCGGTTATAAATTCAAGGATTTTGGTTGAAAGGGAATCAATTTTTTTCTTATTTCATCAATAATTTTTCTTTCTGCTTGAGCCAGTGAAACGCCGTTAAGTGTGAAGCGGGCAATTTCCTTATTACCCTTGGGATTGAATATCTGAGAAACTAAGGAAGCATCCATTTTTTTTGCTGAAAAAACAATAGCATCAATCGAATTTGTTGAGTTTCCCTTTTCATATATTAGAGCGATTATTTCTGTTTTAGGCATAGAAATAATAAGCTCATCGACGACTTCTGAAAGTTCTTCGCGTGAGGATGATGTTTCTAAAAAATCATTTGAGGATAAAGCAGACCAGACAATTCTGTCATCCATATCACTATTAAGCCGTGAAAGCACCCTGCCCCAGAGTTTAAGAGTAGCAATGTATCTGTTTTGATATAAGTCTTTCACAATTTGCTCTCTTCGCGCGCCTTTTGATATCAGTTCGCTGGCAAGGTTTAAAGTTTTAGGAGACACTCCATTGGTTTTAAAATTCTTTGTCGCCATAATTATTCCCGCTAAAAGATAAGTGGCTATATTTTCGTCTATCATTTCGGGATCAATTTCGTTTATTAAATCATGTACAATTTCTGAAGTTGATGAAGCGGCAATATTTACCGTATTAATGTCGCCGAAGTGTTCATTAAGGGCGCAGTGGTCAATATTAATCTTTGGTTTTGCGTAAAAAAAATCAGCATTGTTGCTGTAAATATCTCCAAGGGAATTGAGATCAGGTGAATTAATTACAAATATCAAATCATAAAGATAGTCAGAGGTGTAGGCTTTAATCTCTTTTTCTTCTAATATTCCTTCTTCAGGCGTTATGTAAATTTTTAATTTATCATCTTTTTCTTCATAAGTAAGCTCTTTTAGTTTAATGTCTTTAGTGTTAACACTGATAATAAATTTCTGGATATCATTTAACTTTGGTCTTATTTCATAAGCAGGCAAAAAGGAATAATTTGAGGGCAACTCAAAACCATCACAAGCAACAGCTGTTTTTTTACCGGAATTTTTTAGTGAATTAGAAAGCGCCAAAGCTGCTGCCAAAGAATCACCGCTCCAGTCTCTTTTGAAAGTTATAAGAATAGAATCACTTTTTTTTATCAGTTCAACTATTTGTTGGGTGTAGGTTATCGCCATTAGGCCAAAAAAAACAAATTAATAAATTAATTAATAATATTAACCGATTATTAAGGATAAGTCAATAGTTCATAAAAATTGAAAAAAAAGGGATTTTTTGGTAAAATAGGGTAATAATAGGCTATTAATAAAAACTCTAAAATATGCCAAAATTAATCACTGATGAGAAATTGATAGATAATTTGCTTTCTCGTGGCGTTGAAAATATATATCCCAATAAAGAGGCTTTGAAAAAGCTTTTAATGTCAGGAAAAAAGATCAAGCTATACTGCGGATTTGATCCTACTTCGCCTACTTTGCATATCGGCAATGGCATTCAAATTAGGAAGTTAGCTAAATTTCAGGAGTTGGGACATGACGTGATTTTCCTCTACGGTGATTTTACCGCTATGATCGGCGATCCGACGGATAAAACTTCAGCCAGACAGCCACTGACGACAGAACAAATAAAGAAAAACTTAAAGGGATGGAAGGATCAGATTAAGATGATAATTGATTTGAATAAAGTTGATTTCCGATTCAATTCAAAGTGGCTTGGCAAGATGAGCTTTGCCGATCTACTAAAAGTATCGTCGGATTTTACTGTCCAGCAGATGATGGAGAGGGATATGTTCCAGGAAAGGATTAAAAAAGAAAAGCCGATTTTTATACACGAATTTATGTATCCTTTAATGCAGGCTTATGATAGCGTGGTCATGGATGTTGATTTAGAAATAGGAGGAAATGATCAGACATTCAATATGCTGGCAGGCCGAACTTTGATGCGTAAGACAAAAAACAAGGAAAAAATGGTTTTAACGACTAAATTATTGGAAGATCCGACAGGTAAAAAGATGGGTAAATCTGAAGGTAATATGATTACTCTTGTAGATTCTCCTGAAGATCTCTATGGCAAGGTTATGAGCTGGCCCGATACTTTAATGATTGTTGCTTTTGAAATATTGACGGATGTTGATTACAAACAAAAAGAAAAAGAATTGGCATCAGGCAAAAATCCAAGGGATTTAAAAATGGAATTGGCTTATGAAGTTGTAAAAGTGTATCAAGGAGATACGGCGGCGAAAAAAGCGCAAGACAATTTTAGGCGAGTTTTTCAAGAGAAGGAAAAACCCTTAGAGATTCCTGAGATAAAGTTAAGTGAGTCAAAGATGGGAGTTTTGGATTTATTTGTTAAGGCAGGCCTTGCAAGCAGTAACGGGGAAGTTCGCCGGCTAATTCGTGAAGGCGCGATTTTAATTGATGATCAAAAAGTCGTGGATGAAAAATTAGTCGTCTCGATTCCTCTAGGGGGACTGTTACTTCAGAGAGGGAAGAAGATGTTTGTGAGAGTGAAATGTTGATTCTGTTACTTCTTTTTATAAAGAAGTAACCAAGAAAATCGCAAGTAGATAAAATTTAAATAAAAAATCTGGCGCAATATTCTCTAATTTCTAAACTCCCCTGGCTTTCGCCAGGGTCAAACATCTAGAAATTTCGCTTCGCGAACGCTCATATTGCTTGATTTTTTTTTAAATTTTATAACTTGCATTTAGGGAAGAAAAAAAATTGGCACAAGATTTTTTAAAGCTCGCAAAGGATAATTTATGAGATCAATAATTTTAAATACTAATAAGTTTGTTGCTGAAGTTGTTGAGAAATCTAAATATCCCGAAGGCATTAGTCCAGAGAAGAGAAATACACAATCTGAACAAATGGAAAACTGTCTTGTTGTTCTTTTTTGTGTTGAGAATGGAGACGGAGAAAAGCAAGTGAATGGAATATATCAAGAAATATTAAAAACAGCTGACGAAATCAAAACTAAAAATTTGATGATTGCACCATTTGTTCACTTATCAAATAACATAGCAAAACCTGACGTGGCGGAGCAACTGTATAATCAGTTAAAAAACAAACTCACTGGCTCTGATTTTATAGTAAAATCATCACATTTTGGTTATCATAAAACGCTTTTATTAGATGTTAAGGGTCATCCGGGATCTATTCGTTATAGGGAATTTTACTAGAGGATTATTGGTGGAAATAAAAATGGCACAGATTATCAGATAAAATAAAAAAATTGTTATTAATGCTTATAAATAATATGAAAAATTGGGAACTTTCCTTGCAAAAATTCCTCAAGAAGTGGGAAAATAAAAAAGAAGTAGTTGGGGCCATGGTTTGTGGCAGTTATGTTACGGGAAGCCCAACTTCGCATTCAGATATTGATATTCACATTATTTTAGACTCGAAAACTTCTTGGAGAGAAAGAGGAAATGAAATTATTGATGGAATTCTAATTGAATATTTTGCTAATCCCGTCAAAAAACACTATGAGTATGCGGAAGAGGATTATGAACAAAGAAAAAGAATCAATGCCCATATGTTTTCTACTGGAAAGGTTTTATTTGATAAAAATGGTGAATTAAAAAAACTCATTGAAGATTCAAAAAAATCCCTTCTAAAAAAATATTCTAAACAAAGCAAGGTTCAGATTGAATTAGCAAAATATTATATTTGGGATATGTGTGATAATTTAGAAGAGGTGTATGAATCTAATACTAAAGATTTCTCCTTTGTTTATTTTGTTAATCTCAATGAATTATTTGACATTTATTCAAAATTTTTGCAGTTTGATTCAATTCCTGCCCATAAGCTAATGCGTTTTTTGGTTAATGAATCAGATAAGAAAAAATATCATATAAGAAATTTTCCAGACCAGAAATTTGTTAAAGAATATATTAATTTCATTAGTAGTCTTAAGGAAGAGAAAAAAATGATGCGAGAGTACCGACGCTTAACAAAATATGTTCTTAAAAAAATGGGAGGTTTCAATATTGATGGGTGGAAAATTAAAAGTTTAGTTAAATAAAAATTTTAAAAATAAAAGACAACCTATTCGTGGTTGTTTTTTATTTCTGCAAACCATAAAAATTAGAAAACAAAATTGAGCAATATAAGCGGTCGCGAAGCGAAATTTATGCATGCCTTGAGCGTAGCGATTTTATAAATTAGCGAATATTGCGATAGATTTTGTTCTAATTTTTATACGTTTGTGATTTTCTTGGTTACTTCTTTATAAAAAGAAGTAACAAAAGATTTAAACTTTTAACTTCTCCTTTAAATCATTCAATCTCATATAAAAACCTTTGCTGTGTATGGAATTAAGCCGAAGCTTGAAGGTATCATAATGGTGCAACCATTCATGAAGCAGAGTATCTAAAAAAGATTTTGGAGCAAGAATTTGACCGCGTACTGCAGTTCTGTTGGATATTGAAATCGAGGCTGATCTTGGCCTGTATAGGCCGTATCTTTTCATAACAACTTTTCCTCCCGAGCGCTTATGATATTGGTTACTGTCTAAAATTTCGACTTTGATAATATCTATCTTTGCCAAATCACAAAGTTCATCAAGAAGTTTTTCTGAGATTTGTTGCCTTACTTCAGCGTCTGATGATTTTAAAATTTCCTGTGACAGTAAAACAGCTTCTTTAGAAACCTGAAAATCAATTGAGGTTTTTTTATTGCTTCTTTTGTAGTTTAGTGAGGCAAATAATTTCATTTTTTTTCTTTTGTATAAAGATAGTATGAGTACGCGAAACTGCCTATTACAACAGCGAAGACTCCGCCAATAAGAAGGTACATTCCTAGTTGTTCAGGAAGAAAAGGAGAAATTATAAGTATAATTCCAAGTATGATAAATAACCAGCCGCTTAATCTATGGGTTTTATTCCAGACATTTTCTGAAGATAGAGTCCAGGGATTTTTAATTCCCACAAACCAGTTGAATTTTAACTTTCCCATATAATTTCCCATCACAATAAACATTACTCCTATCAATAATGGAGTTATAACTGCAATATTTACATTATAGCCGACATTATATAGAAGGCTGGCAATGTAGATTATTCCCAATACTGAAATTATCAAAATTTTAAAAATGTTGTAAGTGTTGCGGAATTTTAAATAGTTTTCTTTTTTGGGATCTAAGTTTGGAAGGAATGTTAAAAGTAAGTATATTCCTGTAATTAAAGCGGGCAAGAATATAACACTAAAATTTCTTGAGGTCCAACCGTCAACTTCTCCTTTAAAATTCCAATGCGATGCAACTTTTTCCGGAAGCATAGGATAGAAGAAAACACTTAAAGCGATAATAACTATTATTATTAAAATAGGAAGAAACTCGCTTTTGAATGTGGGCTTAACGGGATTTGTCATATTATTATTTTTTGTTTTTATTTTTTGTTGCTAAAATTTTAACTATTTTTTCGCTTAATTCTTCCATAGCGCTCATATTGATGGAATAGTAAATCTTTTGTCCATCCCTTCTTCCCGAGATTAAATCCGCTCTTTTTAAAACATCAAGGTGATGCGAAAGAGTGGGCATGGTAATTGACAGTTTTTCCAACATTTCAGTAACCGAAAGCTCTTTCTTTTTCAGTAAGTCAATAATTTTTCTCCTATTTTCATCTGAAAGCGCTGAGATTGTTTTGGTTAGAGACATGGCTAATATTAGATATTTAGATAACAATCTAATTATAATTAATTGAAAATATTTTGTCAAGAAAAAGAAACGCCTTATGGCGTTTCATAGTTCGACTGTTTGAGGCTTTTTGGTAAAAGCGCAAATTGCTTGGAAAATTCAGCTTCCCTTAACTGTTGTTCCTTTAACAACTGATCATTGTTGTGTGGCCTGTTTATTCTATAAACACTTGAACCGTTAGGCAGTTTTGCAATAAGACGTTGCTTGTCCATTTTCCCCTCCTCTTATATAAGACCCAATGTGCACTATTCGGTTATTTCATCCCTTTTTTCCTTGATAAAGCTCATTGCTTGTTCTAAGAATTCAACAAGCATTTTAAAGGGTGTTTCTATTATGAAATCAAAAAAATATAGAAAGATGTTAACTTTGGAAAAATTTGTTGATAGCGCTCTACCTACTCTTACAATCGGAAGTGAAAAGAAATCTATAATAAAATTTCTGAGATTTTCCTTTCTTTGAAGTACTAGGAATTGGTTTGCAATATTCCTTAAGCGGAATCCAAAGAAACTGACCAGAGTTAAAAAGAATAGGAACAGCAACCCGCTCATCAGTGTAAAGTCTAAAAGATAAAGGAGATAAACAAGTATGCCGAAGGTTACTAAAAACATTATACCATAAATTATATTCATTGCCATGAAAGCTGAAGAACCTTTTTTGAGCAATTTTTTTTCTTTGAAAGCAATTTTTCTTTCTTCGCCGTAAATTATCTTCTTAACCTCATTTATAATTGTCTGAGTATTATTGTTTCCTGGAACCTTAATGGTCATAGCAACAAAAAACATTAAAAGCGGATGGAAGCAGATATTTATCAGCAGTGAGGTGTAATGTATTTTTCCTAAAAAAAATAAATCATATGGAATTTCAATAATAAAAGCTAAAATGGTTTTGGTAAAAAATAGATAAATTATTACTCTGATGATGCTTCCGACAAGTTTGCTTTTTAAATGGTGGTAGTTATCTTCACATGTTTCCTTTATTGTGTTTGTTATTTTTGTTTCATCTTCTAATGATTCGACAGTCGAGTGGTTTCTTGAAATTATATCTTTGATTATGGTAAAAAATACTGATTGTCTTTTTATAATTCTTTGCAGTTGAAAGCTAATGGAATTATTCAGGTGGCTGTCAATTTTTTCTTTTATGTTTCTGAGATCTCTGCAAAAATCTAAAACCTTTTCGTCAGAAAGGCTGCCCCATTGCTGGATGTGGAGCTGAATTAAGCGGTAATAAATGGTATTTATGTCAGCTTTGCCGATTGTTTTTAAGACTGCTATGTATATTTGCAAGTTTTTTTCTTTTTCATCAATGGGATCGGTAAATGAAATTGAAGATACCATTTGCGAATACATAAAGTTAACCATTGCTAAATCTTTTTCTGGCGAAAAGAAAAATTCATCAATCTCGCATGAAGCCAACTCTATTGTCCAATCGATTATTTTTTGCTTCTTGGGAAAATATTTTGTTTGAAAATAATTAAGAATTGTGCAATATTTGACAATAATTTTTGCCAAATCGTCAATTATAGTTTCAGGAAGCGTATCATTTGGCAAATATTTTATCCTTATAAATTCATAAATAAGGGCTTTGCTTAATTTATTGGCATCTCTTTCTTGCAAAAATAACATCTGCCTTCTTAAAAACCTAGTCAGGGACCGTCTTCTGATCAGATGCTCTTCATTGTAATCGATAGCATTTCTAAATTTTTCATAAAAAAAACTTAACCTTGAAATCAATTGGCTAAGCTTGATTTTTACCGCACTTTCATTGTTTGATACTGTTGGCTCTTGGTTCATTTTTTGCAAAAGCCAAGGAATTTCTGCATTTATATTTCTCATATAAAGAACAATAACACAGCAAATCCCTTTTGTTAAGTTGGCTTTTATTTTAATTCTTTATTAACAACAATAGGTTAAAATTCCAATTTATGAGAGCAATTTGGTCGGGCTCACTCAGTTTTGGGCTCATAAACATTCCAGTAAAAATTTATAGCGCTTCTAAGGATAGGGCGCTGAAATTTCGGATGCTTGATAAGAAAAATTTGTGTCCAATTGGTTATTCGTATATATGTAAAAATGATAACAAGACGGTAAGTTATGATGAAATAGTAAGAGGATATGAGTTTCAAAAGGGAGAGTTTGTCGTCTTAGAAGATGAAGATTTTAAAAAGGCTAACGTTAGAAAAACAAAAACAATAGAAGTAATCCATTTTACTGAAACGCGTTCAATTAGTAGCAAGTATTATGATAAGCCTTATTATATTGAACCTGATCAGAGATCGCAAAAAGCATACGTGCTTCTTCGAGATACACTGAAAAAATTAAAAAGATCAGCTGTAGCCTCTTTTGTATTTAAAGATAGGGAAAGGATTGGAATAATCAAGCCTGATAAGGATGTTTTACTTTTAAATCAATTGAGATTTGAGGAAGAAATAAGAAAGCCCGAAGGATTGTCTATTCCAGTTTCAGTTAATTACTCAAAAAAAGAGTTAGAGATGGCTGTTAATTTGGTCAGGCAACTTACTGAGCCATTTAAAATAAGTAATTTTAAAGATACATACACAAAAGAATTAGAAAGAGTAATTGAAGAAAAAAGTAAGGGGAAAAAGCCTACTGCCAAAGGAACTGCTCCAAAATATACCCAAGGTGCAGATTTAATGGCTTTACTTAAGAAGAGTTTGGAGAAGGAAAAAAAAGCGCATAGATTATGAATCTAAAAAGATACAAAGAAAAAAGGGACTTTAAAAATACTTCCGAACCAGAAACAAAAGGCAAAATTAAGGGTGACAAACTGGCATTTGTTGTTCATAAACATAACGCAAGCAGAATGCATTATGATCTTCGGCTAGAGCTAAATGGAGTTTTAAAAAGTTGGGCAGTGCCTAAAGGCCCAACTTTAAATCCATCTTTAAAGAGATTGGCTGTTATGGTGGAAGATCACCCTCTGACATATTTAAAGTATGAAGGCGCTATTGCTAGAGGAAATTACGGAGCTGGAGACGTAATTATTTGGGATTACGGTTTTTATATTCCCAAGAGCGGAAAAAATAAAAAAGAAAATGAAAAAATTTTAAATAAACAGTTAAAAGAAGGTAAATTGGAGTTTTATCTTGAAGGAAAGAAATTAAATGGGATATTTTATTTAATAAAAAGCAAGGATAAGAATTGGATTCTAATAAAAGGAAAGGATGGATTCGCAAACGGTAAAAAAAAGTTAGACGAAGGCTCCGTAATATCAGACAGAACTATCTATTTCGATCAAAAAGGTAAGGATAAGCAGGTAATGATTGCAAAACCAATGTTAGCTTTTTCTTCTCCTTCTTCCTTTAATGATCCAAATTGGATATTTGAAATTAAATGGGATGGCTATAGGGCTATAGCCTATATAAAAAAGAGCGGAGCAAGTTTGCTTTCGAGAAACAATAAAATATTTGATGAGTTATTTCCATCAATTATTGGCGAGATAAAAAAAATAAACCATGATGCAACTATAGATGGTGAAATAGTATATTTAGAAAAAAATGGTAAAACAAATTTTCAAGCTTTGCAGAATTGTGCTCCGTATGATCCTCATATCATTTATTATGTATTTGACGTTCTTTTTATTGATGGACATGATACAAAGGATTTGCCGCTGGGCATCAGAAAAAGAATTTTAAAGACCATACTGCCCGAATTGGCTAATGTAAGGTATAGCGATCATATAGAGGGTGCAGGAAACAAATTATTTGCAATGGCAAAGAAAAAAAATTTAGAAGGGATTATAGCTAAAAAAATTGACAGCAAATATGTAATTGGAAGAAGTAGAAATTGGCTTAAGTTTAAAATTTTTAATAGTCAGGAAGCGGTTATTGTTGGTTATACCGAGCCTAGCGGGTCAAGAAAATATTTCGGCTCATTAGTTTTGGCCGTTTATGATAAGGGAAATTATATCTATGTAGGAAATGTTGGCAGCGGTTTTACTGATGAAACTTTAAAAAAAATATATACAGATCTGAAAAAAATCAAAACAAAAGTAAAATCGATAAAAGGAAAAATTTTTCAAGAAAGTCGAATTACCTGGGTGTTTCCTAAAATTGTTTGCGAAGTTAATTTTGCGCAATGGACAAAAGAAGGGCAGATGAGACATCCTATTTTTAAAGGCATAAGATCAGATAAGATGCCGACAGATGCCATAAGAGAGTAAATAAATGAAAGATTTGAAATTAACAAATACAGGTAAGATATTTTGGCCAGTGGAACGATATACCAAAGGAGATGTTATTAATTATTATCAAAAAGTTTCCGATACTATTTTGCCTCATCTTAAAGACAGACCGCAAAGTTTGTATCGCCAGCCGAATGGCATAAAAGGAGGATTTTTCCAGAAAAATATTAAAAGTAATATACCAAGTTTTGTAAAAACAGTTTTGATCCCATCATCCCATTTAGGAAAGGAAATAAATTTTATGCTTTGCCAAAATTTAAAAACACTTTTGTATATGGCAAACTTGGGTTGCATAGAATTGAATCCTTGGATGTCTAGAATAAAAAAATTGGAATTTCCAGACTTCTTTGTAATTGATTTGGATCCCGGTGAGAATATATCTTTTGAATGCGTCGTTGAGGCTGCTTTGGGCGCTCATAAAACGTTAGATGAAATCGGAGCGAATAATTTTATCAAAACTTCCGGCAAACGAGGTTTGCATATTTTCGTACCACTTGGCGCAAAATATGATTATGAACAAGTAAGACATTTTTCACAACTTATAGCCGTATTAGTTCATAATAGAAAGCCTAAATTTACCAGTTTGGAAAGAAACCCGCAGAAACGAAAAAATAAAATTTATCTGGATTACTTGCAAAACAGGATTGGTCAAACTATAACAGCGCCATATTCACTAAGGCCGATATCAGGAGCTCCCGTATCAACTCCATTATTCTGGCATGAAGTTAAGAAAGATTTAAGAATTTTTGATTACAATATAAATACAATTTTTAAAAGATTGGATGATTACGGAGATATTTGGAAAAATTATTTGCAAAAGCCAATAAAAATGGAAAGTTGCTTAAGTAGAATAAATAAAATATATAATATTTAAATAAAAAATATGGAATTTATTTGGTTTTTAATCATTGGTCTAATTGCGGGCTGGATCGCATCAGTTTTGGTCAGAGGCCAAGGCATGGGTATCTTGCTTAATTTAGTTATTGGTGTAGTGGGCGCTTTCATTGGTGGATGGATATTTAGGGCTTTGGGAACAGGTCCGATGGGTTTTTGGGGTTCATTGATTGCCGCTGTTGTGGGTGCTGTGATTTTACTTTTGATAGTAAGACTTTTCAGGCGCGCTTAAAAATATTTATTTAATCTTTCAATAAGAGCAATAAGGCCATCAAAAAGCTGGCATAATTTTTCTTTATCTTCAGTATTTTTTAAATAGCCGGCATCGTCAAATTTTTCGGAAGCATTGGAAATATATATCTCAGGAGCTTGAAGAAGGCGGCTTTTAAGGTAAAAAAAAGTTTGCCTTAAATGCAATTGTGCTCTTACAGTTCCAAAACCTCCAATAGACGCTCCAACAATCGCAATAGGTTTGTTCGTCCAAGGATTTTCATTATACGGCCTTGAAACCCAGTCAATTGCATTTTTTATTACCCCGGGAATTGAATAGTTATATTCAGGAGTCGATATTATTATTCCGTCTGCCAGGCGGATTTTATTTTTTAGCTTTAAAATACTATCGGGGGGCGTTTGCTCAAGGTCTTGATTAAATAGAGGAATATTTGCCAAATCAAAAATCTCCATATCTACTTTTTCGGGCAGACACTCCAAAAAATTTTTTATAAGCATTTTATTGTAGGAATCTCGTCTCAAACTTCCAGCAATTCCTAGGATGTTTAATTTGTTTTCTTTCATATAAACTACAAATTAATTTAATTTAAACAAATTTAATAATTATGAAGAATTCAATAAAATAGACAAATCTTTATTTATTTTCTAAAATTAGTTAAAATTAAATTAATAAAAATAATCGCTTAATTGTATGGAAAAAGACAAACAATGGGCTAATTATGTAATTAAGCCAAGCGGCGTTATTATTGATGGCCAAAGCCCATGGGATCCTCAAATTAAGGATAAAAAGATGTTTGACAGGGTAAAATCCCAAGGCACTCTTGGATTGGGAGAATCGTATATGGACGGGCTTTGGGAATGCGACCAGCTTGATGAATTTTTTTATCGTCTTTTGTTAATGAAAGATGTTTACAAAAGGCTCGGGTTGTCATTGCCTTTGGTTCTGGGATTTTTAAAAGCAAAACTCTTTAATTTACAAGCTTTTAGAAGAGCTTTTCAAATTGGAGAAAAGCATTATGACACCGGTAATGATTTATTTGAAAAAATGCTGGGCAGGAGTATGGTTTACAGTTGCGGTTATTGGAAGGAGGCTGATAATTTAGACGATGCGCAGGATGCTAAGCTGGATTTGATCTGTAAAAAGTTATATCTGAAGCCAGGCGACAGAGTTTTAGATATCGGTTGCGGCTGGGGCAGTTTTGCCAGGCATGCTGCAAAAAATTATGGCGCTAAGGTTATTGGCATTACTGTTTCAAAGGAACAAAAAAAATTAGCCGAAGAATTATGCGAAGGATTGGATGTCGAATTCAGATTACAGGATTATAGAGAAGTGGACGAAAAATTTGATCATATTGTTTCAGTGGGAATGATCGAGCATGTTGGCGCTAAAAATTACGATACCTATATGAAGGTGGCTAAGAGGTGTTTGAAAGAAAACGGATTGTTTTTTCTTCATACAATAGGCAGTTTGAAAACAAAAAACAATACTGATCCCTGGATAGAAAAGTACATATTTCCAAACGGCGCATTGCCTTCTTTAAAACACATTACAAATGCAGTCGAGAATAAATTTGTCATTGAAGATATTCACAACTTCGGACCATATTATGATAAAACGTTAATGGCTTGGCATAAAAACTTTGTTGATTCTTGGCCGTTGCTACAAGAAAAATATGGTGAAAGATTTTATCGCATGTGGAGATATTATTTGCTTTGTTGCGCCGGAGCCTTCCGCGCCCGCTCAATTCAATTATGGCAAATAGTTTTATCTCCCCAAGGAGTTATAGGCGGATATAAATCAATAAGATAAAAAAAGAGCCGGAATTCCCCGGCTCTTTTTAAAAAGTATTTTTAGAAGGTAATGGGGATTCGCAATTCTTTGTCATTCTCAGGCAAACCCGAAGCATTTGAATTTTTCAAAATAAATTCTCCTTTGGTCGATTCTCCAGGATCAAATTCTATAGTGCCTTCATAAGGCACGTATTCTTCAGTCATCCATTCGCCTTGTGCTTGCGCATAGCTTTGACCTATTGTCTCTCCCTTCTCATTTATAATTTCAATAGGAAATGTCGCTTCAAAGTACCAGTTTCCTCTTGCTTCTCCCTCTACGGTAAATGGACTTGATAATCTTTGCTCGGGCATAATGTTGCTTACACTTATGAGATCATCTTTTGAAGGGCGCTCTGTTTCAACAACTGTATTGGTATTGTCATTGCCGTTTCTTGACTGGTTATATAGTGAATAGCCGAAAGACATAGCGGCTAAAATGATTATGGCAATAACTAATGATAGAATAATTTTCATTTTATTTGTCATTATTTGTAAATTCAATTAAGTATACGCTATCTATATTTTTTTACAAAATATTTTATAAATTAATAGTTAAATTTAAATGGATATTGAAATAGCTGTTTTTTCTACTAGTGGATTCAATGCTTCAGACTGTCTGAAGCATTGAATTTTAGCTAAAATTATATATAAAAAAAAGCTTAACTTTCGTTAAGCTTTTGTTTCAGTGTTTCGAAACGATTTTCGGTTTATACTGAAACGTGCTCAGTCTTTACCTTCTGACGATACAGCAATGACATTTCATTGCTCAGTACCATCTGCTGATAAAGTGAACTGCGAGGAGTAACTCGCCAAGGATTCCAAGTACGCGAACCCATCCAATTGGGAATTTTCACGTCGCCATTTTCATCAAAGCCATAGAACATAAAGGCCGCTTCATTGGCTCGAGTCATAAACTGAACCGAAGGCTTCATGCTGTAGCTAAGATTTTTCTGGCGATTGGAGGCATAGACAAGTCCAGCTTGTGTGGATGCAACCGGCTGATAATTGCCACTAAAACTCGGCATGGTAATTAACATTTCCAATGTGCGGACGTTGATTTTTTCGGTTTTTCCGCTTTTCGCAACAGGAAATGAAACTTTCTCGTTCCCATTTGTGCTGCGAGGAAATTTGATGCCCATAGCCAGCAGTCGTTCAACTTCACGTCGGTAGAATCCTGCTTCGTCGTCAATTCTTTCCAAAAGCATTTTTTTGAGTATATGCGGAGCGCCGTAAACGCTCTGCCAGCGATTCGGATGAACGTAGTGCTTAAAGTAAACAGAATTTCCCGTCCAAAGATTTTTTTCTTTAAGGAAATTGTTTTCTTCAGCACTGGGATCCCAAATAATACGATCCCAACCGTTATACCAATATCCATCGCAGTCAACCAGCATATAATTGCGGAAACCACCCACAGACTCTTCGCCTGTTTGAGGATTCTTCGTCACGATGCTTTTGTCATGAATCTTGACGCAAAAGGAGAAAACATCCTTATTGGAAACCAATCCAATAATCGGACCGAAATGGCTGGAGCCAATTCTTCGTTCACCTTTGCGGACAACTTTGCGTCTGCGATTGATATACTTCGGAATTTCGATTACGGCGCCACGCGCGGCAATCGGCACCAAGAAGGACAAGAGATCCAGATCCGTGCATTGAAAATTTCCATTTTCATCTAATGCCGGAATGGGATTGCGACCTTCGTAGCTCATGACGCCCTGCGCCATGATTGCACCCAGGAAATCTTCATCGATTGTCTGGTTGCGGTTCATAATGGTTTGGGCATACTCATTTTTCAAATGAGCGATGTCGCGGACACTGGTAGCGAAATTGATTGCAGGCCTGCCTTTGAACTTAAGTCCGGTATTCATGATTAACTCTCCTTTTCTTTTCTTTGTTGTAATGTACCTTGTAAGCTAAGTATAAAGCGATTACAAATTTATGTAATAAAATAATTACATAAAATTAAAAAAAGCTCATTTATGAGCTAATTTTAAATAATATATTGTCGTCGCTTTTCAACAAAAATTTTATTGTTTCAAGAGATAATTGTATTTTTCGGAACTTTCCCACAGGATATCAAAAACAATTTTCATCATTTGGCTAATGACATTGCTTTCAATTACTGTCGCATAACTGTGTTTTTCAAAAGAGTACAACACTACTTTATTATTATAAATATCAAATCCGCTATAGTCTATGCGATAAGCTTCAGGCAATACTCTTACTTTTAATAAATTGTTTATTTGCGAATTTCCCTGGTTTATTAATTTTAAGGATTTAACGCTGTATGGGCTGGCTTTAAGTATCATCCTTGCCTTAATATTTTTTTTGGCTCTTTTGGCAACATAGGCTTCAGTCCAACCTGGTATGGCATTAATAAAACTTTCTCCTTCACCAAGAATGCAAATTTCTTTAGCTTCATTTAGTATGCTGTTCATAACAGTTTTTAAACCTTCGGTTCCTTCAAAAAAACTAACATTAGGCTTACCTCGGCTGATATCGAATAGTGATTTAAGATCTGGCAAAATGGAATTGATATAATCTTTGCGGTCTTCAAGCAAATCAATCAATGTTTCAGGCCTGACAGCTTTAAAAATTGTTTTTTTGTTTTTCCTCCCTTCGCTGACCAATCCCATGGATTTTAATCTTTCAAAAATAGGATAACTGCTTGTTCTATTTAGGTTTGAATGTTTTGCAATGCGATCAACACTGGCATCTTCAAGAGCTAGCGTGGAGCAATAAAGCTTTGCCTCGCTTTCCGATAAGCCGTATCGGACTAAATTTTTTATGATATTATCTGTATTCATTAAATTATATTAATATTGTAATTATAAAAAAATAACAGCTATAAGACAAGCATAAGCATTAAAAAAGTGACGAACTCGGAAGTGCGTCACTTGTGCTTGTGGACCTTTAGAAATCCGTTACGCGTTTGATCAATTTCGGATCAGGTTCGCGATCTTGAATTTTGGCACATTCGGCGTAATAAGTGTCCAAAAACATTTTCTTGAACCGATCTAATTCGGTAGAGTCCAGTTTATGAGCCGGAATAAGATGAGCGAAGTTAAAGTGCCTTATCTCGTCATACGGTCCGCAACTTGGAGCATGTTGGCCCATAGGAATAACGAAATTTTCATCTTGGTTTATGAATTCTGATTCTGTCATTTGCATTTGATGATGCACACAGAAGAATCTATTGTAACCAAGATCTTCAAAGGTTGAGTTGAATTCATAAAGCATATGGTAAGCGGTTGGATCATTACCTTGCTTTTCATTGAATTCATCTGTTTTTTTTCTGATTTCGTCATTTTCAGTACGGACACGATTACTGAGCACGGGAAAGCAATCTACTCCCGCAACCAGGCAGGCAAGGTTTTCCTCATCTTCCCACCACTCTACACCTTCTTTAACCTTTATTCGCACAATGACGTTAGGCTTCATTAGTGCCTTTAGGTATACGAGGCCCGAAAAAGCATATGCCAGCAATGTCTCCTCAAAAGGATATTCGGTAAATCTCCAACCGGCAAGTGATTTCTGAAGATCTGGCGATTCATTTAGAAATTCCTCCCAGGTCTTTGGTTTCTCGCACAAAAACCCCATATCATTGCTAAAACGCCATTCATCGACAATATCCTGAAGCTTTGTCGCATTTTCAAACCTTTGCGGTAGTTGATTTTTGAATGCGCGGATAAGGGCGTTGTACCGCACCGGATGGTAATAGCCGTCTGCTATTGGAGTGCGAAACGGTTGGCTGATTTTAAAGCCTAGTATACTCACGGGAAATCCTCCTTTTTATATTTTGTAGGTGCTTCTTAAAAATAGTATGTTTTGTCTAATTTTTTGTCAAACATCTACGATATTAAATTCAAGAATTTGTATCAGAAATTTTTCATTATAAAGTACTATTTAGTTATGTCTATTTATATATCAAAAAAAATACCCCTAAAGGGGTATTTTTCACTTGGGTGACTAGAGGGAGTTGAACCCTCGATACCGGTACCACAAACCGGAGTTTTACCGTTAAACTATAGTCACCATATTTGCAAATACATTATAAAATAATTTTAAAATGTATATTTCTAGAGAATTATAGCATTAGTTGTTACTTAAATCAATATGGTATTAATAAATTGTTCTGTTTGACAAATTATTTTAGAAAGTATAATATGTGTATATAATACACTAATTAAAATATGGAAATTTATCCTAATCACAAAACGCAACAGATTAAAATAGCAGTTGATAACTGTATTTTTACAATAAAAGAAGATCAGTTAAATATTTTACTAATTAAAATGAAAGAAAAGTATGTAGGTAAATGGGCGCTTCCAGGTGGACTAATAAATAACAATGAAACTTTGAACCAGGCTGCCAAAAGAATTCTTAAAGAACAGACTTCAGTCTCAAAGGTATATCTTGAGCAATTATATACATTTAGTGAGATTGATAGAGATTCTTCAAATAGGGTTATTTCTACAGCATATTATTCTCTAATTTCCAAAGACTTTGTTAAGTTGAGAACTTCAACCAAATATGCGGACGTTCGTTGGTGGCCAATATCATATTTGCCAAAATTAGCTTATGATCATTATGATATTGTAGCTACAGCAAAAAAACGCTTGGAGAATAAGATAGTATATTCAAATATTGCTTGGTCACTATTACCCGCAAAATTTACTCTAACTGAATTGCAACTTGTATATGAAATAATTCTCGATAAGAAGTTGGATAAACGAAATTTTCGAAAAAAATTATTAAATTTAGACATAATAATAGGATTAAAGGAAAAAGTAATTTCTGGAGCCCATCGTCCCGCTCAATTATATCAATTTAAAGATAAATCATTTAAATTTATTGATATTTTATAATTTTAAAGTAATTTTAGATATTATGATAATTTTCGCTAAAAAGACTTGACAATTCGTTAATTTTTTGTTAATTTATTTGATTATTAGTTGTTATTTTTGACTTCAGTTATGAATTTTTGAGAAAGAGCAGATTGTAAATCCATATTTGATTGAGGAATACTTTCTAAAACAATCTTAAGACTATCGTTTATTTTTTTTCTTTCAATTATCTGCTTTATAAAATCAGGATCTTGTGTCACTTCCTGGGGCCAATATTCTGTGGCTATAACGGGATCAAGAAATGATTCTAAAGGCGGAGCTTCTAAGGAAATATCACGGTTATATTCAGGAGAGTTCTTAGTTTTCTCATGGTTCATAAAATTTAGATATTTTCTTTTATGGTATCATAGAGAGTTTAAAAGTGGAATACGGTATGTTATTTACTCCCTTATTAGTTTATCCGAATAGTTCTATGGATTTAACTAAAGCAAAATTGATTAATTTAAAACAGCCACCTTTTATGGTGGCTGTTTTATAAGACTGTATTTTTTTATTGTCCGCGGCAAGAATCGAACTTGCGACCAATAGCTTAGAAGGCTACTGCTCTATCCACTGAGCTACGCGGACGAATTTAATTATTTGCTAATGAAAATAATAGCATAATTAACCTTAAAAGTCAATTGATTATTTAGAGCTATTTTGCTATTATTTAATTGCAAACTTTAAACAATACCTATGATACCGTCAATTAAAAAAAGAAGATCAATTCGTGAATATTTAAATCAACCTATAGCTGAAGAAAAGTTAAAACAGATTTTAAGCTCTGCAATGTATTCTCCTTCTGCAAATGACATTCATCCCTGGGAATTGGTAGTGGTAAAAGATTCACCAACAAAAGAGTTATTGTCAAAAACGACGCCATGGTCGGCTCATGTAAAAAGCGCAGGTGTAGTAATAGCCGTTATTGGTCATGAAAAAGAAAGTAATGATTGGATTGAGGATTGTTCTATTGTTGCAGAGCATATTTGGCTTGAAGCTACGGAACAAGAACTTTCAAGTTGCTGGGTGCAAATACGCGGAAACGCCAATGCTGAAAAAGGAGTAAAAGAAATTCTGGGAATTCCCCAGGAATTACGTGTTTTATGCCTAATGCCTATTGGTGTTCCGGCCAAAGATTTGCCAGAACATAAGGAAGATGAGTTTGATAAAAGCAAAATAAAATACGAAAGATACAAATAGTTTACTTGACATTTTGGCATTTTTAAGATAATATATAAACTACTAAATAATAAGGCGATTTTCTTGGATTCAGGCAGGTCTGATTCTAGGGTTATCGCGACAGGAGTCTAAATGATAGATAAAAAAAAGAAAGCGCAAATTATAAAAAAGTTTGCAACCCACGAAAAAGATACAGGTTCTTCAGAGGTTCAAATAGCCCTCTTAACAGAGGAAATTAAAAATTTGACTGATCATTTGAAAATCCACAAAAAAGATTTTTCTTCTCGCAGAGGTCTATTGAGAAAAGTTTCAGAGAGAAGAAAATTACTCAGGTATCTTGAAAAAGAAAATTCGGAATCATTCACTGAACTGGTAGAAAAATTAAAGCTAAAGATAGCAAGAAAATTTGACGATACTCCAAAAATTCTAGACGAAGAATTATTAGGAATTGAAGAGGCAGCAACAGAAGGGGAGTAGTTCTCCCTTTTTATAGTTAATTTAATCTTCTTGTTGTTGTAAGATAATAGAAATTTAAAAATAATTCCGCCAAGTGCGGATGGCCGGGGATTTTTTATTTGAAAATAATTCCGCTTTTATATAAAAAGCAGAGCTATATTCAAATAAACCCTTTGGCCAAAAGAAAGGAAAATTATGTTCAAAGTACAAAGATTTGAGACTGACTTTGCGGGCAGAAAGATGGCTGTTGAAGTCGGTAAGTTGGCCAATCAAACAAACGCATCATGTACTGTTTGGTATGGAGATACAGTTGTTTTAGCCACGGCGGTAATGAGTAAAAAACCTAAACAGGGCATTGATTTTTTCCCGCTTTCTATTGAAATGCAGGAGAAAATGTATGCTGCAGGTAAAATTAAGGGTTCGAGATTTGTAAAAAGAGATGGAAGGCCAACTGACAATGCCGTTCTCGATGCAAGGATGATCGACAGAGGCATAAGGCCTTTGTTTAATCAAGAAATGAGAAACGAAGTTCAAGTGGTAACGACCACTCTTTCTTATGATGAAGAAAATTCTGCCGATGTGTTGGCTATAACAGCGGCTTCAGTAGTGCTCCATATTTCTGATATTCCATGGAATGGCCCCTTAGCTGGGATTTGTGTAGGCAGAATTGGAGGAGAATTTATTATTAATCCAACGGAAACACAATTACTTCAATCAGAAATGAAATTGGTTTTTTCAGCAAGTCATGACAAGGTATTGATGGTAGACGCTGAAGGTAATGAAATTTCTGAAGAAATAATGGCAAAGGCTATCAAATTCGGATTAGAGCAGGTAAAGCCTCTTTTGGCTTTTATTGAAAATATCAGAAAAGAAATCGGCTTGGAAAAATTGGATGAAAAAGAACTGGTTGAAAGCGCTTATGCAGGTTCAGAAGTTTCTCTGTCTGAGAAAAAAGCGGCTTTTGAAGAAGCAAAAAACTTTTTTGCTCCACAACTAGACAAATACCTATTTAACCAACCTAAGGGCACAAAGAGAGAAAGAAAAACAATTGCCAAAGAATTATTAGAAAAATTCATCGAACAGTTAAAAGAAAAGGAAGCTCATATGGAAATTATTTCTTATGTGGAAAATAATTTTGATGCTTATCTTGAAGAGCAGGTAACAAAGGCAATTTTAGAAAAAGATTTGAGAATAGATGGTAGGAAACTGGATCAAATAAGGCCTCTATCGATTGAAATTGGACTATTACCAAGAACTCACGGCAGTGCAATTTTTAATAGGGGTGAAACGCAGGTTTTGTCACTAGTAACTTTAGGAGCTCCCGGTGATGCACAGATTCTTGATGAAATGACAGAATCAGAAACCAAAAAAACTTACATCCACTATTACAATGCTCCGCCTTACTGCTATGGCGAGACAGGTGCTTTCAGAAGCGCAGGAAGGAGAGAAATAGGACATGGGTCGCTTGCAGAAAAAGCTTTAGTACCCGTACTTCCCAATAAGGAAGATTTTCCTTATACAATAATGGTAGTTTCTGAAGTGATGGGCTCAAACGGATCATCCTCGATGGCTTCAACTTGCGGTTCAACTTTGGCTTTGATGGATGCTGGTGTTCCTCTTAAAAAACCAGTTTCCGGAATTGCAATGGGTTTGGCTTCTGACAATAGTGGAAATTATAAAGTGCTAACCGATTTGCAAGATTTTGAAGATGGTGAGGGTGGAATGGACTTTAAGGTTGCGGGAACAAGAGACGGAGTAACTGCAATACAGATGGATACAAAAACGCAGGGTTTGAGCTTGGAGATTTGTGAAAAGACTTTAGAGCAAGCAAGAAAGGCTAGAATTGAAATTCTAGATATGATAAAAGAAGTTATTCCAACTCCAAATCAAGAACTTTCAAGATTTGCTCCAAGAATTGTTACATTTAGGATTAACCCTGATAAAATCAGAGAGGTTATTGGTGCTGGAGGTAAGGTAATTAATGAAATTATAGACAGTTGCGATGTAAATATTGATATTGAAGATGATGGATTGATTTTTGTAACCGGAGTCAGAGCTGAAGGAGTTGAAAAAGCAGTTAAATGGATTGAAAGCATTATTAAAGATGTTGAGATAGGTGCAATATACGAAGGTAAAGTAACCAGATTAATGGACTTTGGTGCTTTTGTAGAAATATTACCCGGTAAAGAGGGCATGGTTCATATTTCTGAATTTAGCGCGGAAAGGGTTAATAATATTAATGATGTGGCCAAAGTAGGAATGACTTTAACGGTTAAAGTCATTGAAGTTGATGAAAAGGGCAGAATTAACCTTTCTGTAAAGAAGGCTGATCCGAATTATAAGCAAGGAGAAAGTGATACAAAGCCAAGAGGAAGGGATGATAATGGTAGAAATTCAAAAAAAGGTTTTTTCCGCAGATAAATCCCAAACAATGTTATTTAAGTTTTATACATATTTTAAGCAGCTCCCTTTAGCCGTGCGCTGGGTTTCCGGCATGGCTCTGGGGGCTGTTTTTATTTTTCTAATAGTTTTTACCTTGAATCATTATTACTCCGTTCCTCGGGAAGCAAACTTTCTTCCTTCAGATTGCAAAGTATTTGCAAGGTTTAATTCCAATGAAGGTGTTTTATTAGAAGTATCAAAAAAATTATTATTCGAAGGAGAATTTGCATCATTGGCTCCCTATTTTGAAGGCAGACAGTTTTCTTTTTGCCACACTGAAGGTGGTAGTATTTTTTATGTTAAAAACGATGATAAAAATATTGAAAGAAGTATTTTAGAAAACGGTTTTAATTACAAAAAAATTACCAAGAACGGTTATATTATATACAACTATCCAATAGATTTTTATTCCACTAAAAATAAACTTTCTTCAAAATTAAGAGGTAATTATAGGAATAACGATCAACTGTTCCTTTATTTCACAAGAGAAACGATTGATTCTCAGTATTTATTGCCAGTATGCGAAGGGAAGAAAGAATGTATGTTTAGAGCTAAGGTTGTTGATGACGGCTTACAAATCTCTTCAAAAAGTTTTTCAAAAACGGATTTTGAAGAATTGGGAAATGACTTCGAATTTTTAGTAAAAAACAAAAATTTGGTCGACTACTGCAATGGTAAAGAAAAAAGCGGTTCTATTATTCCTTTATGGGCTCAAATGATTGGCGCTGAAGACTATGAAAATTTTTTATGTTCGAAATACATTCTGGGCTTTAAAGATAATGGAAAAGAAGATTTCTCATCTCCTTGGAAATCTTATTCAATATATTTAAAATTGAAATTAAATCATTCTTTTACTGATGATGAAAAGATTAATTTAGAAAATTACCTTAAAAAATCAATAGCCTATTTATTTCCAAAAGAAACATTGATAGTTTTAAATGATGGTTCGAAGGTCAAGGAAATTGAGATAGACTCAACCACACTGCAATTTTCTCATACTACAACTCACAGTTTTATTAATTTTCCTGATAATTCAGCTGTTATATACTATAAAATTAACCAGGATGAGGCTGTTATTACTAATAACATAGAGCTACTGGAGCTAGACATGGGGATAGATGAAAATATTTTGTTATCTAAGACAAATTTGGTAAAAGAAGAGATTTTATTCAATTTTTTATCTCTGTTCGAATATATAATGATTAAAAATAATAGTATATTTCTAAAATAGTTAAAGTTGCTCAATTTTTAATCTGAGTTATTAAAAGTTAATAAACTGTGGAAAACTTTTTATTATTAGTTGTCTAGCCTGTGGATAAATTTGCTTCAACTGTTGTTAAATCAAAAAAATATATAAATTTAGACATTATTATTAATTGTTCACATTAGTAAATAATGGTATAATTAATTTATAAAAAATAGTTCTTTAAGATCTTGGTGAATTGATATTAAACGCGTTGATATTAATTCTCTGCCATTTACTTTGTATACTATCCTTCCCCTCAAGAGACAGGACAATGGGCTTACTTCTCTTAACTAAGGATATTCAGTTATTCTAGGATGTTACGCTAATCTTAGAGAAAAGAATAACTATTGCGCAGTAGATGGCTTGCTTTCGCCCAAAAAGCGCTGGTAACCTAGAGTTATGAATTCCTTGTTTTTTGCTTATGAATCGTCATAGCACTATCCAAGGCAGACCCTGGGTCCGTAGGCGCAAGATCCCACTATATAATATATTAAGGGGGCGCATCTTGCGCCTCTTTTATTTGCAAAATTTCTTTACTTTTAATTTTAAGATAGTATAATATACTAATAAGAAACAGTGCGAAAGCGCCTAATTTAATTTAAATTTATGGATCAGAATAAAATAAAAGAGTTAAAAGAACTGTTAGAAAAAAAGAAAGTAACACTTATAAGTCAGTTGGAATCTATAGGTAGCAAGGTAGAAGGCGAAGATGTAAATTATTCAGCGGATTTTCCAAGTTATGGCGATTCGATGGAGGATAATGCAGTCGAGGTTGCTGATTATACTAAAAATTTATCTTTAGAAAGAGATTTGGAAAAAGAAATGCGTAACGTTGAAAAAGCTCTTGCTAAAATTAGTGATGGATCCTACGGAAATTGCGTCCATTGCGGAAAAGAGATAGAAATTGAACGCTTAGAGATTAGACCGGAATCAAGCTCTTGTGTTGAATGTAAAAAGCGTCTGAAAAATCAAGTTTAAGATGAAATTTAAACTGAAGTTTTTTGCCATCATTTCTGGTGGCGTATTTTTGTTTTTTTTAGATAGGATTATTAAACTCTATATTGATCAATTTCCCTTTTTCTCAATAAAAATTTTTGATTGGTTTCAAATTGAGCAGGCTTACAATTATGGAATTGCTTTTGGTGTACCTTTCAATTTCTGGCTGCTTATAATTTTATATATTTTTATACTAACGGCACTAATAGTTGGTTCAGTTATCAATGTTAAGCAAAAAAACTTATTTTCTTTTGGGGCTTTGTTTCTAATTATAATGGGCGCATTTTCAAACTTGTTGGATCGTATAAGATTCGGCTATGTTATTGATTATTTATATCTTAAAAATTTTAGCATCTTCAATATTGCTGATGTAATGATTACTGTCGGAGCTATTTTGTATCTTTATTCCAATTACGTTAAGAGAAAAAAATGAGAATAATAGCTGATTTACATATTCATTCTAAATATTCTCGCTCATGTTCGAAAAACCTGACTCTTGAAAATATTTGCCAAAAATGCGGAGTTAAGGGTATTAATCTTGTAGGCACTTCCGACTTTACTCATCCTTTGTGGTTTAAGGAGTTGAAAGAAAAATTGATAGAAACAAAACCGGGATTATATGCTCTTAAAAAAAATAATAGTGGCGTTCAATTTATTGTTTCAACAGAAATAAGTTGCATATATTCTCAAGGAGGAAGGGGTAGGAGAGTTCATATATGTATTATTATGCCTTCTTTAGAATCGGCAGAAAGATTAAATGAAAATTTAAAAAAAAGAGGCTTTAATCTTAAATCAGATGGACGGCCAATACTCGGCATTTCGGCAAAAAATTTAACACAGATAGTTTTGGAAATTGATCCTAATGCAATTATTATGCCCGCACATATCTGGACGCCATGGTTTTCCCTTTTTGGATCGAAGTCGGGTTTTAATACGCTTGAGGAATGTTTTGAAGAAATGTCATCAAGTATTTTTGCAATTGAAACTGGTTTATCGTCTGATCCTTCAATGAATTGGACAATATCAGCTCTAGACGATTTAACTTTACTTTCTAATTCAGACGCTCATTCCTTGGAAAGTTTGGGCAGGGAAGCGAATGTTTTTGAAATAGAAGAAAATCTTTTTTCTTTCAACGAGTTAAGAAGAATAATTAAGGAAAAAGATTCAAAGAAATTTCTTTATACGGTTGAATTTTTCCCTGAAGAAGGAAAATATTTCAGCGATGGACATGCGTCTTGCAAGTATTGTTCTTATCCTGCAGAAACTAAAGGTGAAAGATGCCCAGTTTGCGGAAAAATTATGACTTTTGGCGTATTAAAAAGAGTCAATGAATTATCAGACAGGCATAAACCTTCTGCTAACGGCAAAATTCCCTTTAAAAAAATTATTCCTCTTAAAGAAATAATTTCAAGTGTCTATAAAATCGGAAAAAATTCAAAAAAAGTTTCAGAAGTATATTCAAAGATTGTTTCGAAAGAAAATGAATTTGCCGTATTGCTAGATTTACCGTTAAAAGAATTAAAAAAAATAGCAGGTAACGATATTGGCAGCGCGATTATCGCTATGCGCAAAGGAAAAGTAAAAATTATTCCCGGCTATGACGGTATTTACGGAAAGATAGAAATTTTGGTTAGTTAAAAACAAAATAAATATTTTAGAAAACAAAAATCCCCCTCTGCATACTTCACCTCATTGAGATGTCTTATGCAGAAGGGGGATTTTTACTTGAGAAAGCTTTTATTACTTTTTCTTTTTTGCTGTTTTCTTTTTTGTAGCCTTTTTCTTTGTCACCTTTTTTGTTGCTTTCTTTTTTGCCTTTTTTTTTGCTGCCATTTTAATTCACCTCCCTTCCTTTTTTGTTTTTATTTTCAATTTAAAATATTTAAATATTTTAAATTGTATTTATTATAACACAAAATTTTTTGTCAAACAATAGTTATCCACAGAATTTTTTTATTTTTAAAAAAATATTTGAAATAAAAAATACTTTTTTAATTTATTTTTTCTTTTTTTCTTTTTTACTTTTTTTATCTTCTAAATATTTTTTAAATTCTTCGACGGAATGAAAATATTGTTTTTCTGTCGGGCCATCATTATATTGCGGACATTCATTTTGATTATAATCTCTGCATATTTGCGGTCTTTTGTCGTATACTTTGCAAAATCCCCTAAAGTTTAATTCTTTGCAGGGAGTGACGAATTCCAAATACCATTTATTATCATGTCCAAGATATACGCCAACATTTTTATGGTACAAAAACCAAATTATGTTTTCAAAATCTTCTTCGCTCGTAGGTCGATCGATTTCAGTTGCAATGTATCTGCAACACTTGCTGCATCTTTTACACAAGTCTTTATTTTTTTTATCTTCTTTTAACATTTTCTTCATTTCTGATTCAGTTATTTTTTTATATTAATCTATTATAACAAATTTTTTATTAACAAAAAAAATCCGGTCTAGTGTTAGAGCCGGATTCGCAATTTCTTGAGCTTAGGAGTAATGCCTTGTTGAAGAAAAAATCAAAAGTACATCGGTCCCAAGGATATCTATAGCAAGATCATTTCCTCTCAGTGGAAATGTTAAGATTTTCCCTGATAGATCAAAGTCTATTTTTTTGTCAGGAATCCTGGTTATGCTACAAAATTTATACATGTCAGTCTGGATTATATCCTTCAGACTAACGCTTAAAAGTGCGCGTTCTTCCTGGTAAGATACTTCGTCTATGCTTCCTTCCGTTAGTTCATTTGATAGTGAACGTTGTACTACCAAAATATTTTTGCAATAAGGTGCTAACAGTCCTATATCTATTCCTCGCGTTATCGCCATTTTTTTGTCTCCCTCTACCCCCTTGGCAGAAGATTGATATTATTACATATTACTAAAAATGTCAATACCTAGTATTTATATAATAATAAAAACCGCTCAAAGCGGTTTTATTATTGTGGACCTTAAGGGATTCGAACCCTTGACCCCCTGCTTGCAAAGCAGGTGCTCTAGCCAACTGAGCTAAAGGCCCATAACTAATTTTAAATACTATGCATATTAATTTCCTCTAGCTCTGCCTCACGTAGATGGGCCTCTGGCTGAAACTGAGCTAAAGATCATTATCTTGAATTGGGAACAAAAATCCACATTATAATTCCTCCAACAGAATTTGTCATAACAAGAAATCCGATAATAATAGCAACGATTCCAATCAATTGATAGCCTGTGGAGCTTCTGCCATAGCCGAAGAATTTTTCAGCCCATTGTTGTTCTCCCATGAATTCAACCATTTTCCCCGGCTTCCAGACAATAAGGAAACCGACTACAACCATAATCAATCCTATTATAATATGCATGGTTTTAATTTGATTTAGGTTTCAAATGCACGCCAAGGGATTCGAACCCCTGACCCCCTCGGTGTAAACGAGATGCTCTAACCAACTGAGCTAGGCGTGCTAAATATGTTTAGTTTTAATATGGCCGTGGGTTCAGGGGAAACCCCTGTTCCAGGGCAGCGCTGATTGCTTCCTTTGGGCGCAATCATCGACGCTCTCTTCGTTCGCTTCTGCCCGTCGCTTCGCGACCCCCCTCGGTGTAAACGAGATGCTCTAACCAACTGAGCTAGGCGTGCTAAATATG
>CAYGKC010000011.1:28364-33145 GCA_964350585.1 uncultured Gammaproteobacteria bacterium
TCGCGACCCCCCTCGGTGTAAACGAGATGCTCTAACCAACTGAGCTAGGCGTGCTTATAAATTTATTTTAAATGATATTTTTGAATAACCTCTAACCTCTGCCAGGCAGATCAGCCTGTGGCTGAAACTGAGCTAGGCGTGCTAATATTATTAATTTTTGAAATATACTCTGTTATTCTCAAACATCAGCCAATGACTGAAGTTGGTTTGCTTGATTATAGTGCAATCACGAACTTTTAAAATATTTCAATCTAATATATACAGTTCAAAATGGCTGATTAGAAAGTGTTTAGTCGCTATAACCAGTCTTGATGCGGACGAGAGGACTTGAACCTCCAAGGCCTTGCGACCACAGCCACCTCAAGGCTGCGCGTATACCAATTCCGCCACGTCCGCTAATTCTTATAACAAAAAAATTGCGGATTTATTTAACAGCTTTTTCTTTTAATTTTTTGTTGTAGTTTCTAAGATAATATAATTTAGCTTGCCTTACGCTTGCTTTTTTTGTCACCTCTATTTTTGCAATGGCTGGAGAATAAATCGGAAAAATTCTTTCAACTCCAATTCCGCCGCTGGCAACTTTTCTGACAGTTATTGTAGCGCCTTTTTCAGCTCCTTTTTTTCTTGCCAAAACAATACCTTCAAAAATTTGAATTCTATGTTTTTCTTCACCCTTAGTATTTTTTTCGGTAATTTTTTGGTGGACTTTAACTGTGCAACCGGCTTGTATTTTAGGCAGAACTTCATCACGCCAATTAGCCGCTGTTTCGTTCTTAATGGCTGACATAATAGTATTTAGTTAGTTTCTCTAAAGAATAATAACCGATTTTAGTAAAAAAGTCAACTAATTAAGCAAGGTTGGTTAAATAAATAAAAAGTTAATAACTTTGAACATTTTTTGTTTAAATTTAAATATTTTAATTACAATAAAATTTAATTCTATTGACTTTTTTGTCCACTTGTGATATAATTATAGGTCGTACTTTAAACTTTTGTTTAAATAAGGAGAAAGGAAATGGCTATTTTAACTAGCGAAAAAACCGTAGCCGTCCTTCTCTTAATGTTTGTGGGCGTTTGCGGTTTTGCGAAATTCATGGATTCAGATGTCTTGGCGAAGGAATTGCCAATTAATGAAACTGGAATTACAAGTGAAATTCTTGACCTGGAGGTACAGCTTGAAGCATATATGCTGGATCCGATAGATTTGGATGCAGTGTGGGATGTAATGCTGGAGCCAATGGGAGAAATCGCATCTTTGCCCAAAGAAATACTTCAGACAAAGCCACAAGCTTTGGAGAGTGAAGTTGATATGGATTTGCTGTTTACTGTTTGCTGCTCCTTAGAGAGCGGCTTTAATCCCAATGAGGTCGGTGATGATGGAGATGCTATTGGTATTGTTCAGACTTGGAAATGCGTCGTAGAAGATGTTAATAATTTCCAAGAAAGAGTCCGAGTAACCGGCAGAAAGTATACCTATAAAGACCGCTGGTGTCCAAATAAATCGAGGGAGATGTTTGATATCTATCTCGGTATATGGGGGCAAAATTTCGAGAAGGTTAATAGAAAAAAGCCAACAGAAATTGACTTGGCCCGCATTTGGAACGGGGGTCCTAATGGTTGGAACATACGCAAGACGCAAACCTATGCCAAAAAGGCAAAGGAACGGTTTGCAAAACTTCGAGGAGAAATTCCCGCAACGCAATATGAGTTGAATCTCTTGCGTGGTGGGAATAAGGGCTATGTTTACGGTAGTCCTAAATAGTATTAAGGTCGCGGCAACTGCTGCGGCCTATTTTTTTTGATGGAAAATATTGAGTTACTAATAAACAAAAAAATCCCCAATTTAGGGGAGCTAACGCAAAGTTAACTTAATTTGAATTGTGCCCAAGGTGGGACTCGAACCCACACGGCATTTCTGCCAAAGGATTTTAAGTCCTTCGTGTATACCATTTCACCACTTGGGCTTAGGGATTAAATTAATCTTGAGCGGGTAACGGGAATCGAACCCGTATCTCATCCTTGGCAAGGACGTATACTAACCATTGTATTATACCCGCATTTGCTAAATTATATTAACATATTATAGCATAAGTGTCCAGATGATAAAAAATTTTTTATGTCCAATTATTAATTGTTTCTTCGATTTTATTAAATATTTCCGAATTATCTTTGTGTTGGTAACCTTCTAAATTTTTTCTGTATGTTGGCAAATTTGACAAAAACTCACTTAACTCTTCCTTGGTGAGTTTATTGGTAAAAATACCGTAACCGTTTTTTTGCAGATATTGCCCATTAATTATTTGCTCCACTTGCTTCTCAACTGGCATAGCAAGATACGGTTTTTTTAGATATAAACTTTCACTGATAAGGCTTAATCCCGCAGTGGCAACAACTGCTTTGCAACCTGCAAGGCAATTTAAAAATCCTTCTCCGTCATAATTTCTAAATTCTAAATTATCCTCAAATCCTTCGCGATTTAAACCGAAAATTATGAATTTTTCTTTTGATTTTTTGAAAATTTCTAAATTTTCTTTAAAATCAGAATTTTGATAGACAATAATATAATCTCCATAGGTGCTTTTCAAATTAAAGATCTCCCTTCTGATTATGGGCGGGAATAAAGTTGTCTTTCTTTTTTTAATCGGCGTTTCATAGAAGGTGGTGACAAAATACTTTTTTGCACCCCAAACCATTGATTTTACGATTAGTTTAGTGCCTAAGAGTTCCTTTTTATACCTAGGGCAGGAAATTTTAGTTCTTGTAAGTTGATGTTGATTATCAATAGAAATTAAGGGTATTTTTAAAGTTAAGGCTAAAAGGCAGGTCGTAGCTTCAAAATCAGTAATGGCAAGATCGGGATTAAATTTCTTTATTTTTTGAAGAAGAGGTATCCATTGAGCGCTTCTTTTTATGAATTTAACTGTATTGTGAGCGGCAGTAGGTAGATAGGCAAGCCTGTTGTTGCGGTAGCTTAGTACCATTCCTTCAACTTTTAGAACTTTAAAATCTTTTTCCAAAAAAAATAAAGCCTGGCCATAAGTTAGTACAAGCACTTCATGTCCGCTATTCTCTAAAAATTTTAAAATTTCCTTGCTTCTGGTCGAGTGGCCGAATCCTTGTCCGGAAACGCCGTAAATGATTTTTGCCATATGTGAATATCTTATCATTACTTATAATTTTTAGCTAATGAAAAAAATTAAATCAAATAAATTTAGCTAAATTGATTAATAATTTATTCATCATTAAATGTTAATAAATATCTATGGCTTATTACCCACTTGACAAAATTGTCTAAATTTAATATAATAAGCCGAAGTACCTTGAATCAACTTAAAAACTCCAAACTCCAAACCTTCGAAAGGAGGTAGTAATGTGTCAGATCAATTACTGGGTTAAACCGATGGAAGTGGTTCCGTCTACTTCTGATCTTGTCGAGCTGATAAGTTGGCTTGACGGGATGGATCTTCTTCTGAAGAATGAAGTTGATCCTCTTGAACCCATGTGGGTAATTGAGTGTTTGAAGGGAAAATTTAAAATTTCCGTATCCCTTCATACTATTGATGAGTTTAAAAAACTCGTCAGTGATTTTGAAAACTTTTTCCAGAAGTTAACTGAGATTCACTCGTATGAGTTCGAACTCTCAGTGCAGGAAAATATGTGCAGGATTGATGCGCCTACAGATCCCGATCTAATGGCACGGATCTTGCGATATTTGGATCCTGTACTAGCTTAGTTCCTTGGTTGCTACCACCTGTTGTGGAGCGCCGATTACAGTTGAATGTGTCCTCTTCTGCAGCCATGCGTGAGGGCACTTTTTTTATTGCCGTATTTTTGTTAAGATACTTCCATGGAAAACTCAAATGAAGAACGCCTTGCCAGTCCTGAAGAAACACCATCAGACAATATTTTAGATTGCACATTAAGGCCTCAAAGCCTTGATGAATACATTGGACAAACTGGCGTTAAAGAAAATTTAAAAATCTTTATTGAAGCAGCTAAATCCCGAGGTGACGCGCTTGAACACGTTTTGATTTTTGGTCCTCCGGGCTTGGGTAAGACGACTTTGGCGCATATTATTTCTAATGAAATGGGCGGACAAATAAGAGTTACTTCAGGTCCTGCCATAGAGAGGACTGGTGACTTGGCTGCCATTTTAACAAATCTATCGGACGGAGATATTTTATTTATTGATGAAATCCATCGTCTAAACAAATCTATTGAAGAAGTGCTTTACCCAGCTATGGAGGATTATGCTTTGGATATTGTAATCGGCAAAGGTCCGTCAGCCCGCACGCTTCGCATTGATCTTCCCAAATTTACACTTGTAGGCGCTACCACAAAAGTAAGCGGACTGTCTTCACCGCTACGTGACAGATTTGGCAATGTTTACAGGCTCAATTTTTATAATGATGAAGAAATCGGACAAATTATAAGACGAGCAGCCAGAATTTTAAATATTGAAATAGATTCGAGTGCTGAGGAAGAAATTTCCAGAAGATCAAGAAAAACTCCAAGGATAGCCAATCGCTTGTTAAAGCGGGTAAGGGATTTTGCTCAGGTAAAAAAGGACGGAAAAATAGATTTGCAAACGGCCAAGGATGCCATGAAAATGCTCCAAATTGATGAAAAAGGATTAGACGCAATCGATCTTGTTTTTTTAACTTCCTTAATTGAAAAATTTTCAGGAGGCCCTGTAGGCTTAAATACTTTGGCTTCTGTTATGGCTGAAGAAATGGATACAATAGAAGATGTAATTGAACCTTTTTTGCTTCAGATGGGAT
>CAYGKC010000012.1:0-1547 GCA_964350585.1 uncultured Gammaproteobacteria bacterium
AAAGTTCGAGACAAAAGAATTGTAAAAGGATTATTGGCTTTTATTTTTTTAATCGCATCGCTGACTGTTATTTATGAAGGCTTCATGTCTGAAGATTATTCTGATGCCAGTGATTATAGCGGAGAAGAGGCTATATCCGCCTGCAATGTTACGGCTATAAATTTGCATGGTGAGATGCTTACTTATGTTTCCCCGTCCGATCAAGATGAAAATGGATATACTACTTTAGACCAAATTGCATCAGAAAATGTTATACAGTTTATTGAAGACTCAGAAGCGGATGACAGTATTAAGGCTATTGTCATGGAAATCGATTCAATGGGAGGATCTCCTGTAGCGGGTGAAGAAATCAGTATGGCGCTTAAGACTGCCAAAAAACCAACGGTGGCATTTGTAAGAGGTATGGCCGCTTCCGCTGCTTATCTTGCCGCTAGCGGTGCTGACAAGATTTACGCATCAAAATACAGCGATGTTGGCGGGATTGGAGTAACCATGTCATACTTGGATTATTCACAACAAAATCAAAATGACGGTTTGATTTATAATCAGCTTAGTTCTGGTAAGTTTAAAGACGCGGGCGATCCTGAAAAAAGTTTATCAGAGGAAGAAAAAGCTTTGTTTACGCGAGACATTAATATTATGCATCAGAATTTTGTTAAGGAAGTCGCTGAAAATAGAAAATTGGATATTAAAAAAGTTTCAGCCATGGCCGACGGCTCTACTATGCTGGGAGAAATGGCTTTGAAAAACGGCCTCATTGACGCCATCGGCGGTTATCCGGAAGTAAAAGAGTACTTGAAAGAAAGGATAGGGGAGGATGTGGAGATTTGTTGGTATTAAATTTTATACTTTTTTAATACATAACATAAGAAAATTTATATTATAGATAAAGTTGTTAAAGTATAATAAGAATTGAAGATTGGAAATAGATTATGAAAATAATTGAATAATATGAAACTATTTTTAGCATCAGCATTCGATCAGGTAGCAGAACTATTTGAAAAAAGGGTCCAAAAGCTGAAGGGAAAGAAAGTTATTTTTATTGAAAATCCCGCAGATATATATAATAATGATAAGTGGTGGGTAAAACTTGACCGGGATGCGTTTATTAGACTTGGATCTATTGTTATTAATGTTGATTTGCGCGATATAGCTATGGATGAATTTAAAAAAATATTAGCTGAGGCTGATATTATTCATATATGCGGGGGAAGTGTTTTTTATACAATGTCGCTTTTAAAAGAAAAAGGTTTTGATAAGATAATTGCTGACTTTGTAAAAGAAAACAAACTAATTTATACGGGAACCAGTGCCGGATCAATGATTGTGGCTGATAATTTGTCGTTAGACAGTCATGACCCTGATGAAAAGCAGTTTGTGGAAAAGCTAAAGGATTTTTTAGGCTTGGGCTTAGTAAACTTTTTAATTATTCCGCACGCAAACAACAAAGATTTTACTGACAATAATATTGAAATAATAAAAAACCTCACCAAATTTTCTCAACCGGTTATATTCTTATATGATACTCAGGCTGTATTAGTGGAAAA
>CAYGKC010000012.1:1647-11294 GCA_964350585.1 uncultured Gammaproteobacteria bacterium
GGTATTTATATTGGTATGCAGTATCAAATTATAATAATGGCTAGATAGTTAGTAAAAGCCTTGAAAAATGATTTATTGTAAAAAATAAGTTATTTTTTTTGTTTAAATTGACAAAATATTTAATATGTGCTATAAATATAGGTCCAATAGTTCTTTTAATGGCGAATATAACTCAATTACTGAGAGAAATAGAGGTGATAAATGCAGTTATTAGAATCTGCAATAAGAGAAGGAAGAATTGATCAAGCAATGTCAATTTGTAGATGCATAACGCACTACAGTGACGCCAAAGAGCATGCTCAAGCAATACTGGGACATGAGGATTCTCCTCATGAGTTGATCGATAGAATTCTGGAAATTTTCTGCAATAGTAGAATTAACCAAACACCACAACATGGGAAATGGATTGAATCTTTTTGCCACTTTTCAAGGGAATTATGGAAAAGGCGATTGGTCCATTGGATTGCTTATTGCTATAAGCTTTCTCTAGGTGGCGCAAATGAGTTGTTCAACTTTCATGGCTGCCATCGGATAGTAAGTGATTTCGTACTTTACTCTAACTGGGATGATGATCCTGCTATGTTTCATCTTCAGCCAAAGAATCTCATTTGGATGCAGTGGAAAAACCATAGCTACGCCAAAGCGCGTATCGATGCAGGATTATTTAAGTCTGAAGAAGATTTCCTAAGGTGGAAGATTAAGCGACCTGAAATTTATAGGCGCTATAACTTCGATTTAAACATGTTGTTGATCGATTTGAACAATTCTTCTGGGATAAAAGAGAAACTTCAGAAGATGGGTGTTGATGTAGGTGAGTTTACCGCCTTCGAAAAACAGTTGCTCACGGAGCAATTGGAAACGCTGGACGCGAAGCTTTACAAAAATAAAGATGTTCGGCGACGCAGAGAATTCGAAAGGGAGATTAAAAGAACCCTGGATGAATTGTCATGCAGAGACTAAAAAAATACCCCCATCACTGGCAGAGTCGGTGAAGGGGGTTTTATTTTGCAATATTACTTTTAACTACTAAATATTTAAAGCTTTTTTGATCTTATCAATTATTTTCGGATTTTCATTTGTTCCGGTCAAAATAGAAGTAAGACGTTCAAAAGAAAGGTTGCTAGGATTGTTTGTGTTTTCCGGGTTCTGAAGAAAGTCGCTAATGTCAATAATACTAAAACCTATTTGAGGGTCATAAAAAAAATTGCTGTTTTTGGAAGGATCAAATTGCAGGCCTAATTCATCAAGTCTGGCAATATCCTTGGCGAAATTATTGAAGTGTTCTTGAGGAATATCAGCTATTTGATCTTGCGAAAGTTTATCCAGCTGAATCCCTTTGGCCTTTTCCATTATTTTAAATGTAGCTTCACCCGTTTGAAACACGTCAAGAATACGAGGAATCCTATCTGTATCAATGTCCTGCATAATATATGGCAGAGTGCCTTCAAATTCAAAAGTTCCCTTTGATTTTTTTATTAAAATCAAATTTTCATTTTCAATCTCAAACACTCCTTGGGCGTTAGATCCTCCTTCTTGAATGTTTTTATTTTGGAAATTTTCTAAATTATTCCTAATATTAAGTTCTAGTGTTTTTTGTCTTAATTCATCGGGGATTACGGCTTTAGATAAATAATCAATTCTAGTCATCCTGAATTCAGTATTTTTTAAGTTTATTTGTGTAAAAATTTTATTTTCCAATTCAGATATTTTTTCTGATAATTTTTTGAATTCTTCAGCTGAGGTGATGAACTTGTTTTTCCATAAATCTAAAATTTTCGCTCTCTCTGTTTTGGCATTGTTTTGTGCTTTTATTAAATCTTCTTGAAGCTGAAAAATTTCCGATCTGATTTGTTCAACTTTTATTTTTAGTTGTTCCACATCTGTTTCAGGGTTGCTTTCTGCTTCTTTTCCATTTGGTTCATTTTCTCCTTTTTCAGCTGTTTTGATTTTTGGTTCTTGATCTTTATTTATGGGCATATTATATTTTTAGTCTCTTTTAGGAATTATAATTAAATTGAGTGATTATAGCAATTAAATTTAGTTTCTTTACTAGACAAAAAGTAATTATTTTGTTATTATAATAAAAATATGGCCTAAGACTTTGCTTAGGTATTTTTATTTAAAAAAATATGGCAGAAGAAGTAATACTAAGATTTGATGAAGTGTATTTTGAATACGCGCATAAAAAGCCTCTTTTGGATGAGGTGAGCTTTAGCGTGAGAAAATCTTCTAAAATAACTCTAATGGGTCAAAACGGAGCGGGAAAAAGTACAATTTTCAATTTAATTCAGGGAAAAATAAAGCCACAGAAAGGCAATGTATTTGTTACTAATGATGCGACAATCGGAGCGTCCAAGCAGGTGATTGATATTGAAGATTTAGATTTAACGCTTCAGGAGTATTTTTCTAAAGCATTTTCCGAAGTTCCCGGCAATATTAAAGGCAGGATAAACAAAGTTCTTGAAGCCGTAAATTTGAATATTCCCATTGAGCGCAAGGTTCGTGAGATGTCCGGCGGTCAGCAGGCAAGATTGCTTTTGGCCTATGCCTTAATCCAAGATCCTGATATATTGCTTCTTGATGAGCCTACAAATAATTTAGATCAAGACGGAATTGATCATCTTATTACTTTTTTAATAATGTATGAAAAAACAGTGATCGTAATTTCTCACGATGCCGATTTTTTGAATTGTTTTACTGACGGAGTTATTTACCTTGATGTTTTTACTCACAAAATTGAAAGTTATGTGGGAGATTATTTCTCTGTTGTTGAAGAAATATCAAAAAGGATTGAAAGAGAGCAAATGGAAAACGCCAGGGCGCAAAAATTAATTCAAGACAGGAAAGAAAAAGTAAACTTCTTTTCCCATAAGGGAGGAAAGATGAGAAAACTTGCCAAAAAATTAAAGGAAGAGACAGAAGAGCTTGAAGAAAATATTGTTGATGTTAGAAGGGAAGACAGGACCATAAGAGAATTTTCCATTCCTGTGCAGGATATAAAGACAGAGGCCGCTACGATTAATTCGGTTTTGTCATTTTATAATCATTTGCCTTTGGTAAAAGAAACTAACGTGATAGTAAGAAAAAGAACTCGAGTTTTGGTAACCGGACCTAATGGGATAGGCAAGAGTACTTTTTTAAAATCTCTTGTTGGCGCAACTGCTGAAGGCGCAACAATTACAGAAGGAGTAAGAGTAGGTTATTACAGCCAGGATTTTTCACAGCTGGATTACAATCAGAGTGTTTTTGAATCATTAAAGAGCGCAATTTTAGATGCCGATATTACTGAGCAAGAAATGCGATCAGTAGCAGCGGGTTTTTTGATAACTGGAAATTTGATGGAAAACAATGTTTCGACACTTTCAGAAGGTCAGAAAGGATTGCTGTCTTTCGCGCGTTTGGTGCTGATGAGACCGGGCTTATTGATTTTGGATGAGCCGACTAATCATATAAATTTCAGGCATATTCCTGTGATAGCCAAAGCGATAAACGAGTATGAGGGCGCGATTATTATGGTTAGCCATATGCCAGACTTCGTAAAACAAATTAAGGTTGATGAATTTTTGGATATGGGCAAGGTGTAGTTGGAGAATTATATGTAAGTTAATTTTTAAATTAAAATAATCCTCAAACTTAAAGTGTTGAGGGTTGTTTTTTTGAAAAAAAAGCGCGGAAACCATATAAGTCTCCGCGTGCGGTGTATTGAAAATGCATCACCTTTGGAACCAATGGGCTTTGTACACGGTTCCATCTTTTGTAGAAGGCTCTCTTTCTAAAAGAGCCGGATTTTGGATAGTTGTCAGCATAACAAAGCCAGCCGGTCCTTTTCCAAAGAATACTTGAAATTTTATTTGTTGGTATTCAGTACCTTCGGGCGCCTTGCTTTGCTCAAAGCCGAAAGGATCGTAGAGTGTTTTGCCAATAAGGTCCTTTAAGCCAAGCAGACGAAGTACAATTTTTGGAATGAAAGGACTAATGTCGAAGCTAATTAATGCCCCGAATGGCTTATTGTCAGGAATGGATTGACTAAATGTCCCCATTCCAGGAGTGACAGTTCCAAGATGCTTGAACTCGGAAACTGTAAGAATATTTTTTGCCGAGTTATAAAACTGTGTCCAAAAATAGAACTTCTTTAGAAGTTCTCGTCCTAGAAAAACAGTACTTGCTCCCAGTACGATGTTAAGAATAACGCTGATTGCGACTATGATTGAAAGTACGATTATGATCATGGCGTTTTCCTTTCCTGAGTTGTTTGCCATTTCATTAATTTAACTATATATTATATCTATTAATTAACAAATTGTCAAGCGTTACGTAATGGGCCAATAGCTTGGCAAGATTTATTACCTAGAGTTTTTTTAAATTGAATTATTTAATTTTGACATTGTGAATAATTAATATTATAATTATTAATGTCCTCGAAAAGTGTATAAATACTTTTTCCCATTTATGGGAGTATTTTTTTTGAAAAATTTTAATTATAAATAATGCAAAAGAAAAAATTAGAAAGTTCGCAAGGAGAAATTGATGTAAGGGAATTTGTCTTTAAAAATATTGTCCCTTATGACGGTGATGAGTCTTTTTTATCAGGAATAAGCGAAAAGACAAGGATGTTATGGCAAATATGTCAAAGATTAATGGCTGAAGAAGTGGCAAAAGGCGGTGTTTTAGATATTGATACAGAGACAGTTTCTCAAATTAATAGCCATAATGCCGGCTATATAGACAAAGGCTTGGAAGTAATCGTTGGTCTTCAAACAGATTCAGCGCTTAAGAGAGCCATAAAACCGGCTGGCGGAATAAGAATTGTTGAAAAAGCGTGCGAAGAGGTTGGAAAAAAAGTTAATCAAGAAGTCAAAGAAATATTTACTCACTTTAGAAAAACTCACAATGACGGAGTATTTGACGCATACACTCCAGAGATGAAAAAGTATCGATCACTTGGAATAATAACCGGTCTTCCGGATAATTATGCCAGAGGAAGAATTATCGGTGATTATCGAAGAGTGGCTTTGTATGGAATTGATAAATTAGTTGAAGAAAAAGAAAAAGACAAACTGAAGTTGGAAGGAGAAATGACTGATGATTTAATTCAGCTCAGAGAAGAAGTTAGCGAGCAGATTAGAGCTCTTCACTTGATAAAAGAAATGGCTGGAAGTTATGGTTATGATATATCTTTTCCGGCAAAGGATGCCAAAGAAGCAGTTCAGTGGACATATTTCGGATACCTTGCTGCCTTAAAAGAGCATGACGGAGCTGCAATGAGCTTGGGCAATGTGTCTAACTTTTTTGATGTCTATATAAATAATGATATGTCTCAAGGCAAGCTTAATGAAGAGCAGGCGCAAGAGCTTATTGATCAATTTGTAATTAAATTGCGCTTAGTGAGGCATTTGAGGATGGATGAATACAATCAATTATTTGCTGGTGACCCTGTTTGGCTTACCGAATCGCTTGGCGGATTATGGAGTAACGGCAAGCATAAAGTAACTAAAACATCATATAGATTTTTGCAAACTTTATATAACATTGGGCCATCACCTGAGCCTAATTTAACAATTTTGTGGTCACAACATTTGCCGGAAAATTTCAAAAAATTCTGTGTCAAAGTTTCTTTGGAAACTTCATCAATTCAATATGAAAATGACGATTTAATGAGAGAAACTTTTTGTTGTGATGATTACGGGATTAGTTGTTGCGTTTCGCTGATAAAGACCGGAAAAATGATGCAGTTTTTTGGTGCCAGATGTAACTTGGCCAAAGCTTTGCTTTTGGCTACAAACGGCGGAAGGGATGAGTTAACAGGGGATTTATTGGTCGCAGGAATTGATGATTTAAGTAAAGGTAGTTTGGATTATGATGAAGTATATAAGAATTTTAAAAAAGTAATTGTAAAAGTTTCCGGAGTTTATGTAAACACGATGAACGTCATTCATTATATGCATGACAAATATTATTATGAAAGGGCTCAGATGGCTTTGCTCGATACTAAGCTTGAAAGGGTAATGGCGTTTGGTATAGCGGGTTTATCGGTAGTGGCTGATTCATTGTCTGCGATTAAATACACCAAAGTGACTCCGATAAGAAATAAAGAAAGCTTGGCGGTTGATTTTAAAATCGAAGGGGAATTTCCACAATTTGGAAATAATGATAATAAAGTTGATTCTTTGGCCAAAAAACTTATTGTTGACTTTAACAGCCAATTAAAAAAGCATCATATTTATAGGAATGCAAAACCGACTCTATCTGTTTTAACCATTACTTCTAATGTTGTTTATGGAAAAAAAACAGGAGCTACTCCTGATGGAAGGAAAGCGGGCGAGCCTTTTGCTCCAGGTGCAAATCCAATGCATGGCAGAGATATCAGTGGCGCCATAGCTTCTCTAAATTCTGTTGCCAAGTTGCCGTATCTTGACGCTCTTGATGGAATATCCAATACCATCTCTTTAGTTCCAAGCGTTTTGGGAAACAGTAAAAAGGAACAGCAGGATAATTTATCGGCTTTGATCGGAGGTTATTTTAAAAAATCTGCGCATCATCTTAATGTTAATGTTTTAAACAAAGAAATGCTTTTAGATGCCATGGAAAGTCCTGAAAAATATCCTCAGTTGACAATTCGAGTATCCGGTTACGCTGTAAAGTTCACGAAGCTGACAAAAAAACAGCAGCAAGAAGTTTTAGCGAGAACTTTTTTTGAAAAAATAAATGCTTAGAGTCCACTCAATAGAAACATTTGGCACGCATGAAGGTCCGGGAATCCGCCTGGTGGTTTTTTTGCAAGGTTGTAATTTTAGATGTTTGTATTGCCATAATCCTGATACTCATGATATAAATGGCGGTTATAATTTAGCTTTTAAAAAAATTGTGGAAATGGCTAAAGAACAGGAACATTATTTCCATGAAAAAGGGGGAATTACAGTCTCGGGGGGAGAGCCTTTGCTTCAATCCGAGAAACTGACTCAATTTTTTAAAGCGTTAAAAAAAAGAAATATTCATACGGCGCTTGATACGAATGGTTCAATATTAAATGAAGAGGTAAAAAAATTGCTTCAATACACAGATTTAGTAATCTTGGATATCAAGCACATTAATCCTGATTCGCATAAAGAAATAACCGGCACGGACAATAAGGAGGTATTTAAATTTGCTAAATATTTAAAAAAAATCAATAAAAATTTTTGGTTAAGACTGGTTTTGGTTCCCGAGCTTACAAGCAAAGAAATGCATTTGCAAAGCGTTGGAGAATATTTTAAGGATTACTCTAATTTGGAAAGAGTAGAAATATTGCCGTATCATAGCCTTGGAGTTTACAAATATAAGGCAATGGAAAAGAAATATGAATTGGAAAATGTGCCAATGACAGATGAAAAAACTAAAAAAAAGGCAAAACAAATCCTCCAGAGGTATTTTAAGGACGTACATGTTAGATGATGGCTTTTTTTACCTAAAACTGATAAAATATTTTACATAGATAGATAAAAATAAATCCCAATATTAATTCGTAAATACTTATGTTTGACACTTTCTTTCATCCCAAAACTATTGCTGTAATAGGAGCATCAGAAAAATCAGGAAAGGTAGGAAATGATCTAATGCTTAACTTAGTAAAAAATTTCGAGGGCGAAATTTACCCGATAAATTTAAAAGATAAGGAAATATTAGGAAAAAAAGTTTATGCTTCAGTTGCTGATACTCCGGAAGTTCCCGAATTGGCAATAATTGTAATTCCTGCAAAATTTGTTCCAGATGCTTTAATTCAATGCGGCGATAAAGGATGCAAAAATATAGTTATTATTTCCGCTGGCTTTAAAGAAGTTGGAGGTGAAGGAATAGAATTGGAAAAAGAATTAACAGAAGTTAAGAATAAATTCGGCATGAGGATAGTGGGTCCTAACTGTTTGGGTTTTATTACCACATCGCCTGCTGTTAATGCTTCTTTTGCGCGTAGTTTTCCGAAAAAAGGAAAAATTGCATTTTTCTCACAATCCGGAGCGCTAGGAACTGCCGTTTTGGATATGGCTCAAGCGCAACAGCTTGGACTATCGTATTTTGTAAGCATGGGCAATAAAATGGATGTCGATGAAATTGATTTACTTGAGTATTTTGCCGGCGATAAAAAAACCAAGTGTATCTTGGCGTATTTGGAAAATATAACTAACGGATCAAAGTTCATTCAAGTCGCGCAAAATATTACCAAGAAAAAACCGGTTATCGTTTTGAAATCTGGTAAAACCGAAAAGGGAAGTAAAGCTGTATCATCTCACACCGGATCTCTTGCCGGTTCAGCTCAGGCTTATAGCGCTGCATTTAAACAATCAGGAGTCATTGAGGCTGATGACATATTGGATTTTTTTGATTACGCCAAGGGTTTTGCCCTTCAGCCTGTACCTAAGGGAAGTAGGATTGCTATAGTTACTAATGCCGGCGGGCCTGGTATTTTAGTTACGGATCTGCTTCCAAAGCATGGATTGGAATTGGCTGATTTATCAGAAGAAACAAAAAAGTATTTGCGCGAAAATCTTCCCCAATCTGCCAGCTCACATAATCCAGTCGATGTTTTGGGTGATGCTGATCCGCAAAGATATAAAATAGCTATGGAAACTGTTATAAAGGATGAAAATGTTGATGCAGTTATTTGTTTGCTTACCCCTCAAAAAAGTACTGACGTAAAGGGAACAGCCGAAGTGGTCGGAAAAATAAGTAAAGAAAATAAAAAGACGGTTATTGCTTGTTTTATGGGAGAGCAGGAAATCCGCAAGTCATATCCTATCTTTAGAAAGTATTCACTGCCGCAATTTGCTTTTCCTTTGCAGGCTGTAAAGGTTCTTTCGCAAATGAACGAGTGGAGAAAGCTCAAAGAAACTAAAATAAAAAATTCTTGCCTTAATCAATTTGAAGAGAAAAAAGAATTAATCTCAGCATCGAAAAAAATGCTTGCCGTAAGTTCCGTAACAGAAAAAGAGGCAAGAGATGTTTTAGATACTTTTAAATTTCCTTTGCATAAAGCCAAAACAGTTAAGGATACAGATGAGGCTGTCGAATATGCCTCAACTATAAATTATCCTTTGGCAGTTAAGGTTGTCTCAAGTCAGGTTGTCCATAAATCAGATGCCGGAGGAGTTGTGTTGGGAATTAAAGATGCGCAAGAGCTGGAATCAGCAATTGAAAAAATTAAAAGCAACATTTCGGCCAATGTGCAAGGCGCGGTGATAGATGGTTATTTGGTGGGTGAAATGATAAGCGGGATTGAAGTAATTGTGGGAATGAAAAAAGATCCACAATTCGGACCGCTGATTATGCTTGGAATGGGAGGAATATATACTGAGGTATTTAAGGATATAACTTTCAGAGTTGCGCCGTTTGCGAAAAGTGATGCACTTAGCATGATTGAAGAATTAAAAATATATCCATTGCTTAAGGGTGCCAGAGGTGGCAAGCGAGCAGATATTGAGGCTCTTGCTGATTTGCTGATTAAGTTTTCAGATTTTTCATTGTTATTTCCTGAGATAAAAGAAATTGATTTTAATCCTGTGATGGTAAGGGAAGAGGGGAAGGGGTGCGTGATAGTGGATACAAGGTTTATGATGTAAGTATTTTTGAAATAAAAAAGCGCCATCGCAGAATTCGTTCTGCGAGACGCTCTGTGT
>CAYGKC010000012.1:11394-13562 GCA_964350585.1 uncultured Gammaproteobacteria bacterium
GATTACCGAAACTTCCCAATCTTTTTCGCGAACCGTGATGTGGACAATTCCACTACTGTTCTCCCGATACTTAGGAGGTTCCCCAGCGTGAATTCTGGACAAATCCTCATCAATTGCTGGGTTATATACAATTACCCCATGCTTACTTAGGGCTTTGATGACGGCAGTTCTTTCTTCTTCTAACGGTTTATGTTGCGTATCCGCCACCACCAGGAAGCAAAACTTGTCGTTGTGCTTTGGTAGTTTCTCGGACATTTGCCTTTTCTGTCTAATTGCATTGGTCACAAAAATACTAACAACTAAACCTATAGTGAAAAAAATCAAAAACTGCAACATGTTTTCTCTCCTTTTCTGTTAAAGTTTTTTCTGTTTAAAGTCACATTTCAACACATCAATTCATTATATCATATTAATATAATTTTGTCAAGTGTTTAAAAAACTGATTTCAAAAGTTAATGCCCAATCAAAGACTATTACGTCTGCGGCTATTATTATTGGCGGCTTATCTTTGGTAAGTCGTTTTTTGGGTATTATTAGAGATAGGATTCTGGCTACGCAATTTGGGGCGGGGGATATTCTTGATGCATATTATGCCGCTTTTCGTTTGCCTGATTTGGTTTATAATCTAATTATTTTGGGCGCAGTTTCTGCCGGATTGATTCCTATTTTTACGATGCTTTTGACTAAAAATCAAAAGGAAGAAGCTTGGAAACTGATTAACAGCATTTTAAATATTTTATCAGTTGGTTTGATAGTGATTTGCGCTGGGTTATTTTTTTCCGCTCCTTGGCTTATTCCGTTGATCACTCCAGGCTTCCCTCCGGAAAAAATTGAGCTGGTGGTTAAGTTGTCGCAAATTATGTTTTTGAGTCCGATATTTTTAGGCCTGTCTTCAATCTTTGGATCAATTCTTCAATCGTTTAGAAAATTTGTCATTTATTCAATTGCTCCGTTGTTTTATAATCTTGGCATTATATTTGGAGCGCTGTATTTGGTAAAGCCCTTTGGCGTATACGGCTTGGCCTGGGGCGTTGTCATTGGAGCAGTCATGCATATGATTGTTCAGATATGGCCGACATTTTCAGCGGGCTTTAAGTATTCTTTTGTTTTCAATTGGAAAAATAAATATGTTGTAGATGTTGCAAAACTGATGATTCCTCGCACACTTGCCTTGGCTGTTACTCAAATTAATTTTTTGATCATAACTCTTGTCGCTTCAACTTTAGCAGCTGGATCTTTAGCGATTTTTAATTTATCAAATAATCTGCAGAATTTTCCTCTTGGAATTTTTAGTATTTCACTGGCCGTTGCCGCCTTGCCGGTTCTGTCATCGCTTTGGGCTGAAAATAAAACCGATAAGTTTGTAAATATTATATCTACAACACTGCGCCAGATTTTATTTTTTATTATTCCAATATCGGTTTTACTTTTTGTTTTGCGCGCGCAAATAGTCCGCGTTATCCTTGGCGCCGGAGAATTCAATTGGTATGATACTCGCCTTACGGCGGCCAGTTTGGGAATCTTTTGTATTGGATTGTTTGCTCAAGGATCATTTCCTTTGATTATTAGAGGTTTTTACGCTTTGCATAATACTAAAGTTCCTTTTTATGTCGGCCTTATGACAATGGCCGTAAATTTTGTTTCGCTGATGTTTTTCCGTTGGGTTTTGAGTTTTGATAATTGGTTTACTTTTTTCACTACTGGAATTTTAAGAATTTATGATTTGGGAGGACTGGTTGATTTCAGAGTCTTGGCGCTTCCGGCGGCAATTACTGTTTCCTCAATTTTTGAATTGATAATTTTAATGATTTGGTTGCGTAAAATAATTGGCAGGCTTGATGGGCGAAGAATAATCGATTCTGTTTTTAGAATAATTTTTGCTTCATTTGGAGCGGGATTATTTGCCTACGCGTCACTTTGGTTTATAGATAAGTTTGTGCCTACGGAGCAGGTTTGGGGAATACTTACTCAAGGCTTAATTGCTGGGATAGCTGGTATCCTTGGGTTTTGGGTAATCGGATATTTATTAAAAATGGAGGAAATGGCAATTTTTATTGCCTCACTGAAGCGAAAGTTGTTTAGATCAACACCGGTTATGGCAGAAGATAGTATAGGGGAAGGGGATGGGGCGTGATCATAATCCTTGTCACTTCTTTTTATAAAGAAGT
>CAYGKC010000012.1:13662-31016 GCA_964350585.1 uncultured Gammaproteobacteria bacterium
GGGGAAGGGGATGGGGCGTGATCATAATCCTTGTCACTTCTTTTTATAAAGAAGTTATAAATGCTCTGCTCAAGGCATGCATAAATTTCGCTACGTGAACGCTCATATTGCTTGATTTTATTTATAATTTTTAAATGTTGCATAAAAAACAGCTATTGGGCTGTCTTTTTTGATGCTCGCGACTTTTCTTTTTGTTAGCATTTTCTTTCCCTAGAAAAGATAAGTAAAATAAGTAAATATTTGATTTTACGCCCATTTTCTGTTATAATTTCAAAATTACAAGTTAAAAAATTATGAATAATATTCGAAATTTTTGCATAATCGCGCATATTGATCACGGTAAGTCCACTTTGGCTGACCGCATGCTTGAAATTACTGGAACAGTATCTAAAAGAGAAATGAAATCCCAGCTTTTAGATCAGATGGATATTGAAAGAGAAAGAGGAATCACCATCAAGCTCCAGCCAGTAAGGATGAATTATGATGGTTATGAACTCAATTTAATCGATACTCCCGGTCACGTAGATTTTACCTATGAAGTATCAAGAAGTTTGCTATCAGCCGAAGGAGCGGTTCTTTTAGTTGATGCCACCCAAGGCATTCAGGCTCAAACTTTAGCTAACCTATATTTGGCGATGGAAAATAATTTGACTATTATTCCGGCCGTTAATAAAATCGACTTGCCTAATGCCCAGCCGAATAAAGTGATGGGAGAAATAGTCAGTTTGCTTGGCTGTAAAAAAGAGGATATTTTTAAAGTTTCGGGTAAAACCGGCGAAGGTGTAAAAGAACTTTTAAAGGAAGTAATAAAAAAGGTCCCGGAACCAATAATCGAAGAAAAAAAGGATCTAAGGGCGCTGATTTTTGATTCCGTATATGATGAATACAGAGGAGTTATTGCTTATGTTAGAATTTTTGAAGGAAATGTTATTCCCGGCAATCATTTAAAATTTGTTTCTACCAATAATGAAATAGAAGCTTTGGAGGTGGGACATTTTGCTCCAAAATTTACAAAGGATGCTAATTTATCTACTGGAGAAATCGGTTATATTGTTACGGGTCTTCATGACGTTTCGCAATGCAAGGTAGGCGATACTATTACTTTAAAAGGGAAGAAAGTTGAACCGCTTCCCGGTTTTCAAGAAGTTAAACCAATGGTTTATGCCGGCATATTCTGTAAAGATGGAAGTGATTTTAATAAACTTAGGGAGGCGATAGAAAAGTTAAAGTTGAATGATGCCGCTTTAAGTTATGAGCCTGAAAATTCTCAAGCGTTAGGATTTGGCTTTCGTTGCGGATTTCTTGGCTTGCTTCATTTGGAAATTTTCCAAGAAAGGTTAAGGCGCGAATTTGGTTTGGATCTTATCGTTACAATTCCCAGTGTCGCTTATAATATTTATTATAGAAATGGCAAGAGTGGAACTATATATAATCCTGTGTCTTTTCCCGATCCTACTGAAATAGAAAGAATAGAAGAGCCGATTATGAAAGTGGATATTTTTACTCCAAAAGATTATTTGGGGGCAATTATGAAACTAGCCACAGAAAAAAGGGGCGAGTATATTAATACTGAGTATTTGGATGAAAATGTTACAATTTTGCATTATTACATTCCACTTACGCAACTGATTGTAGATTTTTATGATAAGCTTAAATCTGTAAGTTCAGGTTATGCTTCCCTTAACTACGATTTTTACGGGCATCAAAAAACAGATGTCGTAAAAATGGACATTGTTATCGCTGATGAAAAAATTGAAGCTCTGTCCCTTATTATATATAAAGATAGCGCTTATTATTCTGGGAAAAGAATTGTTGATATTTTGAAAGAAACTCTTCCTAAACAGCAATTTGTTGTTAAAATTCAAGCTGCTGTTGGCGGAAAAATCATTGCCGCTGAGAGGTTATCCGCTTTAAGAAAAGATGTTACTGCAAAACTGTACGGCGGAGATTGGAGCAGGCGAGCCAAACTGCTCGAAAAGCAAAAAAAAGGAAAGAAAAAAATGATGAGCCTTGGAAAAGTGGACATCCCTACAGAGGCATTTTTAGCAGTTTTAAAAAGATAAAAAAAATCGCCTTAGGCGACATTAAAGTGAGGAATTGTTTTGGCAACTAGAGAAACGAAGGAAGAATGGTAAAAATTACCATTGAAGATATGACTAAAATTGATACTATTAGCCAAAATAGTTTTTGAACTTGTTTCTTTTTCATACAATAAATTATATATTAAATATTTATTAGAGTCAATATATGAATGCTATAATTCTCTGCGGTGGATTGTCCACTCGTTTAGGTGAAATAACAAAAGATATTCCTAAGGCTTTGCTTGATATAAAGGGAAAAGCAATGCTTGATTGGCAATTGGAAAGTTTAGCAAAAGTGGGAATATCAGAAGTTATTTTGGCAGCTGGTCACTTGGCAGAAGTTCTGCAAGAAGAAGTTGGTAATGTAAGAAACGGAATGAAAATAAAATATGCTATTGAGCCTAAAAGGCTAGGAACCGGAGGAGCTATTAAATTTGCGTGGGAAAATTACATTGAAAATAATGATCCTACATTTATTCTTAATGGTGATATATTATCAAATGTGGATCTTAGCGACATGAGTAAACTTTTACGTCAAGAAAGTGACGGAATAATTTTGGGAGCCAAAGTGGATGATGCTTCAACTTACGGAGTTTTGGATTTTGACGAGAATTACCATTTGAGGTCGTTTAAGGAAAAAGAAGGAATTGTGGAACCGGGATTTATAAACGGGGGAATCTATTTGCTTAACAACAGTTTTAAAAGCTACTTTCCTGAGACTGATGTTTTTGGAATTGAATATGATGTATTTCCTAAAGTAAAAAATTTAGACGTATATGCTTCAGATAAGGCATGGGTTGATATTGGTATTCCCGAAAGGTTAGAGTGGGCAAGAAATAACTGGAGATAATTATGCAAAAAAAATGGCAGCTTAAGCCCAAGATAGATCGGGATTTTATTGATAAATTTCCCGAAGTAAACAATATTATTCTTCAGCTTTTATATAATAGGGGACTAAAAACAGAAAAAGAAATAGATGCTTTTCTTTTTCCTAATTATGATACCGAAGTTTTAGATCCGTTTTTATTCAAGGATATGGAATCGGCGGTTAAGCGCGTTATTTCTGCTATTTATAAAAATGAAAAAATACTGATTTACGGTGATTATGACGCTGATGGAATATGTTCGACAGCCATTCTTTTTAACGTTCTAAAATCATTGGGAGTAGATGTTGAAACATACATTCCGTTTAGGGAAATCGAAGGATATGGCTTGAACAAAAAAATTGTTCAGGTATTTATCAAACAAAAACATGACTTAATTATAACTGTTGACTGCGGAGTTTCTAATTCAGAGGAAATTGCCCTACTCAAAGAACAGGGGATTGATACTGTAATTTTAGACCACCATAAAGAGCCTTTAAAAAGGCCGGATGCTGTTGCCATAATTAATCCTTCGCTTGACGATAGCGGATATCCTTTCAGGCAACTGTGCGGAGCAGGTGTTGTTTATAAATTTATTCAAGCGCTTAATATCAGATTAGAAGAAGAAAACAGTCCGATCAAGTTGCCTCCCGGATATGAAAAATGGCTTTTGGATTTGGTTGCAATCGCTTCAATCGCAGACATTGTTAACTTAACAGGTGAGAATAGAATTTTTGTAAAATACGGTTTGATTGTATTGGAAAAAACAATCAATAGCGGATTAAAAAAGTTAGTAGAGAGCATAAATTACAAATCAGGAATAATCGATACGACTTTCGTCGGTTGGAGAATTGTGCCTCGACTTAATGCTGCGGGAAGAATCGAACATGCATCATTGGCCTTAAATTTGCTTCTTGAGAAGGAGGAAAAGAAGGCAGAAAAGATGGTGGAGTTTTTGGAAGTAAATAACAAAAAAAGACAGCAGATAACCGAAAATATTTTAAACGCTGCACTATCACAAATTAAGGATGTTAGTGACCAACAAAAACTATTGTGTATTGTGGGAGAGAAGTGGCCGGCAGGCGTAGTCGGTTTGGTAGCCGGAAGAATTAGTGATAAATATAATCGACCCACTCTTGTAATTTCAAGAGAAGGAGGGGAAAAACTCCAAGATGCCAAATTTGTCGGATCAGGTAGAAGCGTTCAAGGATTTGATATAACTGATGCGCTTAAAAAATGTGAAAAATTTTTAACAAGGTTTGGCGGACATAGTCAGGCTTGTGGTTTTTCCATTGTTGGTGAAAATAATTTTCTAAAATTTAAGAAAGAAATGGAAAAAATTAGTCTGGAAAAACTCGCTGAAAATGATTTAACTCCGGTAATGGAAATAGATACTGAAATAAATATTACTGATATTGATTGGAGATTATGGGAAGATCTTGATAAGTTTGAACCTTTTGGAGAGGGGAATGAGAAGCCGATATTCGCTTCATTTGGCTTAAGGGTGGAACAAATACAAGCAGTTGGTATTGATGGTAAGCACCTAAGACTAAAAGTCAGTCAGAGAGAAAAAATGCAGAAATTGATCGGTTTTTCTTTTGGAGAATGGTGTTCAAAGTTAAAAAATGGTGATATTATAGATATAGTATTCGAGTTGGATATTAATGAATGGAACGGAAACAGAGAACTTCAGTTAAAACTCGTGGATTTAAAGTTAAGTGAAGGTTTAAGCGATTAAATATGAATAAAGCTATAATACATTCTGATGGTGGAGCAAGAGGAAATCCAGGTCCGGCTGGCATAGGTGTTGTGATTGAAATTGAGGGTAAGAAAAAAATGTTTAAGCAATATATTGGAGAAGCTACAAACAATCAAGCTGAGTATAAAGCTTTATTACTTGGCCTTGAGAAGGCGAAGGAAATTGGAGTAAAAGAAGTTGAGTGTTTGCTTGATTCAGAATTGGTTGTGAAGCAATTAAAAAGAGAATATAAAGTAAGAGATAAAGAATTAGCGCTTTTGTTTATTAAAGTTTATAATTTAGCTCAGACTTTTGAGAAGATAACATTTAAACATATTTATCGTGAAGATAATAAAGAAGCGGACAAATTAGTAAACGAAGCGATTGATAATAAATAATTTATCAAAATGAAAGTTCTAGTTTCAATAACTTCAACAGGAAAGCCGAATTTTAATGAAAGAATAAAGGAAATCAAAGAACTGGCTATTGATGAAATAGCTCTTTTTGTTACTGCCATAGAAAAGAATGAGCGAAAAAATCTTTATGAGTTGTTAAAAAAATCAAAAATTACTAAAATTCCCTTTGTCCATTTAAGGGCGGATATGAAAGTTGATGAGTTGGATTTTTTGGTTGAAAATTTTGGTACCGAAATATTTAATATTCACGGTGCCAAAAGCCGTTTTCCTTTTACTAACGATTTTAGCAAATATGATAAAAAAATATTTTTGGAAGTTCAGTATCACCGACAAAATGAATCAGAATTAAATAAATATGGCGGAATATGCCTTGATGTCTGTCACCTTGAGGATTTTAGGCTAAGGCATTCAGCGCTTTACGGTTACTATTTGAATTTAATGGAAAATCATAAAGTTGGCTGTGGCCATATTTCCGCAATAAAAAAATGGCCATTGTTTTATTGGAAAGGACCGAATTTTACTTTCGGTCATCATAGTTATTCTAAATTGAATCATTTTGATTATCTAAAAAGATATAAAAATATATTAGCTCCTGTAATGGCTCTCGAATTGGAAAACAGTATTATTCAACAAATCGAAGCCAAAAAATACATAGAAAAAATATTATTGTAATAATGTTATCTAAGTTGAAAATTTATCACTTGGCTTGATTTTTGTTGTTGAATATGTTATATTTATAAACAAAAATAACAATATTAAACAAATTATGAAGATATTTAAAAGAAAGTGGTTTTGGGCAATTATAATAGTTTTGATATTAATTATTGGCGCAGTAACTTATTTTATAGTCTCTGGCCAAAGAGCAAAAGCCTTTGATTATACCACTGAGGAGGTAAAAAAAGGTGACTTATTGCAATCGGTTTCCGCAACCGGAGCTATTGAATCTGCCAATGCTATAGATTTAAATTTTAAAGCAACAGGGAGAATTACAGCAATAAAAGTCAAAGAAGGTGATTTGGTAAAGGCAAACGATATACTTGCTAGAATTGACGATGCTTCCGCTCAAGTAGCCGTAAAGCAAGCGCAGGCCAATGTTTTGTCTGCTAAGGCGGCTTTAGACAAAGTAAGGGCGGGCGCATCAACTGAGGATATTAATTTAGTTCAGCAACAGCTAAATAAGGCAGTTAATGATTTGAATAATTTAATCATTGATTTGAATTTTCAGTCTGCTAATTTAAAGAACGTTAACGTCGATGTGTTAAGAAGTTCAGCTATTGTGTTACAAGTGGCACTAGATACTGTAAATAATAAGTTGTTGAATTCACAGACAACTATGAATTTAATTTTTAATGATTCCAATTTGTATAATAGCGTGACTACGGATTATGCTAAGTTATTAGACAAATTAAACACGGCGAAGTCTTCACTTGATCAAATACAACAAAAAAGTGACAGTGAGATAAACAGTATTTCGGAGTCATTTAAAGATTTGTTAGCTGAAACGATTACATTTTTGAACTCATCATTTGACTTGTCAAATGCAATTATTGTAAACAGTTACTATCCCCAAACAACAAAAGATGCGATTAAGGCAGAAATGAACAGTCAAATTACCACTGTAAATACTTCTTTAAGTTCGCTTCAATCTTCAGATAATAATTATCGCAATTCTATTGCAAATTCAAGCACTCAGATTAAAGCTGCGCAAAATAATGTCAATATTCTAAGGGCTCAGCTTGAACTTAAACGTGCAGTCGCAAGATCTTTTGACATTCAATCCGCTCAAGCAAATTTAGCTCAAGCGCAGGCAGTTCTCGACGGCGCTGTAAGTGAAACAAGAAGTTATGCTATTATTGCTCCCATTGACGGGAAAGTTGTAAATGTAAATTATAAAGTAGGTGAACAGCCACTTGCAACAGGGCCGGTTATCAGGATGCTTTCAGATGAAAAATATCAGATCAAAGTGGATATAGCTGAATCAGACATTGCCAAAATTAAAATTGGAAACAAAGTAGTCATTGATTTGGATGCTTTTGGCACTGAAAGAATTTTTAACGGCAGAGTAATTTTTATTGATCCTGCTCAGACTCTTATTCAAGATGTTGTATATTATAAGACAACAATTATTTTTGATGATGCGGGCACCGAAGAAGATATCAAACCAGGGATGACTGCTAATGTTACTGTTGTTACGGATCAAAAGGAAAGTGTATTGTTTATACCTCAAAGAGCAGTCAAAATAAAAGAAACCACTCTTGATGAACAAAAAGTGGAAAAGTATGTGGAGGTGCTGGTGGGTGAAGATACCATTGAAGAAAAGCTGATAGTGACCGGTTTAAGGGCTGACGGAGGAGTAGTTGAAGTAATAGCAGGTTTGATAGAAGGTGAAAAGGTTATTACATTCAAGAAAGCTACAAAATAATGACGAATCAATTAATTAAAATTGAAAATCTAAAAAAGAGTTATGAAACAGATGATATTTTAACTCCTGTTTTATTTGGCATAAATTTTGAAATTAATGAAGGAGAGTTTGTTGCCATTATGGGGCCTTCTGGATCGGGCAAATCAACACTGATGCATATAATCGGATTTTTAGATACTTTAACGGAAGGCAAATATTTTTTTAAAGGATCTGATGTAAGTAACCTTGATGATAATAGTTTGGCGCTTATAAGAAACGAAGAAGTAGGCTTTGTTTTTCAATCTTTTAATCTTTTGCCAAAAACAACTGTTTTTGAAAATGTAAAACTCCCACTTATTTATTCAAAAAATAAAAACAACTGCGATAAAATGGTAAAAGAGGCCATCAAGGCAGTCGGTTTGGAAAACAAATCAAACAATTTATCAAATCAATTATCTGGTGGAGAAAAACAAAGAGTGGCCATAGCTCGCTCTTTAGTCAATAATCCCAGCATAATTTTTGCAGACGAACCGACAGGCAACCTAGATAGCAAATCCGGTCAAATTATTATGGAGATATTAGAAAACCTAAATGAAAAAGGTCATACAGTTATTCTTGTTACTCATGAACAGGATACGGCCAGGCATGCCAAGAGAATTTTAAAAATGCGTGATGGACTGCTTGAAAGCGATATAAACGTCTCCGATAGAAGATCAGCGAAGGATGGAGAACTTATGAAATAATTTTTTTAAGAAATGAGAATAGCTGATACACTAAAACTATCTTTTTCGATATTGCGGGCAAACAAAGTCCGCACTTTTTTAACTAGTCTTGGTATTATTATAGGTATAGCGTCGATTATTATTATTATGTCAGTCGGCGCCGGAGCGCAAAGCTTAATCACAAATCAGCTTACTTCCATGGGTTCAAATCTTATTGGCATTATGCCCGGAGCAGCTGAAAAAGACGGACCTCCGGCTTCTGTTATGGGCATAGTGGTTACTTCCTTAAAATATGAAGATGCTTTGCAAATAAAACGGCAGGTTGAGTACGTTAAGGCCATATCAGCTTATAATAGCGGAGTCGCAAGCGTTTCATATCAAAATTCAAAAGTGAATGCTAATTATTATGGCGTGATGGCCGGCTATTTTGACGTGGAAAATATTGAAATGGATTTGGGAAGATTTCTGACGGAAGAAGAAGAAAAAAATAATGCCAAAGTTGTAGTTTTGGGAAGCCAGCTTAGGGAAGAATTATTTGGCGATATTGATCCTATTGGAAAAAAAATAAAAATAAAAAGAGAAACCTTTGACGTTATAGGTGTTACAAAGAAAAGGGGAGTTGTAGGTTTTCAAAATCAAGATAATATAGCGCTTATTCCAATTTCAACAGCCCAAAATTCATTATTAGGAGTTAACTATGTTAATTTTATCAGATTAAAAATAGAAAATTCAGAAAATATTGATGAAAGCAAGGAAGAAATTCGTTGGATTTTAAGGGAGAGGCATGATATTGATAGCGGTCAAGCTGATGATTTTACAATTAGCGATCCGAAAGAAGCAATAGATGCTTTGCTTACAATTACTAATGCACTAAAGTTTTTTTTGGCGGCAATAGCTGGAATATCTCTTGTTGTGGGAGGTGTCGGCGTAATGAATATAATGCTGGCTTCCATAAATGAACGCATAAGAGAAATTGGTTTGCGCAAATCAGTCGGAGCAAAAAACGGCGATTTGTTATCGCAGTTTTTAACGGAATCAATTGTTATAACAATTATTGGAGGAGTGATCGGAGTATCTTTGGGTATTGGTTTTTCTTTTCTGATTTCGGTAATTGCAAATTTTCTTGGTTATAATTGGGAATTTGTTATTACTTTAAGTTCTGTAATTATTGCAATTGTGGTCTCTTTATTTATAGGTTTTATATTTGGAATTTATCCTGCAACCAGAGCATCAAAGTTAGATCCGATTGAGGCACTTAGATATGAATAAAAAAAATGACGCTACTTGAAATTATGATCCGCTCACGTGCGGTTTTTGTCTCACGCTGTCCGCGTGAGCAAGTCATAATTTCATTGTAGCGTCTTAAGGTGTTATAAGTTTTCACCCGCTGCCGTTAATCACCTCCTTTCGGTTTCAGCGTATATATCATTATAGCACAGTTAAAAATAAATGTCAATAGTCCACACTATAATTTAATTAAATTTAGACAAATGATATTAAATCTGCCCTTAAAATTAGCTTGGAAATCAATCTTTGCCAATAAAGGAAGGACAGTTTTAACATTGATTGGAATTGTTATAGGTATAGCGGTAGTTATTATTGTTATGTCAGCTGGAGAGGGATTGAAATCAATGGTAATGGGACAAGTTGAGGTGTTTGGTAATGATATCGTTCAGATTGAAACAAAAGTGCCGAGCTCTAAAACGGTCGGAGGGGCAATGGCTATGGCTCAAGGCGTGCAAATTACGTCTTTGAAATTAAGCGATGCGGAAGAAATTATGAAGCTCAGTAATATCAAAAACTATTATGCCCTAGTGATAGGTCAAGGGGTTGTTTCGCATTTGGAACAGAATAAAATTGCAAATTACATGGGAGTCTCTCCTTCAATAATTGAAATTGATAAGACTAAAGTAGAAAAAGGAAGATTTTTTACAGATGAAGAAGATAACAGTTTGGCTAGGGTTGTTGTTTTAGGCAGTAGCTTGTCGGACGATCTTTTTGGAAATCAAGATCCAATTGGTCAAAGAATAAAATTGGGCAAAAATAAATTTACAGTCATTGGCGTAATGGAAAAAAGGGGAAGCAGTTTTGGAGTTAGTTTTGATGATTTTGCGTATGTCCCGATTCAAACAGCGCAAAAATTAATGCTAGGCATAAATCATGTAATGTCACTGGTAATGCAAATGGAAAATACCAGTATTCAAGAACAAACTGCAGATGAGATTATTTCAGTTATGAGGGAAAGGCACAATATTACTGATCCTAATGATGATGATTTTCAAGTCACAACAATGGAAGAGGTAAGAGAAATGCTTGATACTATATTTGGTGGCATAACTTTATTGTTAGTGGCGTTAGCCGGCATTTCGCTTTTGGTTGGCGGTATTGGTATTATGAATATAATGTACGTTTCCGTAACAGAAAGAACATTTGAAATAGGTTTGCGGAAATCTATCGGAGCTAGGAAAAAGCAGATTTTATGGCAATTCCTTTGGGAAGCGATATTAGTAACTATTGTTGGAGGAATTATTGGAATAATTGTAGGTTCTATTATTTCCTTCCTTGTATATCTTATAGCTACTCGTTTAAACTATCCTTGGGAGTTCATTGTTCCTCCCCAGGCAATAATAATTTCATTTGTTTTTTGCGCAAGTGTAGGTCTTTTATTTGGATATTGGCCCGCCAAAAAGGCTGCTAAAATGGATCCTATAAGCGCAATGAGAAAAGAATAATATGTTAATAACAGTAAACAAACCAAAAGGCCCTTCTTCATTTAAAATAATTGAAGAAATAAGAAAAGAAACTGGCATAAAAAAAGTCGGTCATGCCGGTACATTAGATCCATTGGCAAGCGGAGTTTTAGTTGTTGCTGTTGGGCGGGAATCGACCAAAAAACTAGGCTTAATTTTAAATAAAGAAAAAGAATATTTGGCAAAAATAAAGCTGGGATTTGAAAGTGAAACGGATGACGAAGAAGGAGATAAAGTGGAAGTTAATTTCCGACAACCATCAAAAAAAGAAATTGAAAAAGCTATAAAAAACTTTGTTGGAAACATAAAACAAGTTCCACCTAATTATAGCGCCATTAAGATAAAGGGAAAAAGAGCCTATAAACTAGCAAGGCAAGGCCAAAAGGTTGTAATGAAAGAACGGGATGCAGTTGTTAAAAAAATAATTTTAGTCAAGTATGAATATCCTTTCATATATTTAAAAATAATTTGCGGGCCAGGGGTTTATATTAGGTCTATTGCTCGAGATATCGGCAATGTTTTAGCCACTGGGGCATATTTGGCTGATTTGGAAAGGACAAGGGTGGGTGAGTATCACCTTGAAGATGCAGTTCCATTAAAAATGATAAAAAAAATATCCAAATGGAATGATATTGCCAAAGAATTAAATGAGGGCAAAATAGGAGTTATTCCTACTGATACCATTTACGGCTTGGTAGGAAAGGCATTGAATAAAAAAGTTGTTCAACGTATTTATGACGTTAAGGGTAGAAGGCCAGACAAGCCAATGATTATTTTAATTAGTTCATTTGAAGATATAAAGTTGTTCGGAGTAAAAATTTCAAAAAAAGAAAGTGAAATAATGAAAGAACTTTGGCCAGGTAAAGTTAGTATTATACTTACATGTAAAGTTAAAAAACTGGAATATCTACATAGGGGAACAGATTCCCTTGCTTTTAGATTTCCGGATAAGCTAGAACTAATATATCTTTTGAAAAATTCTGGACCATTAATTGCTCCCAGTGCCAATCCAGAATCATTATCTCCGGCAACTAAAATTAATGAAGCAAAAAAATATTTTGGCAAGAATATTGATTTTTACCTTTCAGGTAAGGTTAATAGTGAACCGTCAACATTGATAAAAATAGAAAATAATAAATTAATTGTTTTAAGAGAAGGGGCTGTTAAAATAAAAAAAGCGGAATAAATTCCGCTGTGGCTTTGATTAATTACTCGCTTATTAGAACTAAAACTGTAAACAGTATTAGCATTGCTACGCCAACTATTCTAAAAGTGCTATCCATTTTTTGCCCCTCCTTTTATTTAATTTTCGAATAATTTTTCTTATTTGTCAATGTTAGGTATTGTTGATAAACTTATTTTATGAATATATTTTCATCAATTCATTTAATTGCTGTTTTAGGTGGTTTTTTATTGAGTTTAATTTTAACGCCTTTGATTATTGTAATTGCCAGAAGGTTAAATATTACTGACAATCCAAAGTCTGCTGAAAGAAAAATACATCTAAAAACAACTCCATTGCTTGGCGGGATTGCCGTATTTATTTCTTTTTTTCTAATTTATTTTGTTGTTTATTATTTTAAGCTGGCAAATATTTCTCAAATACCGGTTACGGCTGTCTGGGCAGTTTTTGCAGGCGGATTGATAATTATGATCGGGGGTATATTGGATGATAAATATAATCTTAAGCCTTATCAGCAAATAATTTGGCCCATACTCGCGTCTCTTTGTGTTTTGTTTGTTGGCGTAAGAATTGCTTATGTAACTAATCCTTTCGGTTTTCCTGGAACAATAATCTATCTTCCGGCAATAATAGGATCAGTAGTTTCATTTTTGTGGCTGATGGGTATGATGTATACGGCAAAATTTTTGGACGGACTTGACGGTTTATTGTCGGGTATTGGAGCTATTGCTGCTTTGGCAATTTTTATGGTGAGTATTGGTTGGGATGTTCCTGTTTCAGCAACGGGAGTGTGGTCACTTGCCCTATTTGGATCATTACTTGGCTTTTTGATTTTTAACTGGATGCCTGCAAAAATATTTTTAGGTGAAGGCGGAAGTGTTTTCTTGGGATTTATTTTAGGTGCGCTTTCAATAATATCCGGATCAAAAATAGTTACTACTTTACTTGTAATGGGAATACCCGCCTTGGATGTCTTATGGGTGATTCTCCAAAGAATTATAAAAAAAGAATCTCCATTTTCACATGCCGATAGAAAGCATATACATTATCGTTTGGTTGATTTTGGTTTTTCAAAAGTTGGTGCGGTTCTGTTTCTATACTTAATATCTTTGATATTCGCTTTATTCGCCCTATTGAGTTCTGGTTTTAGCAAGTTAATTGGTTTGTTAATTATGGCTATGGTTATGGTGGCGATAGTAGTTTTGCTTTTTGTTAAAAATAATAATAATGAAAAACAAAAAATTTAATTTATTATTAATTATTTTTGCCACGGTTTTATTTTTTTTAATTGTTGCTCTTTTTGTTAATAAAAGTTTAGAAAATGACAGTCGATTGGTTTTAGTCTTATTGGGAGAAAAGGAAATAAAAGCTGAAGTCGCAATTTCGCCAAAAGATCAAGCCAAAGGATTATCTTTAAGGGATAATCTTGATGAAGATAGGGGGATGTTATTTTTATATGATAATTCTGTTCCAGGTTTTTGGATGAAAGGGATGAATTTTCCTATTGATATAATTTGGATTAAAAATGGCATAATAGTTGGAATTGAAGATAGTGTTGAGCCAGACTTTGGCAATAAGATTTATTATCCGCCGGAGCCTATTGATATGGTTTTGGAAGTTAATGCAGGTTTTGCGTCTAGAAATAACCTTAAAACTGGCGATTTAGTCACTTTTCAAAATTTAGGTAAATATTGACAGATCTTCTTTTTTTGTGTAAAATATTTTAAGTATTAATTTAAATCTAAAAGTCTGGGTAAATTCCTTTAATTGGGCTTTGGATTACATAGGAATAACATAAAAATTATGAAATTAGCAGTAATTAAAACTGGCGGAAAACAATACATTGTCAAAGAAAAAGACAAAATAAAAGTTGAAAAGTTGAAGGGAGAGGTTGGAGAAAAAATTCAATTAGATGCCTTAATGATAGTTGATGGAGATAATTTGGATTTTGGCGCACCTATACTTGAAAGAAAGATAGAAGGATCTATCGTAAGGGAAGGCAGAAGTAGGAAGGTTGTAGGAGTAAAATTCAAATCAAAGACAAGAGAACATAAAACTTTGGGCCATAGACAATTTTTCACAGAACTCGAAATTAGTAAAATTTAATTTAGTTTTAAAAAATCCCGCCTGAGCGGGATTTTTTAGTATTCCTTAGATATTTAAATTTCTTTTCTGTCATTTATTGCATTTTCTAAAGTCACTTCATCAGCATATTCTAGATCTGCGCCTATAGGAAGGCCTCGAGCAAGACGAGTTATTTTAAGATCTTTAAACTGTTTTAATAATCGGATTATGAAAGAAGAGGTTGCTTCACCTTCGCTATCAGGATTTAATGCCAAAATTATTTCTTTTGGCATATCGTTTTTTATTCTACTGATTAATTCTTTTAATTTTATATTGCCGGGCAAAACATTTTCAAGCGGGTTTATATATCCGCCTAAGACATGATAGGCGCCATTATATAACTTTGTTTTTTCTAGAGCGATAATGTCTTGATTTTTGGCAACAACACAGATTATTTTTTGGTCTCTTTTTGCATCAGAACAGATTGAACAAGGATTGTGTTCATCAAAATTAAAACATTTGGTACAAAGCTTAACATTGTCTTTGAGGTGTAATATTGAATGTCCTAAATTAGTAATTTCAGAAGAAGGTTTTTTTAGGAGGTAAAAAACAAAGCGCTCGGCCGTTTTGGGGCCGATGCTTGGTAATTTCGCGAATTCATCAATTAAGTTTTGTATGCTTTTTGGATACACTTTCGAAAATTATTTAATTCATTCCGGGTAAATTAAGTCCACCCATTTGTGACATTTTTTGAGCCATTACCTTTTGAGCATTTTTTACGGCGTTGTTGGTCGCTTCAGCAATGGCTGCTTGGAGTTTTGCTTTATCCTTAAGAAGTTCATCATCAATTTCGACGCTTTTAACTTCCTGATTTCCGTCCATTTTAACTTTTAATTTTCCCCATGCTCCTGTTCCTTCAACTGTTTCTTCGGCTAACGCTTTTTTTATCTGATTTGCTTGACTTCGAAGTTCTTGTATTTGTTTAATTTTAGAAAACATAATTAAATTTTATTTATAATAAGATCCATTTAATAATACAATATTTCATCAAGGATTTCAACAGCACTTATTCCTGGGTCATTGGCGGGGGAGCGTACCTTTTATCAAGGCTTTTGAAACTTACGGTTGTCGATTCAAAATACAATGGAACCACGCCCACAGGCCCGTTTCTGTGTTTGGCTATGTGTATTTCAGCGATGTGTTTTTCTTCTTCGGTAAGAGTATTTATATCATATCCCTTATCTGCTGATTTTCTATAAATAAACATAACAACATCAGCATCTTGTTCGATAGAACCTGATTCTCTAAGATGTGAAAGTTTTGGAATAGCTGGTTTGGTTTGTTCGACTGCACGAGAAAGCTGGGATAATGCAAGCACCGGAACATTTAACTCTCTAGCGATGCCCTTTAGCGCTCTGGAAATTTCAGCTATTTCTTGGACTCTATTATCACTGCTGCTTTTTCCTGATCCTTCCATAAGTTGCAAGTAGTCAAGAATAATAAGATCAAGGCCATGTTCCATTTGTAGGCGCCTTGCTTTAGTTCTAAGCTCCATAATATTTGTGTTGGCAAAGTCATCAATAAATATTGAACTATCCGCTAACTCACTCATTGCTTGTCCGATTTTTGGGAAATCTTCTCCACTTTCGGAAAGTTTTCCAGTTCTCATTTTCCACATATCAACTCCGGCTTCGGCGCAAATAAGACGGTCTACAAGTTGTTCTTTTGACATTTCCAAAGAGAAAATTCCAACTGACTTCTTGTGTTTGGCGACGTTTCTTGCAATATCAAGAGCAAGAGAAGTTTTTCCTACTGATGGCCTGGCTGCAAGAATGACTAGGTCAGATTTTTGGAGTCCGGCCAGTAGATTATCTAAATCGGTAAAACCTGTTGGTATTCCTCTTAATTTGCCTTTCTCTCTATGGAGTTCATCAATTCTATCAAAGGCATTTGATAAGACGTCCTTTATGTGGGTGAATTTTTCTTTTAGATATTTTTGGGAAACTGAAAAAATTGATTGTTCAGATTTGTCCAGCACATCACTTATTTCTTTTTCTTCATGATAGCCTAATTCCAAAATATTATTTGCTGCCGAAATTAGTCTTCTTAGGGTTGCTTTTCTTTGGATGATTTGGGCGTAGGATACTACATGAGCTGCAGAAGGAGTTTGATTGGTTAAGGATAAAAGATAGCTTCTGCCCCCAACCTGTTCGAGTAATTTTCTTTCCTCTAGGCGACTAGTTAGACTTAAAATATCAATAGCTTCTTTTTTTTCAAAAAGCTCCAGTATAATATTATAAATATGTCCATGGCTTTCCTTATAAAAGTCATCAGCCGAAATAAGATCTGCTATTTTAATGATAGCGTCTTTGTCAATTAAAAGAGCGCCTAACATTGATTGTTCGGCTTCTAAATTTTGTGGTGGTATTTTGTGGTTTAATAGGCCTTCCATGTCGCTAGTATTTTACCTAATAAGCGGATATTTATCAAACTTATTATTCATGGTTTTTAAACAGGATATGCACTATTTGCTAATTGTAAAAAAATGTTTTAAAGTATTTTTTAGGAGGTTTAACTATGAAAATCCAAATTCTTTTAGCTGAAGATTATAAAGTATTAAGGGAATTGATCAGAAAAACATTGGAAGATAAGGGATTTAGCATAACTACAGCAGTAAATGGTAAGGAGGCTTTACTTCTGTGGGAACAATATCGCGAATCGGGAACACCGTTTGATTTGCTTATTACCGATAATTCGATGCCCATTATGACCGGGACGGAGTTAATAGAAAAAGTCTTAGAGATAGATCCAGACATGAAAATAATCATGTATACTGGAAATCCTGAAGATGTAAACGTTCCTGTTCCGGTTGTTGCCAAACTCAGCTCTTACGCCCTTGTCGAGAAAATAAGGGAAATGTGTTTGCTTTAACGCATCAAATAGGGTGTTTCGATCGAGCGCCCTATTTTCTTTTAACTTATTGCAAAATTTGTAATAATAGGTTATAATATTTTTGTTAATGCCTATTTGGCTATTTTTTTCGCTCATGTGCAATTTAAGTAAGCGCCTATAGCTCAGTCGGTAGAGCAACAGCCTTTTAAGCTGATGGTCGCAGGTTCGAATCCTGCTGGGCGCA
>CAYGKC010000013.1:0-30896 GCA_964350585.1 uncultured Gammaproteobacteria bacterium
AAGTCGTAACAAGGCATCCGTAGCGGAAGCTGTGGATGGATCACCTCCTTTCTAGAGGAGAATTTGGCAGAGTTTCACGATTCTGCCATACGGTCGAGGTTGTAGATTTTTTGCCACTATTCAGTTGTTAAAGAGTCCTGCTTTACGCAGGACTTTTTAGTATTTTGTATTTGTTCCTTAACATAACAGCTTTGGGAGAACAAAATCATGCGAATTTTAGTTCTGGAAGCAGATATGACGGGAATTGATTTGGTACGCAACCAGTTTGATGTTGAAGAACTTTGGAGAATATTCATTTTTGACTGGAAAACACCAAACACGATAAAAGAATGTGAAACACCGGATTTGATTTTTGCCGACTTGTCTTCAAAGGAAGTCGTGCTGTTTCTTGAAAGCAATTCTCAAATTAGAGATATTCCAGTCATCTCTAATAATAGAAAAGTAATTAAACAGCAGATGATTTATGCTTTTACTTTAGTTGATGAAGCCAATAGGCGAGGTAGAGGCTTGGCAAAAATTATCAGGAAACATTTGCCATTTTAGTTTTCGCAGTCAGGTCCTACAGAGGACCTTTTTTCTTGCCAAAATTCATTTATTTTGCTATAGTATTTTAAGTATTTTAGTTATATAGCTGTGTTAGTTATAGGTAATCTGTTATGGCGTTGTGTTTAGTATGTACTTTATAATAATCTAATTAAGCGCATATAGCTCAGTTGGTTAGAGCGCGTCACTGATAATGACGAGGTCCCAAGTTCAACTCTTGGTATGCGCACAGTTCATTAAAATCCATTACAATATAGAATGCCGAGGTAGCTCAGTGGTAGAGCAGTAGACTGATTTTCGGTCCGTTTAAAGGAAACTTTAAAATGAAAATCGGGTGAATTCGAGGAAGCCCAAGTGTTTTAATGCAGGTGGGTAATCTCGAGCCAAGTTTCGGCGGGTTAAATTTCCGGAAAAGGTGTAGAGACTAGTGAGTGAGTCCCAACAATAACCTCACAACAGCGCCCGACTCCTAAACTTTAATAGCATGGAGATGAGATAGTCCAATCCTTAAGGTAACTTAAGTATAGATTTTTGGAAAATCTATGTGTCGCGAGTCCGATTCTCGCCCTCGGCATTCTGTATTGTAAATCAGTTGAACTCATGGTACACTGATAATATAGTATTAGAGTTCAACTTTATGAATGAAAACAAAATCCAAGCCTTGTTATTGAGAAAAAGCGGATTAAGTTATGGCGAAATTAGTAAGCAATTAAATATTCCAAAGAGTACTCTCAGTTATTTTCTTAAGGATATTAAATTGTCTGTTAGGGCACAGGAAAGAATAAACAACAGGACTCATAAAGCCAGCGTTTGCGCATTAATAAAAAGAAATATTAATCAAACTGCTTTAGCGGAAAAGAGATCGGAGATTATTAGAGTCGAAGCAAAAAAAGAATTTAAAAAGTTAGTAAGCGAACCTTTATTTTTAAGCGGAGTTTCTCTTTATTGGGCAGAAGGATATAAAAAAGGTGCTTATGGTAGTAATTGGAAAAGTATTGATTTCGCAAATTCGGATCCTAAAATGGTTAGAGTTATTATAAAATTTTTTGAAAAATATTTTGACATCAAAAAAGAGAATTTAAAGGTACAGATAATTGCTCATAGTAATTTAAAGTTAAAAGAGTCCTTAAAGTTTTGGAGTGATTTTACGGGAATCAGTAAAAATAACTTTATTAAGACATGTTATTGTGTCAATAAAAATAGCACGGGCAAAAGAGATAAGAAACGACTCCCTTATGGCACGGTTCATATAAGAATTAATAACGTTAAGTTGTTTTTTAGGATGATTGGTTGGATTGACGGATTAATTGCTTATTTTAAAGTTTAAAAGTTAGCTATTTTTTAACTTTAAACTATTTTCGGGGTGTAGCTCAGTTTCAGCCACAGGCTGATCTGCCTCTGGAAGAGGTGATGGTTATAAAAATGTTTGATATTTTAATATAAATAAATTACGGGGTGTAGCTCAGTTGGCTAGAGCGCTTGCTTTGGGAGCAAGAAGTCGCAGGTTCAAGTCCTGTCACCCCGACCAGTATATAAGCGGAGCACTTGCTCCGCTTTTGTTTTATTTAAGATAAATAATTAAAGTTATATCGTTTCATTTACTCCCGATATATATAGATTTGAAAAAGTGTCCGCTTTTTGATCTGTATGGCTATGATTTCCTTTCTTCGAAAGAAATTCCTGAAGCTCTTGATCTGACAAGATTCGAACATCCTGATGTGTTGCTCTTGGATATCATTATCCCCAAAGGTAAAGAAGACGGAACCCTCGATCTCATGGCTGCTTATGTCCAATGACAAATCTTTAACACAACGCCCTGTCAGAGGCAACACTAGCTAAGTGTTGTTTCTGGCGGGGATTTTTTATATACTAATAGTATTTAGTATTAAATATATAATCCATAAAAAATGAAAAGATGTGAAATGTCGCTATTTTGTTGGAATATTGGAAACCCATCACATGATAGAGCTCAAAAACAAGCAGGTTGGCTCAAAAAAAGACAGGAAGATGTTTTGGTTCTAACGGAAACAAAAAATAGCGAAGGATGTCTTTTTCTTAAAGATTATTTTAAATCAAACGGTTATGATGTTATTTTTTCAGATATAGTAGATAAAGAATATGGAACAATGATAGTAAGTAAGTATAAATTAAAAGAGAGTGATTTTTCAAAGTTTATTCACTTTATTCCTTCTAGGGTGGCATCGACAGTCGTATCTTTACCTTTTGGAAATATAGAAATTATTGGCTTATATATTCCTTCGCGCAATAGCGATATAAAGAAAATTAGAAAGAAGAAAAAATTTGTAGAAAATATTATTACCGTTCTAAATAATAATTTGACATCGGATTATCGCATTGTATGCGGTGATTTCAATATTCTTGAACCAAATCATATTCCTCATTACTCTGTTTTTAAAAAATGGGAATATGATTTTTATAATAATTTGCTTGATTTGCAATTAAAAGATGTTTTTCGAAGTTTAAATCCGTCACTTCAGGAGTATAGTTGGGTGGGGCGAACAGGCGATGGTTATCGTTATGATCATTGCTTTGCTTCTGATAATATTATAAATAACGTTAAGAAATGTTTTTATCTTCATGAACCAAGAGAAAAAAGATTGAGTGACCATTCCGCACTTATTACTAAATTATTTTTTAAGTAATATGATTGAAGTAGAGAAGAAATTTATATTAAGCCAGTCGGATGTCGATCACCTTATTAATGGCGCTGCGTTTTTGGGTCAAAAAGATTTCACGGACATTTATTATGATACGGATAAATTTATATTAACGGCAAATAATAAATGGCTTCGTTCCCGCGAAGGTAAATTCGAACTAAAAATACCATTTTGTAAAAATACAAAAGGATCGGTTGATCAATATAAAGAATTAGAGGTTGAATATATAATTAGAGAAAATCTTGGTTTATCTCAGAATAATAGTATTATTGAAGCTCTAGAGCAGGCAGAATATTCGTCTTTTTGTATTTGCAAGACTACGCGCAAAAAATACAAAAAAGGTTTATTCACAATCGATCTTGATATTGTTGATTTTCAAGATTTTATTTATGTTGTTGGGGAAATTGAGTTAATGATTGATGATGAATTAAAGATTGAAGAAGCTGTTTGTAAGATTATTAGTTTTGCGGAAGATCATGGATTAAGCGTTGCTCCAGTAAGGAGTAAGGTAATTGAATATTTAAAGCAGTTAAGACCGGAGCACTATCAAAGACTTGTTTATGCTGGCGTGGTGGATGACTATTAAATTTTAAAATAGTTATGGCGTCTCGAAATAGCGGAGTTGACTATAACGACTAAAGGCCGTACTATAATCATCAAAGATTGAAAGCAGGATAGGCGGCGCGTTGCGACAGCAGTCGCAACACGAAAAATCTCCACCTGCAGGAAAAAGCATCCGCCAACTGGCAGAGAACGGATTAGGCTCATAATTTTTTGGGGTGGTGGGGTTTTTTAGAGTTTTAGAAAAATCTATGATTTTTCTTGAAAATAGGTTCGAACTTCGTTCGCTAACTTCGACACTAAAAAAGAGCCATTTTGGCTCTTTTTTCAATGCTTCAGGCTGTCTGAAGCATTGAAAATTGTTTAAATTTAAACTAAATAATTTTAGTTGCTTTTTACAATTTTTAATAAATTTATATTAAAAATGTTGCCTTTAAACGTAAATTTATCTATACTATACGCATGTGATGATTAATGAAAAAGATGATAAATACTATAAAATTCCAACTTTCTTTATTGCAGTCCGCAAATTACGACTTAAAAATTTTTTTTACATTAATTAAAAAACGGGGAATTTTCCCACCTAAAAATTTCTCTCAAAAATATTATCGGGAGTTTAAAAGTTTGCTAATCATATTTATTTCAATAGCAATACATCTTATAATTTCCGTTGCTTCTGCGCTTTTGGCATATATTTTTTATTTTGATTTTTTTGTCACGCTTTTTACCTTTCTTCTAGTTTTTATGGCATTAAGTTTTTTGTATTTTATTTTTTTTGCTTTAGCGGTTAAATCTATTTCAGTAGTTCATTACCTAATAAGTATTTCCAAAAATAAAAAAAGTGGGATATGAAAAAAACAATGCTTCAGAGAATTTTAAGATGGTTTTCAATAAAAATTTTAGAGAAATATAAGCCTGAGATAATTGGCATAACGGGAAGTATTGGAAAAACATCAGCAAAAGAAGCCGTAAACGCGGTTCTTTCTTCGAAATTTAATGTTAGAATAAACATTAAGAATTACAATAATGAAATCGGACTGCCACTTACTATTATAGGAATGGAATCAGGCGGAAGGTCAAAAATGAAATGGCTGTTAGTTTTTTTTAAGGCTTTGAAGTTAATTATATTTAAAGATAATGATTATCCAAAAATATTAATTTTGGAAATGGGTTCAGATCGAGTCGGTGATATAAAATATCTGACGGATTTGGCAAATTGTAAAATTGGCATAGTTACTTATGTAGGAACTTCACATATAGAATATTTTAAAACGAGAGAAAAAATCGCTGAAGAAAAGTCTGTAATCGTCTCGCATATTAAAAATGGCTGGGCAGTTTTAAACGTAGATAATGATTATGTAGAAAAAATGCAGGGCAAGGTTACTTGCCAGTTAATAACTTATGCTATTGATAATGTAAGTGCAAATATAAAAGCCTCAAATATCGAAATGCAGAAAAAGGAAGACGGTGAAATTTCAGGTTTGTGCTTTGATTTAAACTATGAAAATAATGTTGAAAAAGTAGTATTGTCCAATATTATGGGCAAACACTTGGTTTATGCCGTACTGGCTGCCTCTGCTGTGGGAATTATTTATGGATTAAGTCTTAAAGAAATATCGGAGGCTTTGAAAGGTTTAAAGTCGTCTAAAGGAAGGATGAGTTTAATTCAAGGCATAAAAGGCACATTTATAATCGATGATACTTATAATGCCAGTCCGGATTCAGTTAAAGCAGCCTTGTTAACATTTACAAAAATTGAGACAGATAAAAACAAATTTGTAGTTCTTGGCGATATGTTGGAGCTTGGTGCGCATACAGAGGAATCGCATAAAAATATCGGAAGAGAAATGGTGATAACTCAAGCTCAAGCTTTGATTACCGTAGGAGAAAGAGCAAAGGATGTTGCTAATGGCGCCAGGGAAGCCGGGTTTGCCAATGATTCAATTTTTTGTTTTGCAAAACCGGAAGAGGCTGGATTATTTTTACAGGAAAGAATCAAAAAAGGAGATTGGATATTAATTAAAGGTTCCAGAGGAATGAAGATGGAAAAGATTGTTAAAGAAATAATGGCCGAACCACAAAGAGAAAAAGAGTTATTGGTTTAGTTGACAACACAATAGGCATTTATTAAAATTAATAGCATATGAAAATACAAATTAACAATTGGTTTAGCTTTTACTTTACTGACTTTGGCCAGTTGTTTTTCAATTTGTAGTTTATATTGAAACAAGTGCTGGCCATCGAGGCCAGTTTTTTTGTTTATAGCAAATTGTACATTAAGGAGAAAATCAATGCCAGAAAAAATTGAAAGATTCTACTGCAAGTTCAGCGCACAATCACCAATATTTCTTCGTGAAGGAAAGTTCCATTGCGGAAGAATGGGCGGTTTTTGTTCGATAGAAAGCCTTTGTCCGTATAAAGAAGCTGAGGGTGAAGTTTTGGTAATATGTCCAATGAATCCCGGCATATCAGTTAAGGTTAATTTAGAAAGCAAATTGATCGAATGCCAAGCGTTTCGCAAATCGACTAGACATGGCGGTTGTATAAGTGGCGGATGTTTATTTCTTGGGCCAAACAGAAAAAATGAGTGCATTTTTGAAACAACAGGGCAAATAAACAGTGTTATGGTTTCTTGCAGATAGTTTGTAAGGTATTTCAACCGCTAATTTTATCGTAAAATAGCGGTTTTTTTCTGGACAATTGAAGTATTTTGTTATATTCTCTAATTGTGGATCCTGTTGTAGGAATCCTTAGCCTAAGGAGAGTTAAAATGAAATGGATGATGATGGTAACACTTGTGTTTTTGGCAGGATGTACAACTGTTGGCCCAGTGTTGACATCTCTAATTGCCGTGCCGTCCACCGATCCCACCAATCTGCAATCTGGAGTTAAAACAGCGACTGCTGAACCGATTTTCTTGGAACCAGGGGGAAAGACTGTTTGTGTCTTTTTTGGCGACAACTCAGGACATCAGTTGGACTTACGGTATGTAATTGAGGAGAAGATACGTTCAAAGGGTTATGAAATTGTAGAAGATCAGAAGCAGGCAGATTACATAGTTAATGCAAGACTGACCTATTTGGGTTATTGCAAAAACTATGCCGATCAGCCGGCTTTAGGCAGGATACTTGGAACAGCAACTGGTGCTGGCATAGGATCGGCTATTGGACACGGAAGCAGTGGCAGGTCATTGGCTTGGGGAGGCGCTTTAGGTCTGGTGGGTTTTGCAGTCGGAGACGCTATTGATCGGGCAAATACTCCTGAAATGTATTTTGGAGAATTGCATCTGCTAATCAAGCAAAGGCTGGATTTTATCGGTGAGGGATCAGGCAGGCCAATTGTAAATTCTTCCAAAAAAACAGTCACTAAAACTCAAAATGGCAAATCTCAAACGACTGTAGTCGAAGAGATTGATGAAAGTTCTTTATCACCGATTGAAACCGGTGTTTCCTCGGCGAGATCAGGCAGTTCGAATGTAAAAAGCACCACGCAAACCAAAGTCGCGGATTATGATTATCATCAAACCGCTCTTTACGGGCTGGCAAAGGTGCTTAAAAAGGATACTGCCTCAGCTGTTAATGAGTTGGCAAACTATTTCGCCAATTCTATTGCTGGAATTTTTTAGTCGCTTTTTTGCCCGGTCTTCGGATACGGGCATATTTTATTTCCTTGAAAAGTAGCAAAAAATAAATTAAGATAAAGTAGTTGCGGGGTATAGTATAACGGAAGTACGCATGCATGGGGTGCATGTAGCCGCGGTTCAATTCCGCGTACCCCGATAGATAATTTCTTATTTTTTTTAATGTTTACTCTTTGATGAGTTATTTTTAATGCTGTTTAAATGTTTTGATGCTACTAATTAAGTATGAACAATTCTTCAATACATTTAATAGAGTATTTAATTGCTAAAGGGTACCTGAAGTCCGAAAATATAATTGATGCTTTTATGAGTGTTGATAGAAAAGATTTTGTTTTAGATAAATTTGTACCTGAAGCTTATGAAGATAAGCCCTTACCCATTGAGGAAGGGCAGACAATCTCTCAACCTTCGACGGTAGCTTTTATGCTTGAACTTCTTTCGCCTCAAAAAGGAGAATTTATTTTAGATGTAGGTTCCGGTTCGGGCTGGACAACAACTCTTCTTGCGCATGTTGTGGGTGAGAAAGGAAAAGTATTTGGATTGGAAATATTGCCTGAGCTGGTTAAATTAGGAAAAAGAAATTTAAGCAAATATAATTTTCCTTGGGCTGAAATTGAATTGGCCAGTGAAGATTTGGGAAGTATGTCTAATGCTCCTTATGACAAGATACTTGTTTCTGCATCAGCAAATAAAAGACCTGATAATTTAATTGAGCAGTTAAAAAATGGCGGAACTCTTGTCCTTCCAATTAAAAACTCCGTTTGGCAAATTAATAAGCAGTCAAACGGAGAAATTATTGAGAAAGAGTATTACGGATTTGTTTTTGTTCCTCTTATTGATGTTTAAAAATTTTCAGTGACAATTTTCTAATTTCATCAACAGCAATTATTGAAAGAGATATTAATATGATTAAAAGCCAATCTCTACCTTCAAGTGGCGTAGTATGTAAAATTTTATTTGCAATAGGATTATATACAGCGAATATTTGAAGCAGTATTACAAGAATGGTAGCACCAATAAGATAAAGATTCTTTAAAGGATTCATTGTAAAAATTGACTTATTGTTACTACGACAATTCCAAGCGTTAAACCATTGTATTACAGCAAGCACAGTGAGACTTCCTGTAAGACCCTTAACTAAGCTGTCTTGGTAATATTGGGTAAAAATCCATAATCCTGTAATCATCATTGTTATCGCCATAAGTAGCATTCTTATGGTCATTTGTTTATCTATCAAATATTTATTCGGTTTTTTAAAGCTTTCTTTAAGCAGTGTTTTTTCTTTTGGTTCCATAGCTAAAGCTATTGTTAAAAAACCGTCAGTAACAAAATTCAGCCAAATTATTTGGGCAGGCATTAAGGGAATTGGTAATGCTAAAAATAGCGCTCCTGAAATAATTAGAACTTCGCCCAAGCTCGTAGAAAATAGATATAGGACGACTTTTTTTATGGTTTTATAAATATTTCTTCCTTCTTCTACTGCAGAGATAATACTGCCAAAATTATCATCTAAAAGCACAATATCAGAAGCTTCCTTGGCTACCTCAGTGCCGATTTTTCCCATAGAAACTCCCAGGTCTGCAGCTACGAGTGAGGGAGCATCATTTACGCCATCTCCTGTCATTGCAATAATTTCACCCCTTAATTTAAAGGCGTTGACGATCTTTAATTTATGTTCGGGATTTACTCTGGCAAAAACGGTAACATTTGATATTTCATTTATTAATTCCAAATTTGAAAGCTTATCAATTGCTTCTCCTGTAAGAATTTTGTCTCCCTTTTTATATATTCCCGCATCTTTAGCAATTGCTTGAGCTGTTACTTCATAGTCACCTGTAATCATTACAACTTTTATTCCTGCTTCTTTCGCTTTTCTCATTGCCTCTTGCACTTCAACTCTTAAATCATCTTTCATGGCAAAATAACCGACAAACGTTAGTGAATTTAAATTTTTAGGATCTATGTTATCATAATTATAATTGTTATTCATAGCAAAGGCGACAACTCTCAAGCCATTTTTTGACATCTTAGTAAATACATTTTTAAGTTCTGTTTTTTGATCTTCATCAAGTTCGCAAATTTTATCGTTTTTATAAATGGTAGTTGAAAGTTTTATGATTTCTTCGGGCGCACCCGCTAAAGCAAGGAAATTATTTCCATCAACTTTGTGAATGGCTGCTTGAAATTTTAGTTTGTAGTCAAAAGGGAGTTTAGCTAGTAAAGGATTTTCATGTTCTGCGTCTTCTTTATGAAATCCTACTTTTTGGGCATAAGAAAGCATCGCTGCTTCAGTAGGATCTCCTGAAACTTTCCACATTTGAGTTTCCTCGGAAAACATCAGTCTGGCGCTACAACAGAAAAGGGCTATTTTACCTGATAAGAGCAATTCAGGATGGTTTAATGGATCAACGGTATTGCCATCAATTTTAATACTGCCATTAGGTTCATAGCCCACACCTTCAACATCGAAGTTTTTATTATCAATAAATACATTTTTTATCACCAGTTCATTCTTAGTTAATGTTCCTGTTTTATCAACGGCAATTATCTTTGCTTGACCCAGAGCCTCCACGGCTTGTAATTTCTTTATAAGAGCGTTTTGTTTAGACATCCTCCATACTCCCGTAGCAAGAATCATGGTTATTACAATCGGTAGTCCTTCGGGAATAACTGAAACAGCTAATGATACTACTATAGTAAACATCTCTTTTAGGGGATAATCTAAAAAGATCCCGGCAATAAAAATCAGTGTGCAAATAATAATAGAAACGATTATGATTAAGCGGGAAAGATGCCTTATAGTTGTCTTTAAAGGCATTTCAGAATCAATTTTTGTAATTTCTTTGGCAATTTTGCCTACAAATGTATTATAACCAGTAGCTACAACGAGCGCTTTGCCGTTTCCTGAAACAATATTAGTGCCTTTAAAAATAAAGTTCTTAAAGTCTGTTTTATCTTTTGAACCTTTTAAATTAACTACTTTATTTTTTGCTTCTGATTCTCCTGAAATAGAAGATTCGTCTATTTTTAAATTAAAACTTTCAATTACATAAGCATCGGCAGGAACTTTTTCACCTTCTTCTAGAATAATGACGTCTCCAGGAACTATTTTTTTATCTTCTAAAATTATTTCTTCTCCGTCACGTACTACCGTAGCTTTTGTTTCAACAAATTTTTTTAAGGCTTGCAAGGCATTTTGAGCCTTTCCTTCTTGCATTACACCAATAACAGAATTAAAAATTAAAATGGCCATAATTATACTGGCATCAACATATTCATGCATAAAAAAAACCACAATACTGGCGCCAAGGAGAATATATATTAGCGGACTCTGGAACTGCTTTAAGAAAATGATAATGTAGCTATCGACTTTTTGTTCAGGAAGGGAATTGTTGCCAAACTTTAACAAAAGTGAATCTGCTTCCTTTTGGCTTAAACCGGAGGTATCTGAATTAAGTTCCTTGCAAACTTGTGTAAATGTTTTTAAATGCCAAGATATATTCATATTTTTTTTCTATTTTTATTATTAATTTTAACACGAATGTATTTATTATTAAAATTAATGTAAGTTAAAGGCACTTGAAAAAGAATGATTTTTTTGATATACTTATTTATGAAATTGCGGGTATAGTATAATGGCTTTTATGCCACCCTTCCAAGGTGGAGATACGGGTTCGATTCCCGTTACCCGCTCAAAATAAAATGATCACTATGTGATTTTTTTTGTTGAAAATATTCTGGAATCGAACGGGCAGAAGCGAGACAAATTTTTAGCCATTTATTGTTGGCTAAAAATGAAGATGAGCGTAGACAAATGCGACCAAAGGAAGCATTTGGCTCTGCCCCGGGCAACGAAGTCGTTGCGGAAGCGACGGCAAGGCGGAATTCCCGTTACCCGCTCAAAATAAAAAAAGTCACTACTATGTGACTTTTTTATTTTAATAGATTAATTCAAGCTTAACTTTATTTCAAATATTTCTAAATATTTGGTATTATTAAATATATGAATTATCCCTTGTTAATTTTTTTAAACTTATTATATTTATTAATAAACTTTTTGGTTTATATTGCTTTCGGTTTTTTTGATGTTAAGGATTTTAAGAAGTTTGGAAGACTATTTTGCTATATTAATTTTATTTTTGGATTTGTCCTTTTGCTTTATCTTATTGTTAAAATAATTTTTTAAAAAGAGGCCAGAATGGATTATTCTGACCGCGAAACGGTTAAAGTAATTTTTTTAATTTCTTCCAGTACTGGTTTTGATTTATGGACGCCAACTTAGTGGCGTCTTTTTGTTCGAGCCAGCCCATTTTTACAGCGACGCCCAGGCATAATGCCTCATCGGCATGAGACGGCAAGCCTGAAAATGAAAGGACAAATAATCCGGCAACAATGGCGCCAACATTTTCTTCCGGGTCTTTCTTTGTAAGTTCATTTCTCTTTTCAATTTGCTGTACTTTTTTCTCAGCTCTTGATTTCGAAATGATATCCCGGATTTCTTCTTCTTCTGGCGGTATATCTCCAACGGGACTTTCTATTAACGATTTACCGCTCCTTGTCCAAAGTCGAAAAAATCCCCCTCCTTCTTTGGGAAAATCTGAGCCAAAGTTCTGAAGAATGAGCAGGAGTACCTCATTTACTTCCTTAAGAAAATTTTCCTTCGTTTTCTCGTCAATGAGCATTACATAACCTCCTTGGTTGTCGACTTTCTACAATATCTTTAAAATATTAGTTTGTTGTTAAGATCGTGGTGAAGTAAAAAATATCCTTTATGGATATTTTTTTATGCTATTCTATGCAACAATCGATGGCTTTTTTTACTAGCGTACCTAGTTTTCCAAAAAAGCCGGATTTATCTTTGTCGCTTTTATGCAACATTCCCTCATCGATTTTTTTTATTTCTCCCGGATCAATAAGTTTCATGTTTAATCCCCAAAAAAGTGAATAAAGATTATAGCTTTTTTGGAATAAATCATATGCTTCATCTTTGTTATTCATACCAAGCTGTTTTGTGCCTACTTCCATAAGTCTCATAGAAGCTGCTAAAAGATGTTTTGAAATGCACCATATCTCTCCGTCATATTCTTTGATGATTTTTTTGAGCAGTTCCTTTCTCATTTCTCTGACGTCTTTAATCATGTCGTAATAAACATTATTTTCTGTTTTTGCTCCGGTGAAGAAAAAATGTTCTTCGATGCTTATTAAATTCATTACTGCAATACTTAAATCTTGATCAGATGAAAGATCCATTTTGTCTTGTTTTTTCATTTGATCAACTTTTGTGATGAATTCGTTTAATTTTTGTATTTTTAAATCTTCCATATTTTTAGGTTAAAAAGTAAAATATTATACTAAATATTATCAGGGGTGTTACTGCCATTACGACTCTTTGAAATGGGAAATAGGCTTTTTGCAGTTCCTTATTTTTAAAGTAAGGGTAGGATGCAGCGCCTGCAACAAATAAGATGCTTCCTAAAATGATTCCTAATAAAAGTTTGTCTATTCCCCATAATTTATTTGTCTCAATACCTATTATGCCAATCCAAAATAATGGGAGCACTATTAAGGCGTAATAACCGATAAAAATGGAGATTTTTCTAAATAGAAATTTTATGTTTTTCTTATTAAACCATTCTATTGTCCAAATAATTAGCGAAAAAGTTAATCCGCCGATCCAGATTCCCGTAATGGTATCATCAATTCCCAGCCATCTGGATAAGCCCAGTCCTCCCACTACTGCAACTGTACAGACAGGACAAACCGCTTTTACCGGAACGGATATAAATAGGGAAAAAAAAGCTATTAAGTAAAGTACTTTTTTCATGTTAAGGTATTAGAGTTTGTAATCTTTCCTTGATATCTTCTTCACCAACAAGGCATTCCCCTTTATCCCAAAGTAATGGAATACCCAACTGATCAGCTTTTATACCGCAATCCTCGGCTTTTTTTAGAAGATCTTGTGAGTTTGCTTGATTTTTCGAGACTTCTTTTATGCTGACTTTATTACCTATTTCATTTTCTTGAATAAATTTTTCTACGTTCTTGCAATAGGGGCAAGAATCACTTGTAAAAAGAATAGTTTCAGAGCTGTTTTCTGTCCTGTTACTTATTATGGCAATGGTAATTATTACAGCTATTATTGCAATAATTAGTAGAAAAAAAAGTATATTTTTATTTTTCATTTTTATAAATTAGTTTTTTATTATTTTACCTTTTTTTGCCATTTAAAACAAGCATTATTCTTAAAAAACATTTAGATAATTATCTAAATATAATAATTACTAAAATAGGCTATAATATCTAATTAATTTAAAAATTATGTGTAAATTTAAATAAATAATTTCTAATTACTATTGACAAAGACCACTAGATTTGATATAATGATCTATTGCGAAAATGATAAAGGACCAAATTAATTATGGTTCTTTTTTTATTAAAGCAAATATAAAAAATATGCGTAAACTACGACAAGTAATAGCCATTTTATCAATAACTGTATTTTTACAGTTGTTATTCCCACAATTGGCTCATGCTACACCAATAAACATAGTCTCCAGTACGGATAGCAATTCTTTGTTATTTAAGGTAAATGTTTCAAATGAAACTATCTATCAGATAGGCGAGATTACTGTAAGTGATGGCAATGATATAACCTCTGTTACTGTTTCGGAATCACCTAAGGATGAGAAAGTGACTGATACTTTATCTGAAAAAGAAATAATAAAGCAATATGTTTTGGAAGAGGCAAAAAAAGCAGGCCTTAATCCTAGGGAAGTGGAGCTTATAATTCATTGCGAAAGTACATGGAATTCAAAAGCTACACATAAGAATAGAAATGGCAGTATTGATGCAGGACTTTGGCAGATTAACTCAATTCATAAAAATATTAGCTTTGAAGAAAAAATGGACTATAAAGTAGCGACTAAGTGGGCTTTGGAAAAAAGGTTGCGTGATGGAAATTGGTCAGCTTGGTACTGTGCTAAAAAGATGGGTATCAAATAATATAAAATTAATATAAAAAACCGGCTTTGCCGGTTTTTTTTATGGAGAAATAAGAGTTTTACCTTTGCTAAAATTTAAAGTTAAATTGAGCTGATTTAAATAAGGCCAGGATGGGAGTTGCACCCATGCATAGCGGTTTTGCAGACCGCTGCCTTACTACTTGGCTACCTGGCCGATATTTGGCTAAATAAATGATAACAAAATATGAATAGTTTTTCAATTCTATTTATGGCAAGGGCTTGATTTTTTACTGATTTTGTTGTAGAGTTAAAACATTATCAAATTTATGAATGTTGCAGATTTAGCAAGAAAATTAAAAGTTACAAGTACAGAGTTGCTGGATAAATTACCGCATCTTGGTTTTGATATTGGCAGAAGAGCTATTAAAATAGATGATAGATTAGCTGAAAAAATAATTGATGCTTGGAAAAGGGATTCCAAAATATCAAAGGAAAAAGCAAGAATCGACGAAATTAGATCTGGCGGTGCCACTGCTGAAATAGAAAAAGAAGCGGGAGGAACTGTAGAAGTGCCGGAAATTGTTACGGTAAGAGATTTTTCTGCTATTTTAAATTTGCCGATAAATAAAGTTTTAATGGAGCTGATGAAAAACGGAGTCTTGACTTCAATGAATGAAAGAATTGATTTTGATACGGCAAGCATTATCGGAGGAGAATTAGGCTATGAAGTTATTTTAAAACAAACTCAAGACAAATCAAAAGTTCAAGATGAATCAGAAAATAAGCTGAAAGAGATTTTAAGTATAAAAGAAGAGGGTATGGAGCAAAGGCCTCCTGTTATCGTGGTTATGGGTCATGTTGATCATGGGAAAACCAAAATTTTGGATGCTATAAGGCAGACGGATGTTGTTTCAAGAGAAAGCGGAGGAATTACTCAGCATGTCGGAGCTTATCAAGTACGCAAAAATAACCGTTTAATTACATTTATTGATACTCCTGGACACGAAGCTTTTACAGCCATGAGATCTAGAGGAGCAAGAGTTGCCGATATAGCAATACTTGTTGTTGCAGCTGATGATGGAGTTCAACCCCAAACAAAGGAAGCGATTAAAATAATACAGGATGCAGGACTGCCCTTTGTTATTGCTATAAATAAAATAGATAAGCCTGATGCTAATATAGAAAAAGTTAAACAAGACTTGTCTTCAGTCAACCTTTTACCTGAAGATTGGGGAGGCAGTGCAATATGCATACCGGTTTCTGCAAAGACAAATGAGGGAATAGATGAACTTTTGGAAACAGTACTGCTTGTTTCCGATTTAAATAAGGAAAATATATTATCTAATCCAAACAGAAAAGCCATAGGTACGATTATTGAATCTCATATTGATAAAGGCGAAGGACCGGTATCAACAATTTTGGTCCAGGCGGGAACTTTGAAGATAGGAGATGTTTTGTGTATTGGTGGGAATTTATACGCTGGAAAAGTTAAGAATTTAAAAGATTATAAAGGAGATTATATCAAAGAGGTTTTTCCTGGAACGCCAGCCAGAATACTCGGTTTGAAGATGAGTCCGGAAGTGGGATCTATATTGGAAGCAACTGATGATGAAAAATCGTTAAACAAAGATATTAAATCCCAAATTAACGCTTTATCAAGATCGCAGTCTTCTTTGTCAGTTGCCAGAGAAGAAGATGCTGGAATGAAATCAATAAATTTAATTGTTAAAGCTGACGTATTAGGTTCATTGGAAGCTATTATTGAGAGCTTGGCTAAATTAGAAACTGGAGAAATAAAAGTAAAGATAGTATCAAAGGGATTAGGCACTATTTCAGAAACTGATGTTTTGAAAGCTGAAGCTACAGGCGCAAAATTGATCGGGTTTCATGTTAAGCCAAACACTGCTACTGCTAACCTGGCAAGAGATAAGAAAGTTGAAGTTAAGTTGTATGATGTTATTTATCATTTGATTGAGTATATTCAAGAGCAAATGAAGGAGATGGCAGTAAAGGAAAAAGCAAAAGTGCTTGTTGGCAAACTGAAAGTGCTTAAGGTTTTTAGGAGAGAAAATAAGAGTATGATTATTGGCGGCAGAGTTGAAGAGGGTTTTATAATTCCTTCAGAAATTGTAATTATTGTTAGGGGAGGTCAGGCGTTGGCTTCCGGAAATGTTACTCGAATCGAAACGGCAAAGCAACTGGCAGAAAAAGTGACAGCAGGCACTGAATGTGGACTGAATTTTGAAGGCAGGCCCGTAATTGAAGAAGGCGATGTATTGGAATTTTATAAAGAAGAATAAATATGTCTGATAGGATTTTAAAAATTAATGAACTGGTAAAAGAAAAAATTGCAGCTATAATAAGCGAAGAAATGGAATTTGAAAAAGGTACCATTGTTTCAGTGTTATATGCTAAAACATCTGCTGATTTAAAATACTCAACTGTCTTTGTAAGTATTTTACCTGATGATCAATCAGAAACAGTATTAAATAGACTTAATAATCATAGTAAGACCCTTCAAAGTATTTTGGGAGATAATATATCCTTTAGGTTCACCCCTAAATTAAAGTTCGCTTTGGATGAAACTGAAAGTAAAGCATCAGAAATAGATAAATTATTGGATAGTTTAAAATAAGTGTTAAGATAAAAATCTCCTGAAAGGGAGTTTTTTTGTTTGGGAATCACTATTGACAATAAGAGGATTATGAACTATTATATATAATTCTGACAAGAGAGAAGTATAACTAAGAAAGGGCCTTGGTTATGAAAGGAAATAGGGTATTCCATATTCTTTGTCCGGATGGTCCAGTACTAAAATGGGGTGACTTATGGGACATTTTTCTTTCACTTGATTCGTTTATTGGTGTCATGGGGAAGATGAGGGAAGTAACACTATACAGAACAGAAAATATTACTATTAACGATTTGGGTTTTCTTGAATTTAAGATATCTGTTAGTGGTATATATCGAAATGAGGACAAACTTATCACAATCGGAAGAGACGGCAAACATTTTCGCATTTTTTGGAGGGGCAAGGACTTTGCAATTAATTCTTCGGGTGAGGGTCTCGATTCTTTTGTATCTGAGTTTGTTGATTTTTTTAAGTAATTGTATTGGTCGAGGGAAGGCAGGCGCTAATGCTTCTCCCTCGGCCTTTTTTTATTTGTTCAATATGTTTTAATTGACAAAAATCACTTTATTTCATATACTTATCAATTACTATGAATTTTATTTTTGATCAAATAAGCGAACGGTTTAAACTCGCAGATAGTATTATTATACTAATTCATGAAAATCCGGACGGAGATGCCGTAGGGTCTGCTTTGGCAATGGCGCATTACTTAAAATTTTTTGACAAAAATGTAGTTATTTTTTGCGCTCAAAAACCGGCAAATTATTTTTTTCGATTACCGGGCATTGAAATGATTCAAAGTGATATGAGTGTTTTAAATCAGTATTATAATGTTGCACTTTTTTTAGATTGTTCAGATAGGGGAAGACCCGGAGTGAGAGATTTAAATGTTGGAGAAATAATAAACATTGATCACCACATAAGCAATACTAGGTATGGCAAGATTAATTTTGTTGATTCTAAGGCAAGTTCAACCTCGGAAATTATCAATCGATTTTTAACTTCTCAGGAATTTAAAATGGATAAGAGGATAGCAGATTGTCTTTTGGCCGGAATAATGACGGATACTGGAGTTTTTATAAATGGAGCAACAAATATAGAATCAATGGCGGCGGCATCTAAAATGATAAAAAGAGGCACAAATTTAAATATAATTTTTAGCGACTTTTTTAAGAATCGATCTTTATCCGCATTAAAGCTTTGGGGGGAAATTTTATCGCGACTCGTAGTTAATAAAAAATACGGCATCGCTTATACTTATATAAAAATTAGTGATTATCAAAAATTCAAAGTGACCGAAGAAGAAATAGATGGCATTACCAATTTTTTAAACGTTATTGTAGATACTAAGGCTTGTTTCGTCTTCAAGATTGAAAGGGATGAAATAAGAGTAAGCTCTAGGAGTACAAGGGAAGGTGTGGATTTGGCTTCACTTGCGAAAATATTCGGCGGTGGCGGACATACGAAGGCAGCGGGGTTTTCAATTAATTACCAATTGGAGGAATTAGAGGGAAAGTTGATTGTAAAATAACTAATAATATATTAATATAAGAACTATAAAATATTTAATATGGAAAAAAATCAAATGTACTTAATTCCTACAGTAATTGAAAAAAGCAGTATGGGCGAACGGGCTTATGATATTTATTCACGTTTGTTGAAAGACAGGATTATTTTTTTAGGTTCGCCGATAGATGATGGAGTGGCAAATACAATTATTGCCCAGCTTTTATTTTTGGATAATGAAGATAAAAATCAGGACATAAAAATTTACATTAATTCTCCGGGAGGATCTGTTTCAGCGGGATTGGCTATATATGATACAATGCAATATGTTAAATCAAATGTTTCCACTATATGTGTAGGGTTGGCTGCTTCCATGGGAGCAATAATACTTGCCGGAGGCGCAAAGGGGAAAAGATTTGCCTTGCCTAATTCTGAAGTAATGATTCACCAAGTTATGGGAGGCGCGGAAGGACAAGCAACAGACATCAAAATTCGCGCTGAGCATATTTTGAAAGTTAAAAGTAAGCTGGATAAAATTTTAGTAAAACATACCAATAAGACACTAGCTCAAATAGAAAAAGATACAGAAAGGGATTATTTTTTAAACCCTGAAGATGCGATAGTTTACGGAATTATTGATAAGGTAGTTAAATAGTTAAAAAAAAGAGGCTCAGCCTCTTTTTTTGTTTTTTAAAAATTAGAATTATCTGTAAAAAATATTATATAGCAGTTATTTTTTTCTCCATCTGTTAATTTCTTTTTGTATGGGAATCCTTCTGGCTAAGTCTGGTTCAAAATCACATGAGTGCTCAGGCAAAGTAATGCCAAATTTTTGTGAGTATCGGAGTATCCATTTTTTTATGGTTAAAATATCATTTTTGTTGAATTTTTTGTATCTGTCAAAATGTTCTAGATTTTGGTCACACACTGATCTGTCGAAAATTAGACTCATGTAATCACATTTATTTTTAACATGAGAGTAATAGTCAGGTATTAATTTTTTGTACTTTTCCGATCTTACATCTGATAAATCTCTATATATTAAGTCGCCATTTTTTCGCACCAGTATGTTTTGGCTGTGATATTCTAAATATAGTTTCTTACTTGCCCAAAAAAACCAGGAATAAATTATGTTATTTATAATTTTTAAGATAATTTTTTTGGAAAAGGTATTTCTACTGATTACAAAAAAGAGCGGGAAAGCATTGCCCTCTGGCATTTTTCTTTCTATGTAATTATAGTCTGAATTATTGGAATAAAAGCACTTTTCCGAAAGGAATGAAAAATTTTTGCAATTATATTTCGCTAGTTCTCTCTGTGCAGTTTGGGATCTTTCCAATTGTTTTGCCTCAAGATCTCTTATTCCCCTGGTAATTTTCCTTTTTAAGGATAATTTCCAACAGATACTTTTTTCTGGATAAAAAACAGTACGGAAAGATGAAGTCGGATAGACGGTTACTTTATGAGAAATAATTTTTTTATCCAGTTTTAAAATTTTAAATGTGTCCGGATGCATTGGTATCATTTTACCTTCATATTTAACTATTGGTAGTTGGAATTTTTGCCTGCGATATCTCAAAGGTAATTCGTTAATATGGCAAAATGGACTATAGTTTGTAATATTTTTATACTCTAGCTTGTAATCGTATCGTTTTTTCATAATAGTAGCTTAGCGTGTCTGGCAAAACATGTGCCATTAAAATTTTTAAATTCACTTTGTTCGTTTAAGTTTCTGATTTTCGTGATATTTCCCATTTTATACTCTGATTTGTAAACAAAGTATGTGCAAGGATAAATGTCACCTTGGGGATCAATCGCAACTGTATCAATTCCGCAACCGCACTTGCCTTCATTGTCTGTAGTTTCCACTTCTATATATTTTGCTTCTGTTTTAAGCTTGTCCAATTCTCCGTAATTAATGTTAATTCCTAAATTATTTTCCTTTGCCCTGCCAACAGACAGAATCGGCCTAATAACTAACTTTATATTTTTATTTTTTAATTCGTCTAAAATTTTTATTACTTCCGATATTCTGTTAACGTTTTCAGTTGTTGCCGTTAGGCGGACTTTAACCTTTAAGCCCATACTAGAGGCTAGTTTTATAGCCTTGATTGCCATACTGTAGGCTTTAGGGTTATTTCTCATAATATTGTGAATTTGTTCTGGTCCGTCAAGAGAAATTTGAATGAAAATATTTGGATTGATTCTTATTAAAGCCTTAAGAATTTTTTTGGTAAGGAGAAAGCCGTTTGTCACAAGTTCTAAAGAACCGCCGTATTTTTGGATGCTTCTTGCGATTTTTTTGACTAAAGCAAGATTGAGTAATGGTTCTCCACCGGTTGCAGATACAATATTTGGTTGATAACGACTGTAAAAATTATCCAGTTCTTGTTGCCGAATATTTTTTGTCGGTTTTTCCTTATTTTTTTTAACTCCTGCATCAAGATAGCAATGGCGACAGTTTAAATTACATTTATAAGTTAAAAGATGCCTTACTTCTTTGAGTTTATTTATTTGATTACTTTCAGTAGTAGTAGTTTTGTTTGTTCTTTGCATAATAATTATATTATATTTGTAAATTTAAATTTTACCAATTTCGTCTTTGCTTTTGCTAGACTCGTCAGCTAAGGCCATACCTTAGGATTGGGCCGAGTGTTAAGGTACACTCGGAAACCTCGGCTTATTTGGTCTTTTATTCGCCGATATCCCCTTAATGTTTATAGAGCGGTCGGACGGGGTATCCGCTCTTGGATCATTGTCTAATCCTTCACACTAGGCAGACAAGGATCCTTGCCACTGGAGCAGGCGACTGCGAGGTTTTTGTTTTTGTACCGCTTATCAGCGGTAACCTCTACAGCTCCCGGAGCGATGGCGCTTATGTCAAACGCCAGGGCTTGCGCCTCGTTAGCAAACTCTATCTCGACAATGAGTAGTCCGGACAGTCGGCCCAGATACACGTCAATCTCGAGAGTCAAGTTGCCATAAGGCACAGAGTAGCGGATTTTCTCCAGTGTTTTGTTGTTGGTATTTGACCAAAGGAGGTCAAATACCCACTGAGGAATTTCCTCTTCCCATTCACTCCGGCTCAAGCTCCCATCACTTTTGGCAGTGATGAAGAACTTTTCACCTTTCGCACGGACACGCATTTCTCCGCCCTCGGTTATCAGATAACCTTGGCGGATTTCATGGCGATTTCCGATTTCCAGTGACAGTTGGGGGAGTTGCTCTAAGCGCCACTTGCGCTCTACTTCGGTTTGGAGGGTTACATTTTGCTTTGCGTTTTTCTGGATACTCATGTGTAGTTCTCCTTTTTTGTTTGATTTTTAATGTCCGCTTCAGCTAATAAAACGGGCAAGCTTATTAGCTGAAGTGGAAAGCCAATTTGACGCAATTGGCGAGCGCGTTTGAGAGTTGGTTGTTATTCTCGTTGGGGGTCTTTTCTCCTATTTCGTTAAACCTCACACAGGAATCTGGGAGGTGAAAAAAGACGTTGCACCTTTTATTACGTCATCAATGCCACTGTTACCCGGGACAAAGTACCAGTTGGTATGGTTTTTCCAGGCAGCTCTCGTGCGATGCTCTAGAGATTCCGCTTCATCAAGGGTTTCGTATCTGTTTTCATTCCCTGCTTTCCCGTACAGTTGAGAATTAGCGGTTGCAACTGATTCGAGGTGGATGACTGCTTTATAGCGCTTGTGTGCCTGGGCTTCATTTATCTTATACAGCTTGCAAAATTCTTTAATGCCGCCCGGCGTGTATGCTGCCCCGTCAAGTTGACCGCGATCGCAGACAAGGATATTAATCCCTTTTTCGCAAGCGACAAGCTCGTAGGCTTGTTCTAGGGATACTTGGGTGGTACATACTGCTGTTTGAAAAGCGCTTTGCCATTCTTGGGAGTGGGTGACGTGCTGTCCAGGGATAGGAAATCCACCTGAAAGTAGAATTGTCGCAACTTCAGGAACTACTAGTAACCGACCATTAAACTTCTGTTTCAGCGCTTCTAATGTAGTCGATTTCCCTGCACAAGGACCACCAGTCAGAACTATTTTTACGATTTCTTTCATTATTCCCCCTTTTTATAAGTTGTAAGGTTCATTCCGATTTCGTCCTTTTGGACTCATCAGCTCGAGCACACACTCGAGGATCAGGGAGCAGTTTAAAGTCATGCTCCAGGACTTAAGGTTATTTCATAAGCCACTCCATTAGTTGACCCCAATGTTTCCCTTTTATTAGACCCTTTCTGCAATCCCATTTGCCAGGATATTTTTCTTCGCCTTCTTTTGTTTGAAGGAATTTATCTGTGACTATTTCATGTGTTACTGCATCTATCCAAACCATTGGCAGGTTGTTAATACACTTCAGCTTAAGTTCGGCTCTGCACTTATGAAAGCAATCCAACGCAGCTGATGCTGGGTGATCGTGGTGATTCATGTCGCTTGCCACAAGAACATTTTTTACACCCTGAAAGATGGCGAAGAGAGCTATTATGGCACCAAGTTCTCTTTCTTGACCGCCCAGTTGAGGATTTCCCAAGTGTTGGCTGGATGCGGGTACCATTAGATCCGTCATGACCACCTCAAAATCAGGATGTGAGGTGTACATTTCAAGAACTTCTGTTCTGGCTTTGAAATATGCTTCCTTTTTATCTGTATCTTCTGTTCTGTAGGGATTAAAATCCCCAAATCTTTCTTCCAGTATTTCTTCTACTTTCCTGTGGTCCGTATTTGACGCCAGCATACTTTGTGCTTCATCATAGGTACCAACTATTGTAAGTTCATGTCCCTTCAATGTTGCTTCAGCTGTTATGCGGTTTGCTTCATTGTCGTCGAATACTAGAATCTTCATGGGTCTTTCTCCTTTTTTGCTTTTGTAAGGTTCATTCCGATTTCGTCCTTTTGGACTCATCAGCTCGAGCACACACTCGAGGATCAGGGAGCAGTTTTTGGACTTGCTCAGGTCTAAGGACTCACTTCCATTGGGCCATTTTTCTGGCTTTAAGAATTTCATCTATGGATTCCTTTAATCCTGAAAGGAATCCGATGGCGGTATGGTTCTGGTACATAAGGTTAACCATTTCGCCCAGTTCAGCACCTAACCTTTCTCCTGCTTTATGTGCCCTTGTTTTTTTCATCATTTTTTCCTTTCTTCTGGCAATCTTCGGGTTTACAGGAGCAATGCTCACTGAACTTACACCGCTCACACATTTCCCAATATTCATGGAATTGTTTATCCGTCATGTGATGTCCTCCTTTTAAGGTGCAAAAAAACGGGCCTATGCCCGTTTTATATTTGAATCAACTGATTCCAACTTTTTATTCTTCTGTCTTCGTACGCTTTTTGAATTTTTTTTCTCATACATTTATTTCTATTAGAATTATAGCTTAGTTGCATTATTTTGTCAATAGTTTCGTCATTCCATTATATTATAATTGAATATATATCTAAATTAAGATAAAATTATGTAATAAATATTAAATAAAATTATTTAAAATTAATAAAAATAATAAGAAATTATTTGACATATTTATAAATTTAGTCTAATATTATAAATAATGACGAAAAAATCGATATTTGATTTTAATAAATTAAAATTTATTTAAAATAAGGAAAAATATGAAAAAAAACGAATATTTAAAACAGTCCGTTGCAGTGGCTGAATCTATGGACATTATGGATGATGAAGAAGATTTAATAAATTTTTGGGATGAAAGCGCAGAAGAAGAACAAGATGCTGTTCAAGAAGAAAAACTTAAACATATTATTGAAGGGCCAAAAAATTTGCGTGATAAGCAAAGTATGAGGCAAATACTCCTTGAAGAAAGAGATCGGTTAACGGCAGTAAAGTATTTTGGATCGCTAAAAGAAAAAAATACAAGAGAAAAAATGAAAGAGAGAATGAAAGATATTATAAGTGCAATTTTGGATAGGGATATTGATAATGTTATATTTTTGGATAAATCAGCTCGCTTACTCGGTCTATTTTTTAAAGAAGCTTGGCGGTCCTTGTTTTTAGAAAAACCCTGCCCATCTATAAGTTTTGTAAATATTGGCAGAGAAAAAGATACTAAAGAAACAGGGGTTAATGGGATACCTTGGATGTATGTTGACTATCAATCTGATGATAAGATTAAAAATGCCGTTGAAGATTATGTTCATCAAATTCATCAGGCATTTGGAGATAAATTCCAAAGTAAAAGAATAGCTGTTATTGATGAGTTTTGCCATGAGGGCGCCAGTTTGAATATTGCATCGGAAACTTTTAAAACTGCTTATCCTGAAGCAGAAGTATATGGAGAATGGTTCCATACATCTGATGACCTTATTAAGTTTAAGAGATTAAAAAGACTTATAAAAAATGATAAATATTTTATTATAGATGGAAAAATATCAAATCCCTTTAATACCAATAATTCCGGAGTGATCGAACCAAGAGATAATAAGGCAGTTTTTGCAGACTCTTGGACAAGATTAAAAGATTTTAAGACCGCAGTAAAGAATTCTGAGGGTAGTGTGGTTTCGGAGCGAGATATTAGTCGCGAAGAATTTGTCCAAATAATGAAGAGAGAACGCCAGCAAATCAAAAAACTGGCATTAGAAATGATGCCATAATATATGCAACTGGAACAATATCTTCAAAGCATTGGATTAAATAATAAAGAAGCTAAACTATATATAGCTGGTTTGCAATTAGGACCGGCTAGTATTCAAAATCTTGCAAAGGCTTCGAATATAAAAAGAAGCACAGTTTATGAAGTAATTGAATCTTTGCAAGAAAAAAATCTTATATCGGTAACGCCTAAAAATAAAAGAAAGCTATTTAGCATGCAAGAGCCGGAAAATCTGATACTATTTTTAAAGCAAAAAGAAAATATTCTTGAGCAAATACTCCCAGATCTTGAAGCTATAAAAAATACTGAAGCCAAAAAACCGGCAATCAGGTATTTCGAAGGAATTGAGGGATTAAAGCAGATTTATGAGGATATGATAAAAAAGCCCGGAGAAATTTTTGCTATGACTGCGCCCAGGCACAAAATATCAAAAACAATTTTTGATTATTTGGCAAATGATTGGAACAAAAGAAGGGTTAAAAACGATATTTTTATTAAAAGAATTGATAATGTAATTTCTTCGACTAAATTGTTGACAGGAAAGAAAATCTCAAGGAAAAATGATCTGGAAGAAATATTTTATTTTCCTGATGAAAATTATCCTTTTTCTGTAGGTATTTATGTATATAGGCAAAAAGTGGCATTTATTTCTTACCAAGATCAGGAAATGGTTGGAATAATAATTCGTTCTTCTGAAATTAATAAGACTGTAAAATCCTGCTTTGATCTTTTTTGGAATAAGGATTTTATTTCGGAAATTTCCGGTTCGCAAAGAACTGCGGCTGAATTGGCCAATGTGATGGAAGGTATAATTGAAAGGGATAATAAAGACAGCCTTATAAATGAAAAAAATATTGAAGATTTGACTGCACTAGGAATGCAAATAAGGCAACCTAAGAGAGAAATTATAGTTGATTCCGGAAAAATAAGCGGTGTAAGTAAAGTAGTTGATGCAGTTATGTCAGAGCTTAAACAAAGTGAAAAAATTATTTCACTTGAAGGATTAAGTGGAACAGGTAAAAGCTCAACAGCGGATTTTTTGGCTGAAAGGTTAGACGCAGCCAAATTTTCTTTAGGAGAAATATTTAGGATTTTAGCATTTAACTATCAAAAAGGAGAAAAGGATTTTAATGGCATACTTTCCAAATTGAGTTATGTCTGGGTAGGTGAAAAAATTAAAATTTTAGAAAACAATGAAGATGTTTATGGTAATTATGTTAAAGAACTAAGGTCAGAGGAACTAGAAAAAGTAATACCGATTATTTCTTCGATGTGTCAAAAACAGGTAATTGAGTTTGCAGGCAAAGAAATAAGCAGTCTTGCAAATCAAGGAACAAAAAAAATTATCATTGAAGGCAGAAAATTCACTTTGGATTTTATGCCCAGTGACGTAAGGATTAAATTGCATGCCGGCCTTGCGGTTAGGGCCTTTAGAAGGTGGCAGGAAGGCTACTGGTAATTGTATATTTTTTTTATTAAGTTTAGTATAATTAGTTAATCATTAATAACATTACTATATGCCAAAAAATGCAGAGGTAAACAGTAAAGCAAAAGACGAGGTCTTGGATCAAGAAGGTTCAAAAGAAACTATGGAAAATAGGGGTAAAGAAGCGGTTGATAAACTTATAAAAGGGGTCTTAAGCAGAGGAGAGAGTATATGGAAAGGAGCTAAAAAATTTATAGCAAAAGGAAAAAGTTTCTTTGAGAAGGGCCTGTATATTGCAGTAGGTGCTGGCATAGTCGGCGCTGAGACTGCAGCAAGAAGAGGAAGTGAAGCAAAAACCGCCGTAGAAAACAAAGTAAAAAGTGGTAGGGAGTATGTTTCAGGTAAGGCAAATGAAATTAGATCAGGGGCGGTAGAAAAGTATAATAATGTAATAAACCGAGGCAAGGAAGCGTGGGCAGGTCTTGTAAATAAGATAAACGCTGCGAAAGACGCTTACCATAACAAAAAAATTGAAAAACAGCTTGCTATTTTAGAATCTAAAAAAACTGAAATAGGCGGTGGAATAGAGGATGTTGATAAAAAAATACAGGAATCTATTAGGCAGAGAAACCAGTTGGTCGAGCAACAAACTAGAATAGAAGAAATGCAAGAAGAATTAAAAGCAAAATTAAGAAATAAAGCTGAATCTAAAACTGAAACTGAAGCTGAAACTGAAGCGGTAGCTGCTTAATACTTACTTATAAATTAATAAAAATTTTATGGATATTGCTACAATAAAAGAGGGTTTTTTAGCATTAGATTATTTAACCGAAGATGAAAAAAAAGATATTATTGCAAAAATAGATGAGGCGGAATTAATGGGAGATGAAGAATTATTTGACGTTTTAACTAACATTAATAAGATTATTTCAGAAAAGAAAGATAAACTTGAAGAAGAAATTGATAATGAGTTAAAAACTGTAGGTGTAAACGTGGATGATGATTTGGAATTAAAAAAATCTTATGATGAAATGACCAAACAGGTGGCAGAGGCGGAAGAAGAATTTTCGGGAATAATGGATGGAATAGTTAAGGAGGCTGAAACTATAGAAAAAGAAGGAAAAGAAGCTTTGGATAAGGAAAAAATAGCCGAGATTGAAGATGATATTTCAAATTTATAGTAGATTCTATAAAAAAAGGGCAGAAACGCCCTTTTTTTATTTCTTTTAACCATTTTGACTAAATACTGCTTTTATGCTAAGATAAAAATACTAAAAATTATTAATTGAAAAGGCGAAATTTAGCTTATTTTAGAAACTTTATTACCAATTTTGTTAGAAATGTAGATTTTGATGATTTGTAAATATGATTAATTTTATAACTCAAATTAAACAATTCTCTAATCCTTCGGCTATAAAGGCCACTTTGGGATTATTTTCTAATTAAGCATTTCCCCTTTTTAGATGGGAAATATATGGAATCAATACTAATATTAATTGCAATCCTTGCCGTAATTTTGGGCATTGGAGGAGGTTTTTTTGCAGGCTATCTTTCCAGGAAGCAATGGGCTAAGAATCAAAAGGACAGTATAGAAGCAAAAATTGAGAAAATGGTGGTTGAATCGAAGGCCAAGCAAAAAGAGATGTTGCTTGATGCTCAAGAAAAATCACTTAAAATTATCGATGACGCAAAGAATGAAGCAAAACAGTTAAGGCAGGATAGCGAATTAGCCAAAAGAAGATTAGAAAAAAGAGAATCTCTTTTTGATCAAAAGCTGTTAGACCTTGAAAATAAAAAACAGGAGGTTACCGATCAATTAGAGAAAATTAATAAGGCTAAAGAGGATATCGGGAAAATTAAAGAAGATCAGATGGCTAAACTTGAAAAAATTTCAGGTTTAACTAAAGCAGAGGCAGAAAAAGTTTTGACTGACAATATTGAAAGGATGATCTCAGAAAATCTTGCCCATAGGATAGGTAAATTAGAGGGTGAAGCTTCTGAGGAAATGGAAAAGAAAGCAAAAGAACTTCTTTCGATTGTTATTGAGAGATGTGCTTCAACTCACGCTCAGGAGACAACTTCGTCAGTCGTTGATTTGCCAAATGATGAAATGAAAGGAAGAATAATCGGAAGAGAAGGTAGGAATATTAAAACAATTGAACAGCTTACAGGTGTAGAAATTATTATTGACGATACACCTCAAGCGATCACACTTTCAGCCTTCAGTCCGATTAGAAGACAAGTGGCAAAGAAAGCAATTGAAAAACTTATCTTTGACGGAAGAATTCACCCCGCTCGAATAGAGGAAACAATCAAAGAAGCAAAACAAGAAATTGCGCTTGATATTAAGAAGGCGGGTGAGAGTACTGTTTATGAATTAGGAGTTGCCGGATTGGATCCGAAATTAGTTCAAATTTTAGGAAGACTTAAATACAGGACAAGTTACGGTCAGAATATTTTAAACCACTCAATGGAAGTTGCTAATTTGTCGGCTTTATTAGCCGAAGAGCTTGGCGCTGACGTAGCTATGTCTAAAAAGGCCGGACTACTGCATGATATCGGAAAAGCAGTTGATCATGAAGTTCAAGGAACGCATCCGGAAATCGGCAGAGACATTTGTAAAAAATTTGGTATCTCAGAAGATATTATAGAAGCTGTTGTTTCTCATCATGATGATAAGCCCAAAACTCTTGAAGGGGTAATTGTTAAAGTTGCTGATGCAATTTCTGGTGCCAGGCCTGGCGCTCGAAAAGATTCTTATGAAAATTATTTGCAAAGACTTTCCGAATTGGAATCTATCGCTACTTCGTTTGAAGGAGTTGAAAAAGCTTATGCCATACAAGCCGGAAGGGAAGTTAGAATTTTTGTAACGCCTGATTCCGTCGACGATTTGGGGGCAATAAAAATGGCGAAAGACGTGGCAGAAAAAATAGAAAGTGAATTAAGATACCCTGGAGAAATCAAAGTCAATGTTATAAGGGAAAAGAGAATCGTAGAATTTGCCAGATAAATTATCATATGTTAAAAATAATATTCATATCTGATGTTATTGGTAAGGTCGGGCGTAATGCTATAAGGCAGTATTTACCTAAACTTCAAAAGAAATATAAACCTCACTTGGTAATTGCCAACGCTGAAAACTTGGCTCACGGAATTGGTTTTACTAAAAAAACACTGGAAGAAATCCGAGAAAGCGGCATAAATTTTTTTACTACCGGCAATCATGCTTGGAAAAAAGCCGGTAGTGATGAAATTTTAAATGATAAGGATTATCCTATTATTAGACCGGCAAATTATAAAGAAAAAAAATCGGGAGTCGGTTATAAAGCCGTATTTGTTGGCAAACATAAATTAATTGTGGTAAACTTATTAGGAGAAGTATTTATGGAAGAGAGCGTAAACAGTCCTTTTAAAATAATGGAAAAACTTTTAAAGAAGTTTGATTCAAAAAACATAATAGTTGATTTTCATTGTGAGGCAACTTCTGAAAAAGTAGCTTTTGCCAATTATTTTGATGGCAAGATATCGGCAGTTATAGGCACGCATACGCATGTCCAAACTGCAGACGCCAGAATATTAGATAGCGGCACTGGATTTATAACCGATGTCGGAATGGTTGGTTATTATGATTCAGTCATTGGAGCGAATAAGGATCAGATTATGAATTTGTTCTTAGGAACAGGAAAATCATCGAAGAAACACGATTTACCCGAAAACGGACCTGTAGAATTCGACGCTGTTTATGTTGAAATAGATAGTAAAAATGGAAAATGTAAAAAAATCGATAGAATTAGGGAAATTATCCAAGTTAAATAAAATAGTTAGTTAATGTTTACTTAAAATTTGTTAATTATAATAATAAATAATTTAATCTATTAATATGAATAAAGCAGAACTATCAGAAAAAATAGCCGCTAAAGTCGGCATTAACAAGGCACAGGCAGAAGCAGCCTTGAATGCTTTCACGCAAACTACCATGGAAACAATTAAGGGAGGCGGGGAAGTTGTTCTTACCGGTTTTGGAACATTTTCTGCTAGACCAAGGAAAGGAAGAGAAGGAATTAATCCAAGGAATGTCTCTGAAAAGATTACTATTCCAACAGTTCTTGTTGTAAAATTCAAAGCAGGTAAAAATCTGAAGGATTATTTGAAAGGTAAAGAAGTTAGAGGAATGGAACAGTAAAAAAAACAGTAATATAAAAAATCCCTTAGTAGGGATTTTTTTATTTTGCGCCCAGCAGGATTCGAACCTGCGACCGTTTGCTTAAGAGGCAACTGCTCTACCGACTGAGCTATAGGCGCATATTTATAATTGTGCCCTGTAGGAATCGAACCCACAA